>JABGOQ010000117.1 GCA_018645405.1 Anaerolineae bacterium | reverse complement strand
GCGAGGCGGAAAGCCTCCATTAAGTATGTGTCCGAAAAGTCTGAGGACGTACAGCATAAAATCAGTTTCCTGGTTAATTTAATTTGCTGGAGTCTTACGCAATGCAATAAAAGCTTTTTTAAGAGGCAAAACATTCCTCTCAATATTTTCTAATGAATCATGGGCAGCGGTCATTTTTTTTTGACCCGCTTCATTGTCTAATTGTTGAGCAAGCGCGGAGAGTTTCATTGCCCCAAAGTTTGCCGCAACCCCAGTTAGATTATGGGCAAGCAAAGATAGCAATTGCCAATCTTGTTCTTGTGCACTTTCTTGCATCTTCTTGATTTTTTCTGGTAGTGCTTGCAAAAACTCCATAAAAAGTTCTGTATAATTTTGTGGATCGTTGTTAAAAAAAGGCAAGATATTTTCAGTTTCTAGAATAGGTGCTTTTTTAGGATCTTTTTGCACAGCATTAGAATATACCAAGCCTTTTCCTGTGCGAACTGATGCAATGACTTGCTCAATATGTTTTGTTTCAAAAGGCTTGAAGATACAATCGTTAATAAACCCATTGTTTAGATAATCCTGTAGACTTTCGTGCTGAGCAGATAATGCTGTGAGAGCAACTATAGGGGTTTGCTTATTTGGTGAATTGCTATTTCTAATAAAGGTGCAAATTTCGAAACCATCCATATCTGGAATTTGAATATCCATAAAAATTAGATCAAATTGATGTTGATTTATCGCATTGATGGCTTCATTCCCGCTATACGCAAAGGTGATTTCATGATTATCGCGTGCGAGCACAATATTAAGGAGGCGTTGATTTAAACTATCATCATCAACAATAAGAATATTGAGTCCCGCCTTCTGTTTTACTCGTTGCTTAGGTAGCTGTTTAGACAATAGCATCATCATCCTTCCTTCATGGGAGAATTAATATTGGCCCTCTGTGTTCACTATAATGTACAATGCATGCCTTAATAATATTGTTTAAGACTTTAATTTTGCGGCTTTGTAAGGCTATTGTAACATCAATAATACTATTCGTGATAGTAGAAAGACGAAACTAAAATCCCCCAAAGGAGGGGTTTTATTGTGTACCCAGAGGGATTCGAACCCCCAACCAACTGGTATAAAGAACTAGAGAGGTATCCTCCCTGTTGAGAATCAAGCGAACTCAAATACAAGGAGATACCGCATGGCACAACAAAAGATATCAAGGAAATTAGCCCAAGTTAAGAAGGACACACTACATGTTGGTGTTAATCTAGGGTCAGAAAACAATGTGGCGGTCGTGATCAACGAATATGCTGAGAGATTCGATCGATTTAGATTTCCAATTCCAGTAATGCAGGAAAGTGCTGCACGAATCATGGATGAAATCATGACACCAATTCCGGTTAATTTCGGGGAATTTCTTGAAAACAAGATATCCAATTAGAGTCAGATCCGCGAGTAATTGCTCGCCAATTGCTCGCAAAAACAAAGAGCTGCTAAGTTTAGCAGCTCTTTACCCCCGTTCACGGGGATGCTTAGGGGATATACCCATATGTACTTGGATCCCCAGCGAGCTTCTTTTTGACAGGAGAAGTGAGCATGAACCCCGGTTTGAGCAATAACTCTGTAAGCATATTTTCTTCTTGAGCTTCCTACCCCCCCCCAGATGTGGGAAAGACCTAGTAAAAACCCCTGTAAAGGGTATAATTGCGCCCACGCACCCGTAGCTCAATGGATAGAGTAGCTGACTTCGAATCAGTTGGTTGTGGGTTCGACTCCCGCCGGGTGCACAATAAAAAGTCCCTTTTTACAGGGATTTTTTGCTTTTATCTTCATTGCAAGGGAGGTTATAATGAAAGCATTAACAAACTGAATGCTTGTTGAGTATTATCTTGCTGGAGAAAAAAAACTGATTCACACAAGGTTTTTTGTTTTCACTCAAAGCATAGGCTATAATTTCCCATTATGTTAAATAACAAAAGCATCAGGGGACGATTGGGGTTTCTTTTTCTGGCATTTGTATTATTGGTCAGTTTCTCTGTAGCCGCGACTTATTTGGGAATCGCCACACAAAACAAGGATGCGCTCATCATCAATTTGGCGGGGCGCCAACGTATGCTTAGCCAAAAAATGACTTGGCTGGCTCTAGCTGAACCAGAAAGCCTAGAACTCTCTGAGACAATTGAGCTTTTTGACCAAACCCTTCATGCTCTTCGCTTTGGAGGAGAAACTGTAGATTCTGATGGAAATCTTGTTTCCCTGCCTATCGCCCCAGACGCTGCATTAGATGATCAACTGGATGAAGCGTCTCAAACTTGGGCGCATTTTCAAGAACACTTAGCGCCAGAAGATACCGAAACGCTTCTTCTCGAAGCTCCAATTATTCTTGACCAATTGGATGCGGTAGTGACTGCTTTTGAAATCCGCGCAGAAGCCAAAAATCTGCGCCTGATATTAATACAAGTCGCGTTTTGGGTAGCGGCAATAGGATTACTTATTTGGGGCTTCATTGATACGCGCCGTATTATTCTTAACCCTTTATCAGAATTAGGTAGAGCGGTAGAAAAGATAGGAGAAGGAAATCTTGATTGGTCTCTTCCGCCAATAGAAAATAATGAGTTGGGGGAACTGGCACAAACCTTTGGCGTTATGCGCACAGAACTAGCTCAATCTCGAAAAAAACTAGAGGGACGAATTGTACAAAGAACGAAAGAGCTTGCAACTGCATTTGAGTTTAGCCAAGAAATTGTAGCCCAACGAGATTTGAACGAACTACTAAATTCAGTCGTAGAACGTACTCGCCTGCTAATGCAGGCAGAGTCGGCGGCTCTCTGTGTGCTATCACCAAATGAAAGAACTTTAGAACTGGCTTCATATAGTGGAGACGTAGATATTGAGTTAGGCGTTAAGGAATCAATTCAAGAAGGGCTTACACAGCAAGTCATGAATGCAGGTGAGACCATCGTCAGCGAGACTCAATGCACAAATTGTAAATTCCTTCTTGCAAACGATGCCGGGCATTGCGTGGCAACTTCCCTTCGAGCAGGCGAGCATACACTTGGCGCAATATGTGTGGTGCAGTCTGGCAAAAACGATCTCAGCGAAATAGCCTCTTTTGATGCCGATAATCAACACGCGCTCAATCTCTTGGCAAACTCTGCCGCAATCGCCATCTCCAATGCTAATCTTGCAAAAGTAGAACGCCAAAAAACAAAGCAAGCTGCTGCTTTTGCCGAACGAGAACAATTAGCCGCCGATCTGCACGATAACCTTGCTCAAATATTAAGTTTTACACGGATTAAATTAGAGCGATTGGGTGAAATTCTCGTTGACGATCAAGATGCCGAAGAGCGCACTACGTTAATGCAGATAGAAAAAGCAACCGAAACGGCCTATCAACAAGTACGGGATGCGCTAACAGGTCTCCTCAAACCCAAACAGGATCGGGGCGACCTTGCAAAGAAACTTGCTTCCGTTGTAGATGAGTTTTTTGCCACCTATCAGCTTCCCATTAAACTGGAAATTAGCGATTCTTCTGCACTGATGCTTCCCCCTGCCACGCAGAGACAGGTTGTTCATATCGTGCGAGAAGCGCTTTCCAATGTCCAGCGACATTCTCAAGCCAAGCAGGCTTGGGTGCGGGCAGAACGTGCAAATGGGGATATTCACTTTATCATTGAAGATGACGGCAAAGGTTTCGACCCTCAGTGTTCGCTGGGTGGCAATCATTTTGGTTTGAGAATTATGCGAACGCGAGCAGAAAGGTCTGGCGGAGAATTCTCTTTTTCGTCTCATCTTGGAGAAGGAACGCAAATTCTCGCGAAATTTCCTATAGCAAAATCTGAGCAGGGAGGAAAATCGTGACACCTTCTCGTATTCTTTTGGCTGACGATCACGAATTATTCCGTGATGGGTTAGCTGGACTTATCAACGCACAACCAGACCTCGAAGTTGTAGCAGAAGCGGGGGATGGCTTAGAAGCTCTCAAATTTGCGCGTGATTTAAATCCAGACTTAATCGTGATGGATATTAATATGCCCATCTGTGATGGTTTGGAAGCAACCCGCCTGATTTGCACTGAGTTGCCTGGGTCACGAATTGTTACCCTCACCGTTCACGATGAAGATGAAAAACTCTTTGCCGCAATTAAAGCGGGAGCTGTTGGCTACTTGCTTAAGAGTACCAATAAGAATAATTTTCTGGATGGTATACGAAGGGCTTTGGCTGGTGAAGCGGCGTTATCTTCAAAAATAGCGACACGTGTAATAGATGAGTTTTCTAAGTTAATGAACCAATCCGTTGCCATAGCTTCAAGCGAAGAGACTCCCGATCTTACACACAGAGAGCGTGATGTTTTACAGCATATCGCAAGGGGGGCTACCGATAAAGAGATAGCGGCGGTGTTATCTATCAGTATTTACACAGTGAAAAGCCATGTGCGTAATATCTTGGGGAAATTACACGCGGTCAATCGGCGAGAGGCAGCACGGCTTGCGTCTCGGCATGGGTTGCTGGAAGATTGATGAATTAAGCAGGTCACGTTTGTAACGTGACTATTTAGGGGAATTTGTTTATCGTCAAGAATCAGCTTATTAAAGGGAGACAAGCCAAAATCAAGCGTGTTCCGGCGCGAAGCGGCATCCAAATCAAAAGAACTAGTTCGTTTTGGAAGAGTGATTATAAACATCACTCTTTTTTAGTTCCTCTTTCTGCTCACGATGGATAGACGCTTTTTACCCAGTTCGTTATGCTTGCCCAATGGAGCTACGCAATGTTTTTGTCATCGGCGATTCTTTATTTGCTGATACTTTAATTCAGTCATTGGGGGGAAGTGAGAATGTTGCTGTGATTGGTACAGCTCCTACTCCTGAAGATGCTTTGCCTATGCTAAAAGAGCAGAATCTTGATGCTGTGATTATGGCTGCGGCAGATGAAAACGTAGTCGTGGATTTTGCGCCTATCTTGATTGAAAATCCTGAGCTGGCGATTATTCGCGCAGATTTGAGTACCAAGCAAATGCAAGTGATTACGAACCAATCTATTGATGCTCGAATATCTGATTTGCTCTCTGCTATCGCCGATTTACCCAAGCGAAAAATGGTTGATGATGGAAAGGTTTTGAATGAAAAAAAAACGAATAATGGAGGAGAATCCTATGAAAATTAGACATAAGATCTGGAATTCATTTTGCGGAAGGTCTTTTGTGATTCTGTTTTTAAGTGGGGTTTTGTTGATGGGGGTATTCTATCAAGTATCTGCGGCGCCAAGCTTTCAATCTTCTGATGATGGGCAAGATATATTTGAAGTGATGTGTGTATCTTGTCATTCAGTTGGAGGAGGGGTGATTGTTGGCCCTGATTTGAAAGGGGTGCTTGAGCGGCGCGACAGAAATTGGGTAAGGGGTTTTATAAGCATGCCTGATCAGATATTGGCATCTGATGATCCAATTGCAATGGATATGCTGATTGAATTTAATAACATACCAATGCCAAATTTGGGGCTTACAGAGACAGATGTTGAAGCACTCTTGGCTTTTCTTGAGGGCGGAGAAAGTGTAGCGCCAGTTGTTGTTGACCTGCCTGCTGGAGATTTTGATCAGGGCGAAGCCATTTTTACCGGCGGGAAAGTTTTAACGGAAGGTGGCACACCTTGTATTGCCTGCCATTCCGTTGGCACTTTTAGTGCTCTCGGTGGCGGTAATTTAGGCCCCGACCTGACCCATGTTTATGATCGTTTTGGAAAAGTTGGGTTGGTCAGTGCAATTCAAAATATAGCTTTCCCCACTATGCAAGGTGTTTATGAAGGTAAAGATTTGACGGATCAAGAGATTGCAGATTTGTTGGCTTTCTTTACAACCGTTGATGTGGAAGGCGTAGAAAAAAACACTTCGGCTTTGTTTTGGATTGTTGGGCTTTTGGGTGCTGGCGCATTATTTGGCATCATGGCGTATTACTGGCCACGACAACGGGAAACTTTATCGGATCGCTTGAGAAAAGACGCAGGAATTACTTCAAGGAGGCATTCATGAAAGACTGGTCTAAAAAGAAGATTTCTCCCACCGAACGTAAATGGGAAGAGTTTTATCGTAACCGCCATCAACACGATAAGCGCGTACGCACAACACACGGCGTAAACTGTACAGGTAGTTGCTCTTGGGAAGTATTTGTCAAAGATGGCATCGTTACTTGGGAAATGCAGGCTACGGATTATCCTGAATTGGAAGAAGGTTTGCCTCCTTATGAGCCGCGCGGTTGCCAACGTGGCATTAGCTATTCTTGGTATCTTTATAGCCCTATTCGTGTCAAATATCCTTACGCACGTGGAGTATTGGTCGACCTTTGGCGCAAAGCAAAATCTATTCATGGCGACCCGGTTAAAGCTTGGGCAGCAATTATGGATGATAAAGAAGCGCGCAAAAGTTATCAACAAGCACGCGGTAAGGGTGGATTTAGACGTATTTCTTGGGAAGAATCGCAGGAAATTATCGCGGCATCAATGGTTCATACTACAAAGAAATATGGTCCTGATCGAATAGCCGGATTCTCTCCAATCCCTGCCATGTCGCAGATCAGTTATGCTGCCGGAAGCCGCTTTATGAGCTTGATGGGTGGCGTGATTATGAGCTTCTATGACTGGTATTGCGATCTCCCGCCTGCCAGCCCCGAGATCTGGGGGGAGCAAACAGACGTTCACGAATCTGCTGATTGGTTCAACTCGCGCTTTGTGGCTGTTGTTGGCGCAAACCTGAATATGACCCGTACACCTGATACGCATTTCATCTCAGAAGTGCGTCATGCCGGCGGGAAATTGACCGTCTTTGCTCCCGATTTTTCGCAAGTTGCAAAATATGCTGATTATTGGATCCCTGTTCACGCTGGGCAAGATACTGCTTTTTGGATGGCGGTTAATCATGTGATTTTGACTGAGTTTTATGTTCAGAAACAAGTTCCTTATTTTGTTGAATATCTCAAGAAATATACTGATATGCCCTTCTTGATTGAGGTCAATGAGAAGCGACCGGGCAAATATATACGAGCCAATCGTGTCGGTGAGTATAAAGATACTGAGCACGGTGATTGGAAACTGCTTATCTGGGATGAGAAGAGTGGGCGCGCACGCATGCCCAAAGGCACGATCGGTTTCCGCTGGGGCGAAAAAGAACAAGGTAAATGGAATTTGGAGCCAAAAGATGGCGTAACGGATGAAGAAATCGTCCCTGAATTAAGCTTTGCTGATACTCACGACGAAGTTGTCGAGCTTGAATTTGACGATTTTTCATCTGGGACGACAAACGCGCGCGGTGTCCCCGTACGTTATATCGAAACCGAAGATGGACGCATTGCCGTAACGACCGTGTTTGATCTTGTGATGGCGCAATTTGGCGTTGATCGTGGCTTCAGCGGCGACTACCCAGAAAGTTATGATGATGCAGAAGGCGTCTATACCCCAGCATGGCAAGAAAAATACACTGGTATCCATCAGGATACTTGTATCCGCTATGCTCGCGAGTGGGCAACGAATGGTGAAATGACCAACGGTAAGAATATGGTCATCATCGGTGCTGGTGCAAATCACTGGTATCACAATAACTTGCTTTACCGTTCATCTATTGTCGCATTGATGTTGACAGGCAGTGTAGGCGTAAATGGCGGTGGTTTAGCTCATTATGTTGGGCAAGAAAAACTTGTCAATGTTGGCTCTTGGGCAACTATCGCCTTTGCAACGGATTGGGGCATGGCTCCACGCCATCAGAATACGCCTTCCTTCCATTATGTCCATACCGACCAATGGCGTTACGAACGTGGCTACACAGCCTACGATGAGTTACCCAATAAACCAGCTAAAGACCACACCATCGACCATCAAGTTCGTGCGGTACGACGTGGATGGCTACCTTTCTTCCCTCAATTCAAACGTAATTCAATCGATGTCGTCATTGACGCGATGGAGAATGGTGCTAAAAACGATGCAGATGTTGTGAATTATGTTGTGGATCAATTCAAAGAAAAGAAACTAGATTTATCTGTTGAAGACCCTGATGCTCCAGAGAATTGGCCCCGTGTATGGGTGATCTGGCGTGGTAATGCTATTGGAACAAGTGCCAAAGGGCACGAGTTCTTCATGAAACATTATCTGGGCACGCATAGCACCGCCATCGCCGAAGAGCAAGCATTAGGACATACCAGCGAAGTTGTTTACCACAAACATGCCCCGGAAGGCAAGATGGATTTGGTAGTAGATCTTAACTTCCGTATGGATACATCTGCCCTTTATTCTGATATTGTCTTGCCTGCCGCTTCCTGGTATGAGAAAGACGATCTCAACACCACCGACATGCACACCTTCATCAACCCCATGCAGGCTGCTGTAAAACCTGCTTGGGAAGCTAAAAGTGATTGGGATATTTTCAAAACGCTGGCTCGCAAAGTGAGTGAGATATCCGAAACACATCTTGCTGAGCCATTCAAAGATGTGGTTATGTTGCCACTCAAACATGATACGCCCGATGAAATTGCTCAACCCCAAGTAGTGGATTGGCAAAAAGAAGATGATGTTGAGCCGATCCCCGGAAAGACCATGCCGCACTTCAAAGTAGTTGAACGGGATTATACAAAAATAGGCGAGCGTTTTGTCAGTTTGGGCAAAGGCGTGGAGAAAAATGGTGTTGCCGCACACGGGATTCGCATTGAAGTAGCTGATGAATATGACTATCTTAAACGCCAGCAACCTAGAACCTTTGATAAAAACAAATCTTCAACGGGAGAAGTTTTCCCATCCCTGGAATATGGACGACAAGTTTGTGAGACTATCTTGCGCCTAGATCCAGCCTCCAATGGAGAGTTAGCGCATCGTGCTTTTGTTGCAGAAGAAAAGAAAACTGGGCTTTCCCTTACAGATTTGGCAGAAGGCACACGCTCAACCCGCATTTCATTTTCTGACATCATAGCTCAGCCACGCCGAGTGCTGACAACCCCAACCTGGTCTGGATTAATCAATAAAGGTCGCGCTTATTCACCATTCACCTTTAATGTTGAAAGAATGGTTCCGTGGCGCACGTTGACGGGACGACAACATTTCTATCTTGACCATGAAGGCTATCTGGATTGGGGCGAACATCTCCCAGTCTATAAGCCACGACCAGATCACACCATGCTCGATGAAACTGAACGTAGTATGGCAGAAGCGCAGGGCAAGATGCTCAACTACATCACCCCGCATGGTAAGTGGAGCATCCACTCAACCTATTCTGATAATCATCGCATGATGACCCTTTCGCGAGGCAATTATCCTGTTTGGCTAAATACTAAAGATGCCGCCGAGATGGGAATCAAAGATAACGATTGGGTTGAACTCTTCAACGATAACGGCGTTTTCGTACAGCGCGCCATTGTCTCTGCTCGTATCCCCAGCGGAACAGTTTTTGTCTATCACGCCACTGAGCGGACGATCGGTATTCCAAAATCGAAATTGCGCGGAAATAAACGAGCCGGTATGAATAACTCTATGACCCGTGCTCGTCTCAAACCTGTGCTGATGTCTGGAGGATATGCCCAGTTCTCCTATTCGTTCAATTACTGGGGACCCACCGGCGTCAACAGAGACACATTCGTTTTCGTACGAAGAATTGATAAACCAGAATTCTAGCCTTGCTGCAAGGATAAAAGGAGCCACTTATGGATGTACGTACACACATGAGTATGATTTTCCACCTCGATAAATGTATCGGTTGCCACACCTGCTCAGTCGCATGTAAAAATCTATGGACTGACCGTAAAGGCGCAGAGTATATGTGGTGGAATAACGTAGAAACCCGCCCAGGAACAGGGTATCCCACTCAATGGGAGAACCAGGAACACTTCCGGGGTGGATGGGAGAAGAATAAAGGCGATCTCAAGCTGAAGCTACATACTCGCCTTCAGGGTATGCTCAAGCTATTTTACAATCCGAGCCTTCCTGGTTTGAGAGATTATTACGAACCCTTCACCTTTGACTATCAGAATCTATTCAACTCACCCAAAAAAGATGTTCAGCCGATTGCTGAACCTATCTCCATGATTACGGGAGACCCGATTGATATTGAAACGGGTCCCAACTGGGATGATGATCTTGGCGGGTCGAATATCTACGCTAAAAACGATCCTAATTTGGAAGATCTCCCTCAAGAAGTCCGGGAGCAGATGAATGAATTAGAGCGCTTAGTTTTCAACTACCTGCCGCGCATCTGTAATCACTGCCTTAATCCGGCTTGTGTAGCGGCTTGTCCATCAGGTGCAATTTATAAACGTGAGGAAGATGGCGTTGTTCTGGTAAACGAAAATGATTGTAGGGCTTGGCGCATGTGTGTTGCCGCCTGTCCCTACAAAAAAGTGTATTACAACTGGAATACGGGCAAATCAGAGAAGTGTATTCTCTGCTTCCCACGTATGGAAACGGGACAAGCTCCAGCCTGTGCACATTCCTGTGTTGGACGCATTCGTTATATGGGCGTGCTTCTCTACGATGCAGATCAGATTCCACATGCCGCCAACGTGCCAGATGATGAACTGATTGCCGCTCACCGAGAGATGATTCTCGATCCCTTTGATCCTAAAGTAATTGCCGCAGCCAAAGAAAATGGCATCGGTGATGATTGGATTGAATCTGCTCAAAACTCCCCTGCTTATAAATTTGTCAAAGAATGGGAGATTGCATTGCCCTTACACCCGGAATTCCGCACAATGGTGATGATGTATTACATCCCGCCCTTGTCACCAGTTGTCAGCGTGACCGAAAAGAGTCTCTTCCGCCTTGACCTGATGCAAGAAGATTATGACTTCGAACTATTTGATCGTCTTGATGCTGCTCGCCTCCCAATCAAATATCTGGCAAATTTGTTTTCTGCGGGCGATGAAGGCATTATCCGAACAGTATTGCGTAAATTGCTGGCAGTCCGTATTTATATGCGCCGAAAGACTGTTCACGGCAAAGTGGATAGCGTCTCTCGTAAAACATTGGCAGAGGCTGGCCTCACTGAAGAACAAGCCATTGATATGTACAAAATGACAACTCTGCCCACAATGGAAGAACGCTTTGTCTTCCCGAATTATCACCGTGAGATGAGCATCGAATCGATGTTGGATCCCCTAACGCATAAAGGCGAAGTTGGTCTGGGCTATATCCATAAACCCGAGAGAGGTGAGTAATGGACAGCCTATTACTAATGGCAGAAGCCTTGCGTTACCCGCATCCTGGGCAAGTTAATGCGCTCTATACAAAAGTTTCCAAGCTGAATGGTCAGCTTGGAAATAAATCCTTTACTGATTTCCTGACAAAAATCGAATCTCTTTCACTCAGTGAGCAAGAAGAACTATTCACTCGCACTCTAGACCTTAGCCCTTTGGCAGCTCCTTATGTTGGCTACCAAATTTGGGGAGAGAGCTATAAGCGTGGTGAATTCATGGCACAGCTTAACCACGAAATGAAAGTGAACCAGATTGATTTAGAAGGTGAGTTGCCCGATCATTTACGCCCGATCTTGCAGTATCTGAGTATTTCATCTTCACCATTACCAGAATTAATTGAAGTGCTCGAAACATCAATAAAATCGATGCGCAATTCCCTGAAAAAGACTGAGAAAGACAACCCCTATTTGCTTCTCTTTGACGCAATAGGCACAGCATCCAAGTCTTTACAGGTCGCCGAATCAAGTGCTGAGTAAACTGAGAATTTTCGGAGAATAGATTATGGACTGGAACCAACTCCTCTTTGTTGTATTTCCCTACGTTTCAATTACCCTCTTTATCGCGGTAACGATCTACCGAGTAAAATACCGCCCCTTTACCATTTCAAGCCTCTCATCCCAGCTTCTTGAAGGCAAGCAACTCTATTGGGGATCAATCCCCTTTCATCACGGGATTCTGTGGATATTGCTTTTCCATCTAATAGCACTCCTCACCCCTAAAGCGCTTTTGCTTTGGAACGCCGTTCCCATACGTTTATATCTGCTGGAGATCAGTGGCTTTATTCTAGGGTTATGGGCTTTGGGCGGCGTTGTGCTCCTCTTCTGGCGACGCATGACAGTAGCCTATATTAAGGCTGTCACAACACCAATGGATATTGTTGTTCTCCTGCTAACCCTTGTCTCCATTCTTACGGGTGTCCTCACCGCTGCCCTCTATCGTTTTGGATCGGTCTGGTTTACGGGTGTTTTTACACCATATTTATGGTCTATTCTCACCCTGCAACCTCGCCCAGAGCTGGTTGCTCCGCTCCCGTGGCTGGTGCAATTGCACCTCTTCAACAACTTTGCTCTGTTGGCATTATTGCCTTTCTCGCGGCTCGTTCACATCCTTTCCTGGCCCCTCGATTATCTAGTCCGCCCATGGCAAATCGTGATCGGGATGGTAAGCCGCAAAGCCACAAAGTAATACGGGATAAAGCGCAGCATACTCAAATTTGGGTTTGCCTCCCATTAAACAGCAGTTGATTCGGCAATAAACAGATTGCCCCATTCTAGCCTTCCCCCTGAGGGGGGTAGAGGGGGGCAGGGTGTCAGGAAATTTTATTTACAACTTATATCTTATCGAGGAGAATCATGCCAGAAAAACGTACAGCTTACAGAGTTCTAGCCCTTAACACGATCGCATTTACTGTTTGTTTCGCAGCGTGGATGTTGAATGGCGTCTTGGTCACATTCCTGGTAGACAACCGTATCTTCGATTGGAACGCGGCTCAGATGGGTATGCTGATCGGCATCCCGGTCCTGACGGGATCGCTTATGCGTTTGCCTCTCGGCGTGCTAACCGATAAATATGGCGGTCGCCCTGTTTATGCCCTTCTGATGCTACTCAGTGCCGTTCCTATGTTCATGCTTGGGCAAGCCAATTCCTATAACGAGTATATGATTTACAGCTTAGGCTTCGGCATGACAGGTACATCCTTTGCCGTTGGTATCGCCTTTAGCTCAGTCTGGTTTTCAAAAGAACGCCAAGGCACTGCGCTGGGCATCTTTGGCGCAGGTAACGCTGGTGCGGCGCTGACTACTTTAGGTGCTCCAAGTCTCCTTCGCTGGTTAACCAATAACGGTGAAAATCTTGAAAACTGGCGTAAATTGCCTGCTTATTATGCTGTTGCCCTCGTGGTGATGGCGGTGTTCTTTTACCTCTTCACCACCAATCGCAAGCCAGAAAATGGACAACGCTCCCTCGTCCAGATGTTGGCTCCGCTCAAGCAAGTACGCGTCTGGCGTTTTGGTTTGTATTATTTCCTGGTGTTTGGCGGTTTTGTTGCCTTGGCTCAATGGTTGGTTCCTTATTATGTCAACGTCTATGCGATGACAATTGTGACCGCTGGATTACTAACCTCGATCTTCTCTCTCCCCTCTGGCGTTATTCGAGCGCTTGGCGGCGTTTTATCGGATAAGTTTGGCGCACGAGCCGTAATGTATTGGGTCTTTGGATTTATTGCCGTATGTAGCTTCCTCCTTTTCTTCCCCAAAATGAGTATTGAATCACCCGGCAGCGGTGTGATGGCGCGTCGATCTGGCACAGTTACCTCTGTCACTGCTAACGAAATTCAGGTGGATGATACAACCTACAGTTTGATCCCCAAAGTGGATGTTGAATATGGAGCTGATGAAGTTATCTTGTTGCCCAGAATTAACACATGGCAAGACGCCAATGTAGAAGTTGGTGACCAAGTTGCCAAGAAAGAATTATTAGCCAGTGGTGTGACGCATATCTACTTCCAGGCGAATGTGTGGGTCTTCACCTTCTTTGTCTTCATCATCGGTATTGCGATGGGAATCGGCAAGGCTGGTGTCTATAAATTTATCCCTGAATACTTCCCAACAGAAGTTGGTGTTGTCGGCGGTATCGTCGGCGTGGTTGGCGGTTTGGGTGGATTTGTTTCCCCGATCATCTTTGGGAGTTTGCTCAAATCTATTGGCTTGTGGACAACGACGTGGATATTCTTTTTCTTCATTACCATGCTCTGCTTGATTTGGATGGGGCTTTCTGTGCGAAAAAATGCGAAGAAGAGAGAAGTTGAAGCCTGATAATTTGCCTGTTCATTTTAACGAAATAGATTCGTCTTCTGGATAATTGCTCATTGAACGATAGCAAGCCTAAAGATTCGCGCGAACCGCAGTTATTCATCCAGTAAAAAAAGTAAATAGTAAATTACCACAAGCCTTGCAAGAAGGAGAAAATATGGCAAGTTATATTGAGAATTGGGACGTTGAAGACGAAGAATTCTGGGAATCAACAGGAAAAAAGATTGCCAATCGTAATCTCTGGATATCTATCCCTAGTTTATTAATGGGATTTGCTATTTGGCTATGCTGGAGCGTTGTGACCGTTCAGATGAAAAATATGGGCTTTCCCTTTGACACGGTGCAGTTGTTCACCTTATCTGCAATTGCTGGCTTATCGGGTGCTACGCTTCGTATTCCAAACTCCTTCTTGATTGCGATTGCAGGCGGAAGAAATGTGATTGCGCTGACCACTGCTTTGCTTATTGCGCCTGCTTTGGGCTTGGGATTTGCTCTGCAAGACATCAACACTCCTTTTACAACCTTTGCTATTTTGGCTGCTTTTTCAGGTTTGGGCGGCGGAAATTTCTCTTCTTCGATGTCGAACATCAATTTCTTTTTCCCGAAACGGATGCAAGGAATGTCTCTTGGGTTGAACGCTGGGTTTGGCAATATCGGCGTGAGCGTGATGCAAGTTTTGATCCCCTTTGTTGTAACCTTCGGTCTCTTCGGCGCATTGGGCGGTGAAGGGTTATCTGTGAATGGCGAAATATTTTATATCCAAAATGCTGGTTTTGTATGGGGTCCTATTTTGCTTGTACTTGCTTTGGTTGCCTGGTTTGGAATGAATAGTCTCTCAACCGCTACGCCAAATCTTGGCTCAACTTCATCAGCGTTACCGAAAATTTTGGGTTTGATTGGAGTCGGCGGCTTAGGTGCTGCGATTGGTCTCTATCTTTTGCTTGGTTTAGAACTTAATATGTGGCTCGTTTTGCCTATAACCATTGTTGCTACCGTCTTTATGATGAAAGCCATTCCGGGTGAAATTAAATCAAATCTGGATGTCCAGTTTGCAATTTTCAAAAATAAGCATAATTGGATTATGACTTATCTCTACACAATGACCTTCGGCTCTTTCATTGGGTATTCTGCTGCTTTCCCTTTGCTTATTCGCGTGGTTTTCGGTGAATTACCTGATGGTAGCATTAACCCCAATGCTCCCAATCCCTTTGCCTATGCTTGGCTTGGACCGCTAGTTGGCTCTCTTGCGCGTCCAATTGGGGGCTGGATTTCAGACAAAGTCGGCGGCGCAAAAATCACCCAATGGGATACGATTGTGATGATCTTTTCCACGCTGGGCGTTGCTTATTATGTCAAGCAAGCCAGCGCATCCAATCAGCCAGAACTCTTCTTTACTCCTTTCCTGATCCTTTTCCTGATCTTGTTCATTACCACAGGGATTGGCAACGGCTCTACTTTTAGGATGGTGCCCATCATCTTTAAGCCTTCAGAAGCAGGTCCGGTTTTGGGCTGGACGGCAGCAGTTGCCGCTTATGGCGCATTCATTATCCCCAGAGTTTTTGGCCAACAAGTCAAAGCTGGAACGCCAGAATTTGCTCTTTACGGGTTTGCGATATACTACTTTACCTGCTTAATTCTCAACTGGTATTACTATGCCCGCAAAGGTGCGGAAATCGAGTGCTAAATGAATATTCTTGAAGAAATTCTAGAGGAATCAGCATCTAGGCATAAATCTTTATGCCCTCGACAAGTGCTCGGCTCGCGCGTGGCGTTAGCTGGCGCGGCGGCAGTCAACATGGATGTGCCCCGAGACGACAAGCGGTTGCTTGTAATCGTAGAAACTGATGGCTGCTTTGTCTCTGGTATTGAAACTGTTACTGGCTGCGGCGTTAACCATAGAACACTCCGCGTAGAAGATTACGGGAAAATAGCTGCCACTTTTATCAATGTCAAAACCGGAGAAGCTGTACGCGTAGCACCCCGGCTGGATGTGCGCCAACGTGCCCGAGATTACGCCCCAGACGAAAAACGACGCTATTATGCAATGCTAAAGGGCTACCAAGATATGCCCGAAAAAGAATTGCTCACCATCGAGAAAGTTGCACTAACTGAGCCAATCGAGTCGATTGTTAGCCGTGCGGGGGTGCGTGTCAATTGCGATAACTGTGGCGAAGAAATTATCAATGAGCGCGAAATCCTTCAAGACAAACATACTTTGTGTATCGCATGTGCGGGGGTTGCTTATTACAAAACCGTGTTGCCCAGAGATATTCTTTTGTTTGCTGCATCAGGAATTGGAGTAGAAAAATAAAAAGCGCAGATGTTAAATTTGTCCATTATTCCTTTATAACTTCAAAGAATATGACATGTAATTGCTCAAAATATAAGACTGTTTTGTCACGATGATTTTGAGCAGCTATTATCTGTGTCTTCGGATACTGCTGTTAAAAAAGTGATTACGGTATCAGTGTAAGTGCAATAATGATGATATGTTTTACTGCAAATGATCTTAGGGTATGGAATAATGGAGATAATCAAGCATTATCTAGTAATTACTCAAACAGATATTCAAGCAGTGCATCAGTAGCTATTGCTTTAATTGATTCTTGCCCTTGAAGTTTTCCTTAGGAATCAATTTCCTTATCACTCCAAAGGTTTTGCAGTTTCTAATGCTTTGACCAATTCTTCAACTTTGATGGGTTTGCTGACATAATTATCCATTCCCAATGATAGGTATTTTTCACGATCACCTTCCAACGCGTGAGCAGTCATGGCGACGATATAAGGTTGTTGGCTTTTTGGCAACTCTGCTCTAATTTTGCGCGTGGCTTCATCTCCATCCATTTCTGGCATCTGAACATCCATTAAAACGACATCGTATGATTGACGTTCCAGAGCTTGTAAGACTTCAACACCATTACCTGCAAGGTCTGTCTGATAGCCTAAACGTTTGAGAATATGTATAGCAACTTTCTGATTAATTGGATTATCTTCAGCAAGTAAGATACGAAGTGGATGCCGTTCTCCTAAACTTCTATCAAGCGCAACTACTTTTTTAGGTTCTTCGATCTTGATGGGAGATAACTCTATGGCACCGAGCAGCACATTGAAAAGGTTGGAGGTCTTGATGGGCTTGTTGAGAAAAGCAGTAATCGTTTTATCTGCGGCTCTAGGCTTGGTTCTTCCCATTGAAGATAAAATGATGACGGGGAAGGTTTTCTCCTGCCAAATACTTTCAATTTCTTTCACGAGCATAAAACCGTCCATCTTCGGCATTTGCATATCCAAAATAGCAATATCAAATATCTGATTTTCTTTGATCAGCTTTAGTGCTTCTTGACCCGAAGATACAGCTTGGGGTTTCATTCCCCATGATTCCGTCTGCTTGATCAATATCAAGCGGTTGGTGGCATTATCATCGACGATCAAGACGCGTTTGCCTTCCAATTGTGGTTGAACGCCCAGTGTTATAAGGGGTTTTGCATCAGATTTGATATCTGCCTGAATAGTGAAATAAAAAGTAGAGCCTTTGCCTGCTTCACTTTCAACCCACATAGTTCCGCCCATATTTTTAGCCAATTTGCTACTAATTGCCAGCCCCAAACCTGTACCACCGTATTTACGCGTTGTGGACGTATCAATTTGACTAAAGCTCTTAAAGAGGCGGTCAAGTCTATCAGCGGGAATCCCAATCCCTGTATCGCGGACGCTGAACTCTAGTTCATGGAGATCATTTTTTATTAATTTTGTTCTAACGTGAACAACCACTTCCCCACTTTCTGTAAATTTGATAGCATTGCCCAATAAATTAACCAGAATTTGACGGACATAGGTGACGTCTCCGAGTATCACTGGAGGCGTATCTGTTTCAATGAGATATGCTAGGTCTAGCATTTTTCCAGCGGCTTTTTCAGCGAGGAGATCTAGTGCAGTTTCGACACATTCTCGAATATAGAATGGTTGTTTTTCTAATTTTACTTTGCCTGCTTCAAGTTTTGAAAAATCAAGAATATTGTTAATTACAGCTAGTAGGGTTTCGCTACCCCCTCGAGCTGTTTCTACAAAATCCTGTTGTTCTGAATTGAGGGGCGTATCTAAAAGTAAGCCCGTCATGCCATAAATTGCATTTAAAGGGGTACGGATTTCATGACTCATATTTGCTAGAAAATCGGCTTTGGCTTGTGTCGCGGCTTCGGCAGCATTCTTTGCTTCTTCTAAGGCCAACATCGTTTCGATTCGGTCGCTAATATCTTCTTTGACAGCTATATAGTGCGTTGTTTTACCGTCTGGATTGATTATGGGGGAGATGGATGCTGATTCCCAGAAATAGCCACCAGCCTTATTTTTATTATGGAATTCGCCTCGCCAAGTCTCTCCTTTTGCCAAAGTTTCCCAAAGATTTTTATAAAATTCAACACCATGCTCCCCTGATTGCAAAATGCGAGGATTATTTCCTGTTGCTTCTTCTGATGTGTAGCCTGTAATTTTTGAAAAGGCTGGGTTTGAATATTCGATTGCACCGTTCAAATCAGTAATAACAATTGCCGCAGGGCTTTGGGATGTTGCAAGAGATAGCTTATGAAGTTTTTCTTCGGCTTTCTTTTGCTCGGTAATATCACGCACAACAACCAGCAAGCGTTTTTCTTTACCAATTTTTTGAATGCGCCCTGTTATCGCTACAGGGAAACGCTCGCCATTGGCGCGTATATTGACCGTCTCGAAGGCTTCATTTGAAATATTCTCTTCGCTTTGCTCATCAGGAATCAAGGCCTGATTTTCGGGTGGCACCATATCGAGGACAGTTTTTGTGATGAATTCTGCGTGTGTCCACCCAAACATCTCGCAGGCGCGCTTGTTCACATCCAGAACCTTGCCAGAGATGGTTTCGACAAAAATCGCATCATTGACTCCATTGAAGATTCCACGGAAACGTGCTTCGTACTGGAGAAGAACCTGATGCTGTGCTTTTATCAAACGGTCTGCATATCTGACTCTAAAAAAGAGAATGCCATAGAGTGTGGATAGTATTGCAACAACGCCAAGAATTATTTTGCGTTGCGCTTCGTCTGTGCTGGTTCACCGTGAAATGGAATTTTGGCAGCCATGTTATAGTTCACAACT
>JABGOQ010000034.1 GCA_018645405.1 Anaerolineae bacterium | reverse complement strand
GAAAAAGTAAGATTATCTTTCGATAATTATACTTTGAAAGAAGATTGTGTTCTAAAAATGGTATAGAAATTTAGAAGAAATAGATTTGATTTTACCCCTACTCTTTTTTTTAAGTGTTCTAACGATAGCTTTTAACTATCAACGTGTGGTTCTTCTTTCTATCGAGGTGCCTTCCACTTCTCTCCGGTTGTACCAAAATCTCGTATGCTTAAGAAGAAAATTGGCTCCCGCTTGCGGGGAATCATCTCTCCCGCTGATATTTCCGGCTTTGAAAATCCACTCACGATCTTTCCAGGGGAAGAAGTGCAGCACAGCTTCCTGATATTTCCGTATGAGACCTAGACTGTAGTTTCCCAATTGCATGCAAACCAGGAAGCGGAAGGGTTCTTTTGAGATCACCGTCCAGTAGCCCATCTGGATCATATTTTCACCTACGGAGAGCAAGAGAATTTGTTGATGGAAGAATTTTGTGTTGAAGGGAGCGGTATTGGATGTGGCATTTAAAAACAAGGGGACTCCAAATTCTATCTCTATACAACTATTAAGCCACTAATGTCAACAATTAAAAAACGCTAACAGAGGGTAGAAAAATACTCTATTCTTATTTGCACCATGTATATAATAATCATTACAGCTATAAGCAAGACAATAAACCAGAAAACCAGCCAAATCCTTGCCCACGAACTCTCTCGATAGACTTTGGCGGAAGTTAGCTTGGGTTGAGCTGCATCAGGGAAGGTATCAAATGGTTTGTTTTTCTTTCCGATCTTTCCTCGGTAGCCCTGAACTCGTTTGGAGAGGAAGCCAAAGACAAATGCCGAACCAATGCCGAGCAAAAAACCATGCAGGAAAATATCAGTGCCCATGATGTACCCTTTTTACTATATATGCTAATTGATTTCAGAAATGGTATTTGTTTTGCTAAAGAGTTTGAAGATATTTTATACCACTCATTGTTGAACTTTTTGTTTAAATCTTATGTGCTAACTGCTAAAACACCAAAACCTGATCGGCTTCTAATGTCCAGTTTGTCAGCAATTCCATCGTGCTAGTCTGAATATTCTCTATCATCGCATCTTTGCCTATTTGTGTTGGTGTTGATTAGATGGAGATATTTTGCTTTCATCTAAAAGGATGAGATTGCCCGAATAAGTTGGATAAAGACGATCAAACCGACAATCGCTAAGGGGATGGATGAAAAGAATCCCGCCCCCATGCCGCGCGCTTTTTTGCCTTCTCGCAGATAGCCGATGCCATGTACAAGTGCCTGGAACATGCCAATTACTGCCGTTATGAAGAGACCAAGATAATACCCCGCAGGCAAGCCCAAAATAAGGAGGGCTAAGGTTCCTAAATTAATGGTTGAGATGGCACTGGCCCCCAAAAGATAGCGATTTTTGGTCAATTTGATGTGCCCTAATTCCAGCCTCATAATATCGCAGGAAATTTCTTCAAAAGTGTGCAAGATGACTAGCCAAATGAAGAGGATATAAGACAAGATAAGGATCGTATGGGGTGACATATTTGTTTCCTTTTTTACTTATGTGTTTTAGGAATTTGAATAAATAAGTTGTTCAAATTACCTTTCATCAATGTCACGTTGAAAACGTGACATTGATGATGTAGGTCAGGCTTGTAGCGTGACACTCTCAAGCAAAGCTATCAATTGGATTTACTAAATTCTCCCATCAAAAATGGTACTCCATGCCCGGGGTAGACGGTATTGATGCCATGTCCCTTTAGCACTTCAACGCTGGTTTTCGCCGCAACCATATCATCCATAATAGAGCCGAGTGTGGGCTTGTCTAAATTCTCAAGAAGGTCACCGCAAAAGAGATCGTCATTTGCCATCAAAATGCCTATTGATCCTTTCGAATGCCCAGGAATGGACAGAATTTTTGCATCGAAACCATAGGCAGATAAATCATCTCCATCCTCGACGAATAGGCCGGGTTTAAATCTTTCCTTTTTGCCAAAACCTGAGAAAGCAGGGATTATCTTTCGGATGAGAATATTGGGCTGCTTTCTGTTGAAGAACATATTCCCGAACTCAGCCATCTCAGAATCATCTTGGTGCATGGCTACTTGCGCTCCAAACTTCTGGCGGAGATAGGCGGCATTGCCCGTGTGATCAAAATCCCCATGAGTCAAAATGATGAGCTTTAAATTGCCCGGCTTACACCCAGCGTTTTCAAGCTCTTGCTCAAGCTCAGCGCGTCGATTTGAGCTGCCCGTATCAATCAGAATATAGTTAGAGTCATTCTCAATAAGGTAGCAATTTACGCTTCCTAACTTAAAGGGCATTAATAGGTTAATTCTTTTGGTTTCTGTCAGCATTTTTTTGTAACCTCCTGTTGCCAATTCTCTTGGGTCAATGCCCAAAGACTTTGTGTATTGAAGTCTGGTAGATAATCGTAGCTATGTTGACGTTCGCCGAGACACTCAAATCCGAGCTTTGATAACACTCTCTCAGCTCCAGGGTTATCAGGATGCGTTTCTGCAAGCATTCTCTCTGCGCTCAAATCATCAAATGCGAAGCGAAAAAGTGCCTGTGTGATTTCGGTGGCAAAGCCTTGTTTTTGATGTTCAGGCAAAACGAACCATGAAAGCTCAAGACCTGGCTCATCCTGAATTGTGTTTTCTGTAAAGCCAGCCATGCCGATTGTTTCCAGAGTATCCTTCCTGAGCAGGATGCCATACCAGCAATTGTTGACACCCCAATTTTCGCGCCACCACTGGAGCGATTCCGCGACTTGCTTTGCATCCCATGCGCCGCCCAGATAGTGCATCATTTCAGGCTCGCCGAATATGCGCTCAAGGCTTTGTTGATCTCCCTCTTCGGGAGCTCTGAGTAGTAATCTGTTTGATTTGAGTAGGGTGTTTTTCATATTTTTGTGTCCTTCCCCCTGGTTTTGTTCTTCAAAACAGGAGGATGCCCGAAGGGCGGGGGGCGTAAAATTGCTTATTCCTCTAATGCATAAGTTATTGCTACAACCACATTCTTTATATCGTTCATCACATCATTATTCCAAAAGCGGATTACGCGATAACC
Source organism: Anaerolineae bacterium (assembly GCA_018645405.1). Lineage (GTDB taxonomy): Bacteria > Chloroflexota > Anaerolineae > Anaerolineales > Villigracilaceae > Desulfolinea. The sequence goes on along the minus strand of JABGOQ010000034.1, from coordinate 16,724 downwards.
ACGAGTTTCTAAATACGCTGTTCTCTCCTCATCATACTCTTGTGAATCAAGATGCTGACTGCCATCCAGCTCAATAATTATTTTCTTTTTGATGCAACAAAAATCTACGATAAAGTTTCCAATAGCGTGTTGACGACGAAAACGAACACCCAATTGACTACGCCGCAAATATGCCCATAGTTTTCTCTCGGCAGGTGTTGTGTTTTTACGGAGACTTATTGCTCTGCGCATTGTTTTTGAGTTGCTTCTTGGTTGTTTTGTCATTGTCTTCTCTGTTCTTGCCCCCTCGGTCCCCCATTTTGAAGTGCAAAAATGGGGGATGGGTGTCTTTCAAATCAAGAATGTTGCCAATTCTCCCCCAAATTCGTTCTTCAATTTGGGGGAGATGCCCTTTAGGGCAGAGGGGGCTATATTGGTAACACTTAAGGTGATGTTGCTGCCTCTTCTCTCTTTGTCAAATTCATCGCAACGGGGAGGGCGTTATCGGGGCGTTCGTTTCCGTAGGGACCATCGTTTACGATGAGCAAATATTCTTTCTTTGATTTTGTCATTTTTGCTCTCAGTTTGACAGGGCATGACAACGTATCTTTGCTTGCATGAGTTTATGTTGATTTTGTGAAGGGAGTGTGTTTAAGCAAAATATAAGAACTTCTATTCAGACAACTTCACTTGGGTCATTTCTTGTAGATGAGCCATCAAAAGTGTTTCCCAATATAATGCTATATTGTTTAAAACAGAAACCCCAAAATAAGATTCGTTTTCATATCTTTCTCTAGCAAACTTTAGGTTAATGCTTAACAATGCCGCTTCACTTATATTGGCTTTGCCTGTATTAAATCCCTTGAGTGATTGGGCAAATTCAGAAAGCATAAGCACTAGTGGATATATGTTGGAAAAAACTTGGCAATTACTGATTTTTTGTAAATACACACCCCATTCTTGAGCAAGCAAGCCAATTGCGTCAATGTTTCTAATTGAATAGGATTTGTCGGCAAGTTGCACTAGCCTGGTTAGCGGTCCTAGATAATAATGCTCATCAAATTTAAATAAATTGCTTAAAGAACTAAAAGCATCTTCTGTCAGATAGCCAGTACTATTGAATGACAAAAGATCGTGATAGGCGGTAATTATTGAATAATCACCATCCAAATTATGTCTATGAGAATACTGAAGCATATTTTGGTATATTGTTTTGCGTCTATCATATATTATTTCAAACAGTGGATTTTCTCGTTGAGTATAGAGAAGTGACATATCAGGAACTCGGTCAGTATTACATTCTTGGAATTCAATAAAAGGAAATACTTCCAGCAAACTTTTAACCGATTCCTTAGGATGAATCCGAGTAATATATTCTGTGAACAAATTTTGAGCAAAGTCGTGTCTCGCTGTTTTGAATAATTGGGATGTGATAATCTCCCAAAAGTCATTGGGATGATTCTCCATAAGAAATCTGTAGCATTCAATTTCGCCCCAAAAATTCATTTCTCTCCATTCATCAAATAAAACAACTTGTTTTAGCAACCGTAATCCCAGAGACTCTTTTTTCATTCTGATAAGGATACAAGAGATATAGAAAAATGGTGCTTCAAACACTAACAGCAAAATCCCTGCTCGACCAAATAAAAAAGCTACAAAAGTTGCTGAGAAAGAAATACTTGTAGCCGCAATAAATATGTAAGATTTACTCCCAAGTGTGGGCAACACTACTCCTCTTTCATCTTGGATGCTTATTCTAAAGTCTCTATAGAGATTCAGGTAAACAATGGATACTGCTGAAAGTATGGGCGCATTCTGTTCCACACCAATAATAGAAGCTTCAATGTCAGTGTTTGTACTGTTATCAATACTGCTTATTGGAGTACTACTCAACATCATACCTCCAATAATTACTCCCACAGCTATTGAGACGAAAAATTTGCTTTTTCCAGATTGTATCTTGAAAATATTGTCATCTGCTCCATATGAATGCCCTATTGCTAGTCCAGAAGCAATTCCTCCTATTACAATAAGTATATCTAGTTCGATCAAACCCATAGATTCCGAAAATGGGAATAATAAGAAAAATGACCAAAAAAATATTATAGGAAACCAAACCAACCCTGGAAACCCCTTAGCTAAATATTTTTTTTGATTAGGTATTGTTTTGACATAAGCGTATATTCCTAAAAGCATTAGTTGTAAACTTATTGCAGCAATAAATTCTCCGATAAAGTTTTTTGCTGATTTTGCTGTCAACAAACTTAATGCAAGCGAGTTGAATAAGAAAAGAAGGAATAGCTTTATAGATGATTTGTCAATTCCCAGAAATTCATCTGCGTCATTCTCAAGAACCGCAATACGATGCTCGATGGGCTTAAACAGGTAGACGTGGTACTGGTGAAGTAATTTTTGAATTGGCTCAAACTCTGGAGAAGACAAAAAAGAACCCGTAATTTTAATTGCGGCAGGAATTTCCGATACTAGTATTTGAATATTTGAGCGTACGTCTGACAAATTTAAGACCAAAAAAGTTATAAACCCCGTAATAAATCCTAAAGTATTAAAATACTTGTCAACGGTATATCCTGTTGCAAATGATATTCCTATGGACACTATGTAACTAATTATTTTTATATTATTGCTAACATGTTCGTCATTTTTCATTTTTCTTTCCCTACCACTCTACCCAAAAAGCATGAAATATGTAAATATTTTACCAGAAACAAAAAGACAGCCACCTCCCTAAGATGACTGTCTCTACAAACCGATTGCCGAACACTGAATCCCGATTTTCCTTACGTAGTTAAGCTTTTCTGGCTTCTTCCACCACAGCCACGACCTCATCCAAATCCATCTCCAACTCTTTCAACTTCTCCACAGTCGGGACGCTGTTCATATCCCAGCCGCGGCGTTTATAGACGGCATCTAGCAGGAGTTCGTACTGAGATTCTCGGTAGGCTCGAAGTTTCTCCATTTTTTCTTCGGTAGAAAGCTTTTCGGGGGCCGCCAAGTTCAAATCACGTAATTGTCCGTCGTATAATTCGGCGCGGGATTCGTATTCCACAGCGGTAACAGGTCCCATAGCCCGGTAGGGCGGATAGTCGAATTTGCGTCCACTTCTTCCCATCCGAATTGAGAAAACTTTCTGGAAGTTATAAACGCGCTCTGATTGCAGGAGCAGATCGTTGGGGGAGACCATGACCCCCGTCACGCCTTCGTGTACCCAGCAATAATTTTCGACATGTTCTTCCACTTTGGCTGGCTCAGCGGTATCGGCGTTATTTTCGGGGGTGACGTCGTTCCAGGGGAGTTTGCACATGCCGTGCAGGCTGAACCAAGTGCGCCACATCGGGAAGTAATGCAGGGCTTCGGCTTTGTCTTCAAAGCTGGGGAGCAGATTCTGGACTTGATCCATGAAGATCAGCCAGGCTTCGTCGTGCTGTGGACCCTTCGTGGCGAGGCCAAATCCGCCTTGTTGGGCGAGCGATTCTTTGGTGCCGTATTCGGAGATTTCCATGCCCTTGATCTCCATCCCGATGTCGTGCAGGAAGGCAGGGTCACCGCCATATTCTTTGGCGAAATATTCTTTCATGTACATCACGCCTTGCCCAACGATCACGCCAAAGCCTTCACCGCGTGCCATCTGATGCAGCAATTCGACGGCTGCCGCGCCATTGCCGAAGCTCAAATCCATGCCACCGGTATCTTCTTTGGTGATGATGCCCTCTACATAACATTCCATCGCAAAGGCGACCGCGTTGGCAAAGGAGATGCTATCCACGCCATAGGTATCGCAATAAAAATTCAGTTCAAGGACAATATCGGGGTCAAAGTTGCCGATATTTGAGCCTAGCCCAGCGGCGTTTTCATATTCGGGTCCGTCAACGAGCACTTTTTGCCCAGCGTAAGGACCCGTCTGGAGCGGGAAACCGTCCACGCCGTGCGAACAAGACATCGTACATCCCAGCCAGCAGCCATCGGGGAGTCCTTGCGTGAAGTTTTTCTTCCAAACGCTCGAATCGATTTGATGCGTATCAGGATGTGAGCCATAGCGGAAGTTATGTGTGGGCAACAGGTCGAAATGATCCATGATCTCGACGATATTCGCCGTCCCGACCTTTTTCATTTGGTTTTGTTTATCATCTAACTCGGTCATTTCGCGGTTGAAGCGTTTGCCCGCCTTGCGGATCAAATTGATGTCAAAAGGCCCATTGCTCTTGCCGCTCATCTTTGTTTGGCGGACAACGATACCCTTGATTTTCTTATCTCTAAAGACGCGCCCCGTCCCGCCACGCCCAGCCTGTTTCAGGCGGATTTCCTTACGGCGCACGTCGTACCAAGTCGCGTTAATCAGCGCAAAGCGGATATGCTCCGCCGCATCGCCCGCAGACATGACGGATACGCCGCGCTGCCCTTTTTCATCTTGCGCGTACATCCTCGTCAAATGCGCGCCCAATAAATGCGAATCCACCGCTTCGAGTGGTGCAGTCTCGATCGTGACCTTGCCTGTATCTCCGTCAATAAAAATGACCACATCTTCGTCGGCTTTACCGCTAATCTCCATCGCGTCGAAGCCAGCAAATTTCAAGAAAGGCGCAAAATAGCCGCCCACGTTGCTGTCGACCACATTCAGCGTCAAGGGCGAGAGCGTTACCACAGTCGCCTTGCCAGAGCCAGCATAACCCGTCGTCCCGCAAATTGGGCCATTAGCGATGATTAACTCATTTTCAGGGTCATCCCATTTCGTCTCAGGCGTGACCGCATCCCAGAGCAGTTTCAGCCCAAAACCACGTCCGCCCGTGAAGAGCTTCTTCATCTCCATCGTGACGGGTTTCTCGTGAATCGCATTCGTCCCCAAATCAATATGCAGCGTCCGATTTGCATAACCATGCACAACCGGGCGCAATTCGTAGTTATACTCGGTCAATAATTTATGAGCAGCTTTCATTTCTTCGAGCGGGAGGGGCAGTACCATCAGAAACTCCTTGTTTTTATCAGGCATGTATTTGCGAACCAGTTTTTCGGCGATCGCGTAGCAATCTCCATGCCAATCGGGAATGCTGAATCACTCAGCTTTCATCTACCGATTTATAGTACTTCGTATTATGTCAGGATTCATTTCCCCTGTCTACTGATATTCTTCTTTTTTAGGGAGATGAAAAGCCGCGCCGCGCGTGTTTTGGGATTGCTTTCGTTTAAATGGCATTTTTTGTACCCTTATAAGAAATCCCCCATTTCCATAAAGGAAACGGGGGATCTGCCGTAAAAAAACATCCCAGACTTTTGTCTTTTTCTGATGATTATACCCACCGACGATGGGTTTCCCCTTTCGATAGCTCCTGGCGGATCTGTCGGACCCAATCAAGTTCAGTTTCATATTGTGCAATCCAATTCTTATAGATCATCTCCCACAAATATCTTTCACGTGGTGTTCGCTCTGGCATATTGGGTTTTCTGTCGGCTTGCACCCGTAAGAAAAAGATCTTTTCTCCAACAGTATTTAAATATGCCTCAAGCAACTCATCTATTTCTTTTATGTCCAAACTATCTGCCCACATCAACTGATTAAGAAATGACTTCTTTGTATGTGGAGATTCGGGCTCGTTGTCCACCCATTCTCTCAGTGCCAGCTCACCCTCATCGGTAATCGAATATATATGACGGTTTGGTGCACCTGTCTGATTTTCAGTAACTTTTCTAACCCATTCGTCTTTATGCAACTGAACCAAAGCTTTATAAATTTGATTGTTATTACCGGACCAGGGCAGGGTTTCAGAATCGGCAATAATTTTCTTAAGATCATAACCGGTCATTGGCTTCCAGCCCAAGTATCCTAAAATTACGTATTTGATTGACATGATGGAGAACCTCCTTGTTATATATAGGATACAGCTATCATATGTTACTAATAACATATGAGTTTGTCAATCCCCAATTTCTTTTCCACTCCACACCAACCCTCTCCCTTTAGGAGAGGGTTTTATAAAATCGCCTTATTCGCGCAATTTGTGATAAAAACTCGAAGCAATTATTATTCACAACCCCAAAGCTAAATCAAATCAACCTACCCTTCAAAAATCTCCCCAGAAATTACCCTCTTTATCGTTTTCACCAAAACCGTTCCCCAAATCACAAAGAAGGCGACTAATGCCGTTAGCCCGATAACCAAGAAGAAACTCCCTCCAATTGCCTTGTAGATAACGCCCGTTGAAACGATAAATGATTCTAGTGGGAAAGTGAACGCCCACCAACTCATCGCAAAGGGAATTTCGATTTTCTTATGGTGTTTTACTGTCATGCTAATGGCGAGGATGAGCCAAAAGAAAGCAAAGCCCCAGAAACCCACGCCGATTGCTTTTGAGATGATGCCAAAAACCTCTGCGACCTCGCTGGATGCATTGAAGAAAATTATCAGCGGGTGCGTTAATTTAACGGAGATAATTGTCAGGATGGCTGTTGGCGCAATCCCGATCCAAATGGTGGGGGCAAGGTGGGCGGGAAGCAGGCTGTGGGAGATATAGCGGGTGAAAACAGCCCCCATCACAAAGATGAAGAGCAAGCTCCCAACCCCGAGAAAGATGAGGCTGGCAACCAAATTAATATTCCCGAGCGTTGTCCCGGCATATTCAACGGAAAGACTCCCCCCAAGAATTGGCACGATCAACGCCGAGACGGGTGGAATCAGCCATCCCATATTTGCGATCTTTAAATCTACACCCGGTTTCATAAAGTTGATATTGAGAATAGTTAATGCAAAATATGCAATCCCGGCGGTGCCTGTTAGCCACAGAAATTGCAAAGTGGGGAGGAGAATCTCCTCGGGTAAAAAGAGATGCCCGGCTTTTTCGAGCGCAAGCCCGATAATGATGAGTGAGATCGGCATGGTGGGATAAAACGCGGCAAAAACTGGATGGTGCAGGTCGGCTTTGACTTGGTCAAAATGGAGAAACCAGCGCAAAATCCAGGGGATAAAAATGATGACAAACATCAACACAGACAGGCTCAAAAAGAAGAGCTGCCAAAATTCTGCAAAGGGAATGTGGTCTTGAAAAACGTAAATGGCGATGACGGCGACGGCTGTTCCCATTACCGAGGCAAACCAGCCCGGGGCGAAGGTACGGATTATTTCTGATTTTGATTTGGACATAAAACATCTTTTGTAATTTATTTTGCGCACTTTTGTTTAGATGTAGAGAGATGAGATAAGTTACATTCAAAAAACTTCGGAAGTCTTGAAGACTTCTGAAGTTTTTTATTTGACAAATCTCTCTTTTTATATTATTCTAGTATTAGAATAATAAAGGATGAATAAATGACCAATGCAGAATTAGCAATTTTGAGCCTTGTCGCCGAAGCTCCCCGTCATGGATATGAGATTGAGCAGATCATTGAAGAACGCGGGATGCGCGAGTGGACGGAGATTGGGTTCTCTTCAATTTACTATTTGCTCAAAAAATTGGAAAAGGTGGATTGTGTGGAGAGCGAACTAATCCTCACGCAGGGACGCGGCAAAGCACGGCGCGTTTACCAAATCACGGCTGAGGGATTTGTGGCATTGCGCGAGGCTACGCTGGAGGCTTTATCGCATCCTAAACAAAGCTACCCCGCTATTTTGTTAGGGGTTGCGAATCTGCCCATCTTAGACGGCGACCAAGCCCAAAATGCGCTCGAATCGTATTTGGCTGGGGTGGAAGAGCGGCTGGCTCACGTCAGCGCAAAAGCTGGGGCGCAGAGTCCTCTCCCTCCACATGTCCAATACTTATTTGATCATAGCCTGATGATGCTCGAAGCGGAGAAAAGTTGGGTTGAGAAAACGATCCGGAAAATGAAGAGTGGTGCGGAGATTTAGCATGGGATATTTGCTTTTGGAAGGTGGCGCAGAATTTGGCGGTGCAATGCGCGAACCCGATTTGTGCGCAATCGAATTGGTAGATGGATTTGATGCCCCTATCTGCATCATCCCAACCGCTGCTGCACGGGATAATAATCACCTACGAGCTGGGAAGAATGGAGTGCGTTGGTTCAAAAGTCTGGGCGCAGCTGATGTTGAATCTGTGTCCCTAATCAATAGAGAAAGCGCAAATGACCTTGAGATTGCGGATATGCTCCGTGCGGCGAAGCTGATTTACATGCTGGGTGGGTTTACGGATTATCTTGGGAAAACTTTGCGAGGCAGCAAAGCTTGGGAAGCTATTTTGGAAGCTTATCAGAAGGGCGCGGTTATCGCAGGATCAAGTGCTGGAGCAATGGTGATGTGTGAGCATTATTACGACCCTGCTGCTGGGAAAGTTGAGCAGGGGTTGGGTTTGTTGCAGAATGCCTGTGTTTTACCTCATCATAATACCTTTGGTCAGCATTGGGCTGCGAAGTTAATGACATTATTGCCCGATGTGACTCTACTCGGAATCGATGAATACACAGGTATGTTGTCTGAGGGCGTAGAATGGCAAGTGTTGGGTGGTGGCTCAGTGACCTTGTATCGAGATAGTGAGATTGAATGCTATAAGACTGGACAAACTTTTGTGTTGGATACAAGAAAGTAGAAAAAATGGAGAGAAAAATGTCTAAAGTTGATTTCAAGAAAACGATGAAAGAGTTTTATAACCCCGCAAAAAAGTTCGTGAGCGTGAATGTGCCAGAGATGCAATTTGTTATGGTTGATGGGCATGGATTGGCTACTGAGAAGGATAACCCTGTTATGGCGAAAAACTATTCGGACGCTCTTGAAGCACTCTACGCCGTAGCCTATAAAATGAAATTCGTCAGCAAAAAGACACTGGAAAAAGATTACGTTGTCCCTCCTTTGGAGGGGCTCTGGTGGGCTGAAGATATGGAAACTTTTATCACCCGCGAAAAAGCTGCTTGGGATTGGACGATGATGATCATGACCCCAGAATGGATTACGCCAGAGATTTTTGCGGATGCGGTTGAGCAGGTGCGTAAGAAGAAAAATCCCGCCGCATTGGATTTGGTGAGAATGGAGAGCTACGCTGAAGGGCTTTCTGTGCAGATCATGCACGTTGGCTCTTATGATGATGAGACTCCCATTTTGGCGAAGATGCACAGTGAGTTTATTCCCGAAAATGGATATGCCATGACGGGGAAACATCACGAAATTTATCTCAGTGATCCGCGTCGTGTTGCGCCAGAGAAGTTGAAGACGGTGTTAAGGCAGCCAGTGAAGAGCAAGTAAGTAGTATTCAGTATACAGTAAAAACGCCGCGATTGCGGCGTTTTTTTGTCCTTATATGTGGAGAAATAACTTCTCTTGTATTTGCATATCGAATATGCAATAATTTTTATAGATAAATTTAAAACTTAATTAAGGAGGCCGAAATGGCACAAGCAGGAATTCATGGTCTGGTTAGTATGGCAGTCCGTAAATTGACACCTAAAAAAGAATGGCTAATGCTCGGAATTGTGTTAGGAAATATGCTCCCCGATATGGATGCATTGGCGGTTGCATACGCAACACTATCTGGATTAGATACGCATGGCCTGCATCGCACATTCTCTCATAGCATTGTCGTTATTTTTGGATTTGCATTAGTCTTTTATCTGATTTCTGCGCTACTAAAACGCCCTCGAATCGGCAATCTGGGGGTTGGTCTGGGCATTGGCATGACGATGCACGCCTTGCTTGACCTGATCATTTGGTTTCGGGGAGTCGAACTCTTCTGGCCTTTCTATGGCGAGGTCAATTTCTGGGGCGGATATACACCCCCAGCATGGTGGTACAACAAATTTGAGATGGCAGCAGAGTTTCTTTTTATAGCCCTTTTCTTTCTCTTTTTGGCATCACTAGCACGAAAAGAAAAGACAAATGGTGATTTTCTTAAAACGCTAAGAAACTGGACTTGGGTTCAGTTTAGCTTTTTCCTTATCTTCCTCGTCTTGGTCTACATATGGGATGGGTATTATATTCCTTTTGGAGCGGCGTATATTTTCTCGCTTAGTTTGGCATTGGGAATCACAATCCGCATGCGCAAAACCGTGGAGGTAATAGCATAGCTAAAAATTTAAGATTGAATCTTGTTATTGAATATAGTGGATGCTTAGTCGTGTGAACATCTAACTGAAAGCGGTAGTCACATTCTATGGCAAAGGATTCTCTGATACGTTATACTAGCACGTATGGAACAGCAATCCCCCCGCTATCGTATTGCGCTTGATGATTTCAGACGTGCTCGTCGTAAAGCTGCCCTGCAAGAGGTTGTTAGTCGGTTAACAGGACATGATAATGCACTGCTCTCTTTTGAAGAAGCTCGTCAGCGTCTTAAGGCTAGCGGTGAGGAAAAACGCGGTTTACAGCGGATTCCCCTAAAGTCAATTATTGGTAGCGTTGGGCGGTATTCAGATTTCAATCGCAACTTCCTCCCACGTAAAAACGCTCAATTGCTCCGCTGGGCAAAAGTCAAATCTGTGCTTCGTGATCTTGATGAGATGCCGCCTATTCAGGTTTACCAAATTGGAGAGGCATATTTTGTTCTGGATGGCAATCATCGCGTTTCTATTGCTCGCGAGCGTGGACTTGAAGAAATGCAAGCCTATGTTACGGAAATCCATACCAAAGTTCCGTTGACGCCTGAAACAGATCTTAATGATTTCATTTTGAAATCGGAATATGCTGAGTTTCTGGCGAATACCAATATTGATGAAAGCTGTCCGCAAGCAAGTTTAAATATCACTGCTCCTGGGCGATATAAACTGCTCGAAAAACATATTCACCTTCACCAGCAGCAGATGAATGCTGAAAGTGACAAGGAAGTTTCAGCTCAAGAAGCCGCTTGCGATTGGCATCGTGAGGTTTATCTGCCTGTGATTCAGGTCATCAAAAATCGGGGTATTCTGCGGGGATTTCCCAAACGAACAGAAACCGATCTCTATGTTTGGATGGCTGAGCATCAAGAGAAGCTAGAAGAAAACTTGGGTTGGTCTGTAGGTGTAGATGATGTTGCGGATGATTTGGTGAATCAGCGGGGCGAGGGAATTAAACAGAGATTAACTCGATTTGTTAAGAGAATTCGCGCGGCGATAATTCCTCCCATTTTAGAGCCAGGGCCTCAGCCCGGCAAATGGCGAGAAGATCAGTTGGCGACCCATGCCGCAGGGCATCTCTTTACACATATTCTTGTGCCATTTAACGGAAAAGAGCAAAGCTGGCAAGCACTTGAGCAAGCGATTCGAGTAGCTTTGCGCGAGGAATCGCATTTACTTGGATTGCATATTGTTGAAAACGAAAGCGAGCGTGAAAGTGATTTCGTAAAATCATTGGCAGAGCAGTTCGAGGCTCGTTGCCAGGATGCTGGTCTTGTTGGCGAATTTGCTGTAGATGTAGGTGGGATAGCCTCTACCATTAACGCCCGTGCTCGCTGGAGCGATCTAGTTGTTTTGTATATGGCACATCCTCCAGAATCTCAAATCTCGTCTCGCTTAAGCTCAGGGATACGCTCTCTAATTCAGCGTTGTCCTCGTCCAATCCTGACTGTTCACCCCACATCGCGGAAACTCAAACGTTTTTTGATCGCTTATGATGGCAGCCCTAAAGCAAAAGAAGCTATCTATATGGCGGCTTATTTTGTAGGACGTTGGGAGGCATCGCTTGTCGTCTTGACCGTGACCGAAAACGGAAGCAAGCCTCCATGGGCAGCGTTCCGAGCGAAGCGTTATCTGGATTCTCAAAATATTACTGCAAAGTTTATCCACAAAAACGGAGAGGTGGGCGAATCCATTTTGAAAGCTGTGGAAGAAGAAGAGATCGATATGATCCTGATGGGAGGGTATAGCCGAAAACCAGTTGCGGAGGTGATTTTGGGTAGCGCACTGGATGAAGTCTTGCGCAATGCCAAGCAACCGGTCTTTATTTGTCGATAATGATTGGGGGTTAAAAACTTAGGTCTTGTTGCTTATAGCCATAGGTATTGATCACGAGCGTATCCCCCACTTGGGTTTCTGTAATTGTGTCTGATTTATAAACATGGTTATGACCATGAAAATGATATTTCGGTTTAAAAACACGGATTAACCATTTATAGGCTTTAATCCCCTGATGTACCCGATTCGGTTTATCGTGGATGCCCCAAGGTGCAGCGTGAGTTATAAAAATATCGAGAGAACGCCCAAAAAGGAGGCGGTTGAGCAGTAATTCTGGTACCAGACGGAATACGTGCATCCACATTTCTTTTTGCGTGTATTGAAAGTTGCCCTTATTATAGCGAACACTCCCTTCAATGCCAGCAATAATAAGCCCTTCTCTATGCACAATCCGACGATGAAGATCTGTCCCGCCAATAGGGGCTTTACGATCTACGTCGGCGCCATATTCAATTAAAGCATCGTGATTTCCGCGCACAAAATAAAGAGAAGCCCCAAGTTTTTCAGCAATATATTCCTGATAATAATAGGGTAAATCACCGCATGCAATCACAAAATCGACCTCACGATTTTTTTCGCAGAGCTCAGGGCTATTGAGAAAGGGGATGATAACATCGCTGATTGAGAGAATATTCACAACTTTAAGACCTATACAAAAAGATACTGCAGCCAATACTCTACTGCAGTGCCCTATTTTTAACCTCTTTGCTTACGCTTGTCAACGAAAGTATCAACACAAGGGGAAATGAGGAAAAGAGATATAATATATTTCTTCGTAAGCGATAGTCTTGAATGAGAGTAAAATCTTTGCTATATGGTTTTCATATTGTCTATGAGATTTGTCTTCGAGGAGTAACCTCATGAAAAAATATTTAAAGATCATGCTCGTTTTGATGGGAATTGCCGCTGCGGCAGGAATAAATTGGGCTTTGTTTTCAGGCGTTGTTTTGGGCGTCCCAGATGAAGTAAAGATAGCTCTACAGAGTAATGACAAAGTTTCTGTCGAGAATTGGGAGGATAAGGAGAGCTACGTTTTCTCTCCGGCTGCGGGTGATACGGCTATAGGGCTGATTCTTTATCCTGAGGGCAATCTAGATGTCCGTTTGTACGCGCCTCTTGCACAGATGATAGCGGAAGAAGGATATCAGGTCACTTTCTTGGCTCGCCGTTTTGAGCGGGAATATGATTTTGCAGTAGAAGCGAAGAGAATAAATGAAGTCATCTCTGCTTATCCGAATATCGAAAACTGGGTTGTCGGTGGAACAACCTGGAGCAGTGTTCTTCCTGTTGATTTCGCGCTCAAAAACACAGATAAGTTAGATGCCGTAATTTTGCTCGCTGCCCGATTGGATGAAGCAACAAGTCTGGCAAAGATAAATTTGCCTGTTTTGTATATTTACGGTACGCTCGATGATGAGAACGAAGACCTGTTGAATTGGCAAAAGCCTTATTTACCTGCGCATACGGTTTATGGAGTGATTGATGGTGGTAATCGTTTGCAATACGGTTATACGGGCCCGATGGCAAGGGATGTGGGCGCAGAAATCAGCGTTGCCGAGCAACAAGGGGCGGCGGCAGATCATATCATCGCATTTTTGCAAAGTTTAGAAGATTAAATTAAAAGAAAAAAGAGCCTCATCGCAAGATGAGGCTCTTTGCTAATTGCTGATTTATAGCTTATTAGTCTTGCTGAATTTCTGCTGCACGCAGGGTGTTTGCCATCAGCATCGCAATCGTCATGGGACCAACACCACCGGGAACAGGGGTGATATGACCAGCAACTTCGGCGGCTTCATCATAGTGGACATCGCCAACAAGGCGGTAGCCGCGTTTGCGAGTCGGGTCATCTTTTTGGTTGATACCCACGTCTATGATCGCGGCACCTGGTTTGACCCAATCTCCACGGACAAACTCAGGCATACCAATCGCCGCGATGATGATATCTGCATTGCGAACGACATCTTCGATATTTTTGGTGCGTGAGTGGACAATGGTCACGGTTGCATTTTCTTTGACGAGGAGCAGGGCTGCCGGCATCCCGACAATATTCGAGCGCCCTAAAACAACAGCGTTCGCGCCCGAAAGCTCAACACCCGCTTGCTTGAGCAAATAAATTGTTCCATATGGTGTGCAGGGAACGAAGAGCGGTTCACGTCCCTTTTGTGCCAAACGACCGATATTGATCGGGTGGAAGCCATCAACATCTTTTTCAAGGTCAATTGCTTGCAAAACTTTCTCTTCATCAAGATGATCAGGGAGTGGCAACTGAACAAGAATCCCGTTTACGGCGGGGTCGGCATTTAACTCTTTAACGAGGCCTTCAACTTCTTCTTGTGTCGCATCAATAGGGAGTGGGCGGTGAAAGGAATTCATTCCCAAGTCGGCGCAAGCTTTCTGTTTCATACGTACATAGGTCGATGAGTCAACTCGTTCGCCAACCAAGACAGTCGCCAAACCGGGTTTGGGTTTGCCTGCAGCAACGCGCTTGGCAACTTCTTTTTTTACGTTTTCGCGAACTTGTAGAGCAATCGCTTTTCCGTCGATAATTTTTGCGGTCATTTTTTCTCCTAAAGATGGATTGGATATAAAAGTAGGTGCAACGCACTTTTTGCATTACACCTATTTATTATACAAGCACAGAGTAACATCGTGTAGTAACAGATGTCACCTGCCTTGAGTACACTCAATCAACAGCAAGGCAGGTTAGCGTATCCAATACGCTAGGAATAGGTTGAAGTTCGTTGTGGACAATATGCTCAACTTTTTTTGTATTTTCGGCTTCAATGACAGCAACAGCATCTTTAAATTAATAATTTGTCTGATAAATGGATGGTACTTCAAATGGTGCAACTCACAAAGAGGTTCTTCTCATATAATATTGTAATAATTATTAAAAATTGGGTGAATCTTCTTATCTCAAAAAAAGCGTTATACTAGCCCCATGGAAAAAGAACGAATAGGCATTTTCGGCGGGACATTTGACCCTCCGCATCTGGGACATTTGATTTTGGCTTGCGAGATTCGCTCACAACTTAATCTCGACCGCTTGCTTTGGGTACTGACTCCCGACCCGCCCCATAAACAGGATCAGACCATCACGCCCCTCAAGCATCGTTTGGCTATGGTACACCTTGCAATTAATGACAATCCTTTTTTTGAACTTTCACAAGTCGAAATTGATCGCGAAGGACCGCACTATACCGTTGATACGCTCCATCTGATTAAGGAAAAGTATCCCAATGCAGACCTTGTCTATCTAATGGGTGGAGACTCGCTGCATAATTTCCCTACCTGGCATCGCCCAGAAGATATTCTGAAAGCCTGCCATGAAATCGGTGTGATGCGCCGCCCAGATGATCTGCTCGACTTGAGCGAACTCGATATAGCGATACCCAGCCTCAGGTCAAAGCTGCGTTACGTCGATGCTCCATTACTCGAAATTGCCTCTCGCCAAATTCGCCTCCGTGCGACAGAGGGGCGACCCATCCGTTATTATCTTTCTGATGCCGTCTATAATTATCTTCAAAAAGAAGGGCTGTATGATTTCAAGCCCCTCGTTTAATTCAAAGATTTTCTGAGTATAATCACTTCCTCAAAACAATCACAGGAGAAAGTTATGGGGCGTACCGAGAAAAGGGCATTCATCAGCTATAGACGGACCAATTTTCATACCGCGTTGGCGGTTTATCAGAGTTTATCTCAGCAAGGCTTCGATCTTTTTATGGAGCAAAAAACAGGAAGGGAGGAGAATTTTAGCGAAGTTGCCAAAGAGAATATTAAAAACCGAGCCCATTTTCTGGTTATTATCTCACCTTCTGCGATAGAGCTTTGCCAGATAGATGAAAGCCCTTTGCGTAAAGAAATCGAATTTGCAATTGATGAGAAACGGAATATTATCCCGCTCGTGATGGAGGGTTTTGATGCAGGTAGCCCCTCTGTTCAAAAGGCGATCAGTGGGAAGTTGGCATCGCTTAAAAACTATAGCGGGTTGAGGCTTTATTCAGAATACTTTTATGCGGGGATGGAAAAATTGCGCGAACGTTGCCTGAGCGCACCATCTGAAGAAGAGACTATAGCTTCTTTGATCAGGCTCATAGCCCAAAAAACAGCCGAAGAAAAAAAAGAAGTGGAAAGCACGCCCCCAGTTCAAATGAAAGAATTGATCACTGAAGAGTGGTTCGAACGTGGCGTGGCCTTTGCACAGCATGGTGTTTTTTCAGATGCAGCCCATGCTTTTACCGAGGTCTTACGCGCTCGCCCTGATTTTGCCGAAGCCTATTATCGAAGAGGCAAGGTGCGCAGAGAAGAAGGTGATTTCGAAGGCTCGATTTCAGATTTTGAAGAAACGCTTCATTTATGGCCAGATTTTGCAAAAGCCTATTTGGGAAAAGGTATCACAGAAAGCAAGCAAAGCAATTTTAAAAAAGCGATCAAAGATTTCAACCGGGCACTTAAAATCCAGCCCGATTATACAGGTGCCTACTATCATCGCGGGAATGCGCGCGGCGAAAAGGGAGATGTCAAAGGGGCGATTGCAGATTATGATGAAGCCATCCGCATCAACCCTGAGTTTGCCGAAGCCTATAATCATCGCGGTCTTGAACGATATAACCAGGACAATTTTACAGGCGCACGAAGCGATTATGACGCAGCAATTCGCATTCACCCCGATCTAGCAGATGCGTATAATAGTCGGGGGCTTGTTCGCGGAATCCAAAAAGAGATCAAAGGCGCTATTTCCGATTTTACGCACGCTATCCACATCCAGCCAGATTTTGCAGGCGCTTTTTATAATAGGGCAACGCTTAGGCAGCAGCAAAAAAAATATAAAGCTGCCATTATTGATTATCAAAAATATCTTAAATTAG
>JABGOQ010000036.1 GCA_018645405.1 Anaerolineae bacterium | reverse complement strand
CACTGGCTGATGAATTACGCCCCTTGCTATATCCCTATGATATTCTTAAGCCAGCAGGAATGTCTTCAAAGCAAAAAAAAACAGCTTTTGCTATTTTTATTGCTCTTCTTTTACTTTTAGCACTATCTATTTTTTCTTGTTTTTTTACAATTCGTTTATGGCCCTATGCTTTCCCTGTGCCAACATCAACACCAACATCTACACCACAGCCAACATCTACATCAACGCTCATACCCTCTCCTACTAGAACAATGAAACCTACGCCCACTGTCACACCAACCCTACGCCCAGATCAAGGCATGGCCATTGGAAATGTCAATATCCGTAGCGGGGCTGGTACTGAAAATCCGGTTTTGGATATCCTCTATGAAGGCGAGCGTTTTAGCATTCTTGAAAAAGGCGATGGTTGGCTCTATATTCGTCGCGAGGTAGAAGGAAAACCTGAAATAGAAGGTTGGGTTAATCAACTCTGGATCATCCGTTAGATCAACTAAAATAACAAAAAATCTATGGCCACTCTCATTCAAAAAAAAGTTTGTTTGCTAGGTGATTTTTCAGTAGGAAAGACTAGTCTTTCAGAGCGTTTTGTTTATGATCGCTTTAGTGGTCGTTACCTGAGTACAATTGGGGTTAAAATTTCTCGAAAGCCAATAAATATTTCCAAAGATATTATGCTAAATATGCTTATCTGGGACTTGGCAGGTAGTGAAGAATTCTCTGGCGTGCAATCAAGCTATTTACAGGGAGCACAAGGGGCTATCTTGGTCTGTGATCTTACCCGATCTGAAACATTAACTTCTTTGAAAAAATATCATGAACAACTGGAAGCTATCAGCCCAGATATTCCTATTGTCGTGGTGGGCAATAAAATTGATCTTAAGAATATGCAAGAAATTACTCTGGCACTTTTGGAAGAGCAGGCCCAGCATTTCAATACGGTTGCCGTTATTATGACCAGTGCCAAGACAGGGCAGGATGTCGAAATGGCTTTTGAAGAGCTTGCTGAACATTTGGTTTAATATAATGACTACAAAACCTTTTAAAAAACTTGATACCGATTACGAAAATGTTGCCCATTTTATGATTAAAAACCAACCAGTTGGTTTCTTATGGGCAGATCCATCATTACATATTCGATATATTTCTTCTGAACTGCAAAAATTTCTTCCAAATCGTAACGTTCAGATAGGGAATCTCCTGACGGCACATTTTCCAGAGATTGTCGGCTTGGAAGCATATATTCAGGAAATTTTGATTTGGAAGAGAGAACCGATCACTCTTGAAAATATCAATTTGGAATTGGAAGACGGGAAACTTCGATATATTTCCTTAATTTTATATGCAGGGAAACAAGATGAAAGAATGGGCTTATTTGTCGTTGTAAAGGACACAACCAGATCTGGTAAAATCATTCAAGAGCTGAATCAAAGCCGTAATGAATTGCGTTTGCTAAGAAGTAAACTGGAACTATCCAACGAAGCCCTTTCAAAAGTAAATAAAGCACAAGGGATGGATATTGTCGCGGCAGCACAGGAAGTTTCCAAATTATATGAGCTTTCCAGAGAAGAGCTTACCGAGAGAAAACGTATTGAAGAAGAATTGAGAACAGCCTATGATGAAACGCTAAAAGGATGGTCTTTGGCACTCAATTTACGGGATGTCAATACTGATAAACACTCTCGCCGAGTTGTTGATCTAACCGTGAAATTAGCTCGCAAATTCAGAATCTCAGAAAAAGAGCTGGTTCATGTACGGCGGGGAGCTATTTTGCACGATATCGGAAAAATGGGCATTCCTGATAATATCCTGCTAAAAGAAGGTCCTCTAACAGATGAAGAGTGGAAGGTTATGAAGCTGCACCCCACCATGGCATTTGAGATGTTATCTGATATCCCCTTTTTAAAACCCTCTATGGATATTCCATATAATCACCACGAACGATGGGATGGAGATGGTTACCCACGAGGCTTAGAAAAAACTGAAATCCCGATCGCGGCACGCATTTTTTCGATAATTGATATTTTTGATGCGCTTACTTCAGATCGCATTTATCGTACAGCCTGGAAATCTGAAGAAGCTTTAGCCTATATTAAAAAAGAGACAGGAACAAGATTTGACCCAGAGATTGTTCAGGCTTTTCTGGATATGATCGCGAATGAGCAAAACTAGCATCAATCACAAATTCACACCTAAAAGAGCCAGATTGCGTGAGCAGCTTGGCTCTTTTTATTGGGGAAACACTATTTCTAAATAAAGATGAAAACACAGATTTTTTCGGGTATCATAGTCTGAAAATATTGGAGGAACCCATGCGCCGGCTATTCACTCTGCTAACCTCAGTTTTTTTGCTAACCTCTTGCAATTTGCCCACAACAAAACCCCCACCAGATCCTTTTCAAATTGCGACACAAATTGCTTTGACGGGAATGCCGACTCGCACGCAGCCTACACTTGCTACCCTTGTGGAAATAACACTTACCCCGACACCTGATCCCACTAAACCGACGGGCAAAATAGCTTATGTTTGCCAAATATCGGGCGATCAAATCTGCCTGATCAACGCCGATGGGACAGGTCAACGCCGCTTGACAACCGAAGATTACACCCGTCACTTTTACCCCTCGATGGCCTCAGATGGGGGGAGCGTGGTCTATGCTCAATTTGGTGGTGAGAATGTCTACGATATCTACGAGATGACTCTTGATGGACAAGCCACACAGTTGACGGATGCTTTGGGTGTATTAACCGCCCCCGAAATCTCTCCCGATGGTAGCCAAATCGCTTTTACATATTGGACGCCAACATCAGAACATGCTATTTGGGCCATGGATCGAGATGGGACGAACCCACATCAGGTTTACGGATCAGGCTGGGACCCAACTTGGTCCCCGAATGGGGATGAGATTCTTTTCGCCTCGGATTTTAACGGTAGTATTCAAATGTATATCGTCGGTTCAAATGGCGGAAGCCCTCGCCAAGTCAACGTAATGAACCGCTTACGTGGTCGCACTGATTGGTCGGCACGCGGAGAAATCGTCACTTATTCAGGAACGCCTTGGAATCGTGAACTATACTTAATGAATGATGACGGCTCAAACCTTCATCAGATCACCCCGACGGGCGGCAATAGCCAGGGCCCCAGCTTTTCACCAGATGGAAACTGGGTCACGTTTACGGCATATTTTGATCATTACGGCGAAGACCTCGGTTGCGAGATTTACATAATGCGCACAGATGGGAGCGATTTGCGCCGTCTGACGGACAATGATTATTGTGATTGGCAACCTCGTTGGGGACCCTAATTTGATTTTCCATACCACCCCTTTTATTCAAAGCAGGTCACGCTTTAGCGTAACCTGCTTTTTTATACTATCCAGCTAATCCTTGTTTTACCGCCCTATAGAGACTCTCAGCTTTCAAATCGTCGAGCGTGAAACAAGGCGCATCAAGATGATCCGCCAACTCTTGTGCCAGCCCTTGGTCAAAAGCCTCATGTTCCATATTGACAACAATACTGCGAATGTCGTTTTTAGCGATTTTGTCGGCAAAAGTATATGCTTCTTCATTTGGCGGATTTGTACCAATTGCAACATTCCCCGCGCCATCTGTCATTACGATCAAGAGTGGCTCAATATCGGGATGTGTATAACTTTCGCGCTTTAAAATTTCAGATGCCATCAACAACCCCGCCGAAAGGGGTGTTTTCCCACCAACGGGGATATCGGCTAGCGCACGCTGTGCCAGTTGAACTGAGTTTGTGGGGGGGAGGATGAGTGTAGCCCGATCTTTTTGGAAGACGATCAGCCCGACTCGATCGCGACGTTGATAGGCATCCGTTAAAAGAGACAGGATTGCGCCTTTCGTTGCGTTCATTCTTTCAGCAACCGCCATTGACCAGCTTGCGTCTACCAGAAAGAGAACGAGATTGGCAGATTTATTAACGCGAATCTTGCGCTGCAAATCACTTTTTTTAATCGCAAAGGCAACTTTCTTCCGTTCTTCAACGCGTTCTTTTTGAAAAGGTGCGGCAGCGCGCAAAGTTGCATCAAATGCGATATCGTCTTTGCGCCCATTAGCAGGTGTGGCACGAATATAGCGTCCGTGTTTGCGCTCGGTACGCGTCGTAGACCGTCGTCCAGATCGACGACGGGAGAGTTTGTCGAGGGGAGTGTTTAGAGAACGTGCTTTGAATTCTTCGCCAGGCTTTACTTTTTGCCCCCCTTCCCACCAATTTGCATCGGTGTGGGCAGAAACATCATCTTGTGGTGCTGCTTCAGGTTGACCTTGAGGAGATCCTTCCTGACTATCTGCTTCAATTTTTAAGTTTTTTTTTCCTCGCCACCTTCATTATCGCTTTTTTGGTTTTCTTGCGTTTCATCTTCATCAGCAATAGCTTGATCGCGTAATTCTTCAATACGTTCCTGAAGTTGGGTAGGTGTCATGCCTGCTTGTCCAAAAGGCGTACTATTGACGCGATGAGGGAGAGCCAGTTCCGCAGCGAGGGCAATATCCATATCATTAATTTTTGTACGGCCATCGAGGGCGGCTTGGGCACGCGCTGCTTTCAGAATCACCAAGTCAGCACGGTGACCGTCCACGTTGAGAGATGAGGTCAGCGCGGCGATGGAGAGTAGGTCGCGTCTGGTATAGGTCACTTTATCTACAAGGGTGCGGGCGTGGACGATTTGTGCTGAGAGTGTTTCTTCGGTTTTTTTCCATTCTGCGTGGAAGGAATCGGGGTCTTGCTCAAAGGCGAGGTGACGTTCCATGATGGCAACGCGTTCACGTGCTTCACGAATGCCGACAATATCTACAGAGAGCGCAAAGCGATCAAGCAATTGTGGACGCAAATCGCCTTCTTCGGGATTCATTGTGCCAACGAGAATGAATCGTGCGGGGTGAGAGAAGGAGATTCCTTCACGTTCGACGATATTCATGCCCATGGCAGCAGAGTCAAGGAGCACATCTACAACGTGGTCGTCGAGGAGGTTGACTTCATCTATATAGAGGAGTCCGCGATTGGCGGAGGCGAGAACACCAGCTTCGAAATGACGTTCGCCTTTTTGGATGGCTTGTTCAATATCGAGGGTACCGACCACGCGGTCTTCTGTTGCTGAAACGGGGAGGTTGATAAAAGGAATCGGTCGTTCTTTTGGCGGAAGCAAGCCATCAGTTTGTGCGCGTTCCCGACATTCCGTACACCAGCTTACTGAGTGTTTGGGGTCGCATCCGAATCGGCATCCATCCACAACTTGAACGGCAGGGAGTAATGCGGCTAGGGAGCGAGCGGCAGTAGATTTGGCTGTACCGCGTTCCCCACGAATCAAGACTCCGCCGATGCGAATATCTATAGCGTTTAAAATCAGGGCGCGCTTCATTCGTTTTTGCCCAACGATGGCTGTAAATGGATAAGTAGTTAGCATAGAGAGCATTATAAGCGCAGAGCAAGGCTTGTCAAGTTCTTGCTTAGCCTGTATAATGCGGCGTATAAATTTTTGAAAGCGGAGTTGTTGAATGATGTCAGAGAACGATGCCTTAGACGGGCAAGAAGTTGTTGCAGAAGAAAGCCAAGAGCAAGAAGAAGTTGTAGCTGAAGTACAAGAAGAGCAAGAAGAAGTTCTTGATGTACAAGAAGATGATGCCGAAGAAGATATGCCAAGCATGGCAGACCTTCTTGATGCAGAAGAATACAAAGTTGACTTGCCACAGCGGGGCGAAATTCGTACAGGCGTTATTGCCAGTATTGGCCCTAGCCAAATCTTAGTAAGCATTGGTGCAAAATCAGAAGGTGTTATTGCTGGACGTGCCTTGGATGATATGTCTCCTGAAGTGATTAAATCACTCGAGGTTGGACAAGAAATCGAAGCCTATGTTCTTAACCCTGAAGATAAATACGGCAATGTGATTCTTTCTTATACTCGTGCCATTGAAATGCGAGCATGGACACTCGTTAGCGAAATGCTCACGAATGAAGAAGCCTATGAAGGTAAGGTCAGCGGATATAACAAGGGTGGCTTGCTTGTAGACGTAGAAGGTTTGCGCGGTTTTGTGCCTGCTTCGCAGGTTAGCGCAGTGCGTCGTAGCATGGCTGTTGGCGCAACCCCTGAACAGCGTTGGGCTAAAATGCATGGTGAGGCGATTAACGTTCGTGTTATTGAAGTTGATAAAGAACGCCGTCGCTTAATTCTTTCTGAGCGTGCAGCCAGTAATGAATCTCGCCAGGATATTAAAGAACGAGTGATTGAAGGTTTGGATATTGGTGGCACCTATACTGGTCGTGTCACGAGTTTGGCAAATTTCGGTGCATTCGTGAATATCAATGGCGCAGATGGGCTTGTTCACCTTTCTGAAATTTCCTGGGAACGTGTTAAGCATCCTAGTGAAGTTCTCAAGGTTGGGCAGGGCGTAGAAGTAAAAGTTATTAGCATTGACGATGATAGAAACCGCATTGGTCTTTCTCTACGTCAGTTACAAGAAGACCCATGGAAATCTCGTATTGAGAAATTCCAGGTTGGTCAATTGATCGAAGGCAAAATTACTCGCCTGACCAAATTTGGTGCTTTTGCTCGCATTGGAGACGATATTGAAGGTTTGATTCACGTCTCTGAAATTAGTGATCAGCGTGTTGAGCATCCAAAAGAAGAGCTTAATGAAGGTGATGTTGTCAACTTGCGCATCATTCGCATCGAAGCAGACCGCCGTCGCATTGGTTTGAGTATGCGAAAAGTCGATTCTGCGGCATATGTTGATAAAGATATGAAAGCTCTTGCTCAAGCTCTCGAAGCATCAGATGAGCCTGAAGTAGAAGAAACCCCTGCTGAAGAAGCTCCAGCTGAAGAACCTGTTGCAGAAGAAGCTCCGGTTGAAGAAGTTGCCGCAGAAGAACCAACTGAAGAAGAAACTCCGGTTGAAGAAGCTGTGGAAGAAGAACCAACTGAAGAAGAAACTCCGGTTGAAGAAGCTGTCGCAGAAGAACCAACTGAAGAAGAAGCTCCGGTTGAAGAAGCTGTGGAAGAAGAGCCAACTGAAGAAGAAACTCCGGTTGAAGAAGCTGTGGAAGAAGAGCCAACTGAAGAAGAAACCCCAGTTGAAGAAGCTGCTGAAGAAGAGGCAGAAGAAACAGACGAAGAAGCCTCTAAAGAAAAATAACCCTGATAAACGAGAGCGCACCCCATCGGGTGCGCTCTTTTTTTATCCTATCTAATCTCCAAAACCTATGCATTTAATTGTAGACGCGCACGAAGATCTTGCTCATAATATTCAATCCTTTGGGCGGGATTACACGCGCCCTGTCGCGGAAACACGTCGTATCGAGCATGGCTCTGCTGTAGTTGAGCATACAGGAAATACCCTCTTTGGTTTTCCAGAATACCAGCAGGGCAAAATAACCCTCATATTTGCGACCCTCTTTGCATCGCCGAGACGTTATCAAAACGATGCGTGGGTGAAGTTTAGCTATAACAATACGGATGAAGCCCATCGGCTCTATCGCAACCAAATTGACATTTACAGGCGATTAATCGAAGAGCATCCCGATAAATTTGACATCATCCGCACCGCACCTGATTTGAGCTTGCATCTGTCCAAGTGGCAGGATACTGAAGATAAGCATCCACGCCCTACGGGGATGGTCTTGCTCATGGAAGGCGCAGAAGGTATTCGCTCTCCTGAAGAACTTGAAGAATGGTGGGATTTAGGTCTTCGTATCATTGGTCCCGCCTGGGTCGGGACGCGTTATTGCGGTGGTTGGCATGAACCTGGTCCTCTCACCAATGAGGGCAGGGAGTTGCTGGTTGCGATGGCAGAATATAACTTCATTCTCGATATCAGCCACATGGATGAAGAAGCTGCATTAGAAGCTCTCGATATCTACAAAGGTGCGTTGATCGCCAGCCATAGTAATGCGGCGGCATTGCTCCCTAACTCTGGAACCAATCGTCATCTTTCAGACCGCATGATTCGAGGTATTATCGAACGTGATGGCGTGATAGGCATCGCCCTCTTTAATGCTTTTTTGCAAACTGGCTGGAAAAAATCAGATGGACGAGAGCCAATTACTCTCGCGCATGTTATTGCACAAATTGACCATATCTGTCAACTCGCCGGAGACGCATATCATGCCGGCATCGGCTCAGATTTCGATGGCGGCTTCGGTTTAGAATCCGTACCAAGGGGTATTGATACCATCGCTGATCTTCAAAAACTTGCCCCTCTTCTTGCTGAACAAGGGTATACTGAGAGCGACATCGCGGCCATTTTGGGCAAGAATTTCATCAATCACCTTAATAAAAACCTCCCATCCTTATGACATTTGCCAAAACAGAAACACCATCCACTTCCCGATCGTCAATCAAATTTGGGTTGTTCGCCACACTTTTTGGATTCTTAATTTTCATTTTGGGCGCAAAACCAGAAATATTCGGTTTGGATCGGAGCCCCGTTGTGGGATTTGTCCAAATCGCTGTGTTTTTGGTTGGTTTAGGCATTATTTGCCTTGGGGGATTTATTGGCTTGGTTGCCCTGTGGGGAGATGACGAACGCTCTATCGCCGCGGATATTGGCCTGCGACTGGTTGCTACGGGCTATGTCCTCGCTGTTTTTACTGGAATGGCAGATGTCTTTGGAATGGGCACACAGCCTCTTCCTGATGTCCCTTTTTTTGGACCCTTACAGGCAACCGGAGTAGAAATTGGGCAAGCCGTGATAGCTCTTGGCTTCTTGTTGACAATTCCTTTTAAGAAAAGGTGACGTTACTTCTGGAGAAAGTGGTCATAAGATAGGTTGAAAATTGGTAAATTTCGTGTAGAATGGGGGATATGTTTTTTATTGGTACATCACAGACATAATAGCCTAAGGGTGTAATATTAAAATGCTGTTCCAAACATCAAGGAGGAAAGGATGTCGTATCAGCGTAGAGTGCTTTATTTTTCTGTTTTTGTAGCTTTGTTTTTATCATCTTGTATTCCTACAGTTTCAGCGTCAAGCAGTTTGAGTTCAGGTAATTTAAACTCAGATGAACACAAAGATCTTTTAGTTCCTGGCAGATGCATAGAAGACGGATACCAAATATATATATCAAGAAAAGGAAATTATTGTTTTGCATATCCCTTTGAGTTTTACATGACTTGGGATGAAGAAAATGATAGTATTATATTGCATACCGCAAGCACAGTTGTGGATCAAAATCCAGAAACTATGTTCATTGCGAAATTACTTACCGTTTTTTATGAAGAGCATAAAGATTATGAGCTAGATGAGTTCATTGAAAGACAGTTGTCCGATGAGGAAATTTATAGAATACATTTTCATTTAGAAGGTGAGAAGGCATTCTTGATAAGCACAGGTTCGGAGGATGACAGTGTATCTTTTCTTCATGTTTTTACTAGCCATAACGATATTTATTACCATGCAAGTTTTGAACCTTCGTTTAGGGGCACGAATAGAACTAGCGAGAAATATCTAGTGGAACTCTTCATGGCTATCATGGATACCTTTGCTTTTTTGAATTAAACTCTGATTTCTGTGTCCCTTTATTCTAAACACCCCATTACTGGGGTGTTTTTTTGCCAGATGAAATTAATATAAATTCTTTGCTAATTTCTTTATTGTGAGGTAACCATGAGAAATAACTTGAAATGAAAAAGAGAAGGTGCTATAATGAGACAGACCTGTTGGTACAGGTTGGTATAAGTTGTTCCGTTAGAAACCTATGACTATAGATAAACCTCTCTATCAAGTTGTCTACGACGCGCTTCTTCAGCAGATTGAATCTGGTGAACTCAAACCGCATGACCGTTTGCCCTCTGAAAATGACTTATGCGAGACCTTTTCAGTTGGACGCAACACTGTTCGGCGCGCATTGAGCGAATTAGCAAATGACGGTATCTTGAAGACGGTTGCAGGATTAGGAACTTTCGTTACGGACAGCCGTTTGACGAAGACAGCCGAATATCTCTTCGGGATGACACAAGAGATGGAATTACGCGGCAACACAATCACCAGCCGCGTGCTGGATGCGAAGCTGATTTCTGCCGACCCATTCCTGACACGCCGTTTGCGTGTTCAGCTTGGCGCGGAAGTGGTTTTTCTTTATCGCGTCCGTGAGATGGATGGGGAGCCGGTTGCAATTGAGCGTGCTTATTTACCGCACGCATTTTGCCCCGGCATTCTGGAATTCGATTTCTCGAAAGCGTCTCTGTATCAGACTCTCTCGAAGGTTTATGGGAAATCCCCCAGCTATGCCGAGCAGGAAATTGAAGCCAGCTTGGCAACGCCAGAAGTAGCTCGTTTGCTCAAGCTGACGCAACCAGCAGTTGTTTTGGCTTTTCATCGAGAAACCTGTCTGGAAACAGGTGAAGTGATAGAATACGTGGACTCTGAATTACGCGCAGATCGCTTCCGCTTTTACACCAACCTGCGTTTGCAGGCTACCGCGGATGAATTCGTCTTTCGGCGACTGCCAGTCCATACAACGCAGGTTTAGGAGAAAATATGATCTCGGATTCTGAACTAAAAACCCTCGTAAGTAATGTTGTGCGTCGTACGATGCACGGAGGTGAGACGCGTACCGAGACTCCGCTTCCGCAAGTGAGCGGCTCGGGGAGCGGGAAAATAGTTGCTTTGGGGGCAGATCATGGCGGATATAAGATGAAGGAGATGCTCAAAGCACATATAGCGGAAGCAGGCTTTGACACGGTCGATTGCGGTGCGCATAGCGCAGTATCCGTCGATTATCCTGATTTGGCACTTTGTGTTGCAGAAAAAATCAATCAAGGAAAAGCGTGGCGCGGCATCATGATCGATGGGGCCGGGATTGGCAGTTGTATGACCACCAATAAAGTACCCGGTGTGCGCGCTGCGATGTGTTATGACTATGCTACGGCGGTGAACAGCCGCGAGCATAATGATGCCAATTTGTTGACTTTGGGGGCTGGTTTACTGGGTGACAATCTAGTGAAACAGATCGTTGACGTTTGGCTGGCTACAGAATTTGGTGGCGGTCGTCATGCCAAGCGCGTGGATAAAATTACCGCTGTAGAAAAGAAATATTCGAAAACTGGAAATTAAGATGGCAATTGATCCGAAAAATGTTGAAAAAATAGTTGAGGTCATTACGCGTGAAGTTTTGCGCGCGTTGACTGAACAAGAAGCGCAAGATACGCCTGATGGCGCATATTGTGCGGTCGAAGAAGGTGATGGTATTCTTGTCAAAACCTGTTTCGATGATGTTGGGCACGTGATTAGTGCGGGCGCGGAACGTATCTCTTCCACGCTGGGCAGAATTCCCGAAGATTTGGATTTTGGGGCGATGATCGACCATACGCTGCTCAAACCGGATGCGACGCCCGATCAGATTGCGCAATTATGCTACGAAGCGCGCAAGTATGAATTTGCTTCCGTTTGTATAAATCCTGCCCATGTTAGGCTCTGTGCCGATCTCCTGCGCGGTGCGGATGCGAAAGTCTGCACCGTGATCGGGTTCCCGCTCGGGGCATCTGCCCCGGACGTGAAAGTCTTCGAGACCGAAACAGCCCTGCGCGATGGCGCAACTGAGATTGATATGGTTATCAACATCGGCGCGTTGAAGGGCGAAGATCATACGCTCGTTGCACGCGATATTCAGGGTGTGGTTGAAGCAGGGCATAAAGCAGGTGCGTTGGTGAAAGTCATCATCGAAACCGCATTACTGACCGAAGAAGAGAAAGTAACCTCCTGCTTGCTGGCAAAAGAAGCTGGCGCAGATTATGTGAAGACCTCGACTGGTTTCTCCGGTGGCGGCGCGACAGTGGAAGATATTGCGCTCATGCGCCGCGTTGTTGGACCAACGATGGGTGTCAAGGCTTCTGGCGGCGTACGTTCTCGTGAAGATGCTGAGAACTTGGTCAAAGCTGGCGCGACACGTCTTGGTGCGAGCGCGGGCGTGAAGATCGTACAAGGTGAAGTTAGTACTGACGCATACTAGAGAGAAAATATAATGCTAATCGCCAGAGTTGTCGGGACAGCAGTCTCAACCATCAAAGATGAAAAGATCAAAGGTCGCAAATTGCTTATCGTGAAACAAACTGACCCTGCGGGGAAGTTGATCGGCAAGCCTTTTGTGGCGGTTGATTTGGTCGATGCTGGTGAAGGCGAATTGGTGCTAACCGGACATGGTTCCAGTGCCCGCCAGACTGATTTAACAAAAGATTGCCCCGTGGATGCCGTCGTGGTAGCTGTAGTTGATACCCTCGATGTAGATGGCGAAAACGTATTTCGCAAGGAGTAACGTGGATGTTGATATCCAAAGTAATCGGGACGACAGTCTCCACAATTAAAGACGAACAACTGACTGGCCGCAAGCTGCTTATTCTGCGCCAAATAGACGAGAGCGGTGAGCCTTTTGGCAAGCCCTACGTCGCTGTGGATACACTCGACGCAGGCGTTGGTGATTTGGTGCTCACGGCGCATGGCTCTGGCGGACGCCAAACTGCGATCACGAAAAATAGTCCTGTCGATGCGGTTATCATGGCTGTGATCGACCATCTCAACATCGAAGGAAAAACTATCCAACGCTAGCGATGGCGGAAAAAGGATTGCTCAATGACGATTACCGATAAAGACCTTCTCTCCATGCAAGAAGCCCGTAACTTGGCGATGAGTGCCTACGAAGCCCAGAAAATTTGGGGTAAGGCAACTCAAGA
This sequence comes from Anaerolineae bacterium, assembly GCA_018645405.1. GTDB lineage: Bacteria > Chloroflexota > Anaerolineae > Anaerolineales > Villigracilaceae > Desulfolinea. The sequence goes on along the minus strand of JABGOQ010000036.1, from coordinate 7,291 downwards.
ACAAGTTGATCGTGTTTGCGCTGCAATGGCAGATACCGCTTTTGCCGCATCCGAGCGTTTGGGGCGCATGGCTGCTGAAGAGACTGGTTTCGGTGTTGCAGAGCATAAAAAACTAAAGAACGAATTTGCTTCCAAGCACGTTTGGGAAAGCATCAAAGACATCAAGACCGTCGGCGTTATCAATCACGATACTGCCCGCAGCATCTATGAAATCGCTTGGCCTGTCGGCGTGGTGGCGGGGCTTGTTCCCAGCACCAATCCAACTTCTACCGCGATTGACAAGATTCTAATTTCAGTCAAAGCCCGTAACGGTATTGTGCTCACTCCGCATCCCTTTGCGGTGAAATGCACTCTTGAAGCGGTGAAAATCATGCAAGATGCTGCTGAACGCGCTGGCGCACCAGCAGGTTTGATCGGCGCGATGAGTAAAATTTCTCTGCAAGGTACGCAAGAACTTATGGGACACAAACGCATCGCTCTCATCCTCGCAACGGGTGGCGGTCCGATGGTGCGTGTGGCACATTCGATGGGTAAACCAGCCTATGGCGTCGGGCCTGGCAATGTCCCCGCTTATGTGGATCGTAGTGCGGATTTGGAGAAGGCTGCCAAATATATTGTTGCAAGTAAAGCTTTTGACTTTTCGACGATTTGTGCGACGGAACAAGCGGTTGTTGCAGATAGACCGATTGCCGCGCGACTGGCACAGTTGATGGAAGCCGAAGGCGCCTATTTCGTGAACGAGGGGCAGGCTGATGCCTTAAGGGGCATTCTCTTTCATCCAAACGGAGGCATCAACGCTGCCGCAACAGCAAAATCTGCTCAATATCTGGCTGCAATGGCTGGATTTGAGATTCCCAACGATATCCGCATTTTGGTTGCGCGCGTCAACAAGGTCGGGCGCGATGAGCCGCTTTCACGCGAAAAACTGTCCCCTGTCCTTGCTTGGTACGATGTCGATGGTTGGGAAGATGGTTGTGAGTGTAGCCTTGAATTGATCAGCTTCGGCGGACGTGGACACAGCTTAATGATCCACGCTAAAGATGAAGATGTCATCATGGCGTTTGGGTTGGAGAAACCCGTTTTCCGCATTGGCGTAAACACGATGGGCACACTCGGGGCAATCGGGATGACCACGAGCGTCATGCCTTCCCTCACGTTGGGATCAGGCGGCATTGGTGGTGCAATCACTGGTGATAACGTGACCGTGCATCATCTCTATAACGTCAAGCGTATCGCCTACGAAACCTCTGCTCCGCCGAAAGCAGCTTTACATCCGGGAGCGTCTTCAACAGGCGATGCCAGTTCTGACCCGCAGATGTTGGCAAAACTTGTTGAAGAAATTGTTCGGGAAGTGCTTAAGACTCAATAGTTTTTTGGCATTTAGCACAGAGCGCACAGCCTGATGGCTGCGATCTCTGTGGTGAATATCAAGAGATGTTCATTAAATTCGGTAAATAATCGTAACCTCCTCAGGAACGCCTCTGCGAGGAGCACGCTTTTGCGACGTGGCAGTCTCCCGCACGGATAGGAGATTGCTTCGGCGATAAAGCTGCCTCGCAATGATAATACTGAATAGTTACGAAAAATCAAACTATTTGATAGGAGTAAATTATGGCTCAAGACCCTGCTTTCATTGCACTAGGAATGGTTGAAACCCGCGGCTTAGTCGGCGCGATTGAAGCGGCCGACGCGATGGTTAAGGCGGCAAACGTCAAGTTGATCGGTTCGGAATATGTCGGTGGCGGATTCGTGACCGTGATGGTTCGTGGCGACGTTGGTGCAGTCAAGGCTGCAACCGATGCTGGTGCAGCAGCTGCAAAACGCATTGCTGAATTGGTATCCGTACACGTCATCCCACGCCCACATGAGAACGTGGAAATGGTTCTGCCTGACAGCAGCAAAGGTAGCATTGGCGGTCGTACTGGTGGGAAGAAATAAACGCCCCCAGCATTTTCGCTCGACCTGATCTGCTCGCTACGCTCACCCACGCTGAAGAAGTCATCCATTATGTGGATGGCATGCAATTGCCGTCGTTGCCCCCGTTAGATGTTGTCCCGCAAGGGGAGTTGCACGTTGGTGTAGATTTGGGCACTGCCTATTTGGTGTTGGTTGTTCTCGATGAGAAAAATCAGCCGATTCTGGGCGAATATCAATTTGCTCAAGTTGTCCGTGATGGGCTGGTCGTGGATTTCATCGGCGCAGTCGACCGATTGCGAGAGATGAAGTCGAGTGTGGAGCGCAGGCTGGGACGCGAGCTAACGCACGCTGCCAGCGGCTATCCGCCTGGTGTGCCAGCAGCAGAACGCCGCGCAACGGCGAATGTCGTCGAGGCGGTCGGGATGCACTGCCGTAATCTCATTGATGAGCCGAGTGCAGCCAATGCGCTGCTTAAACTGCAAAATGGCGCGATCGTGGACGTAGGCGGTGGCACGACTGGCATCTCCATCTTACAGGATGGGGAAGTGGTCTACACTGCGGACGAAGCGACTGGCGGCACACATTTCTCGCTGGTCATCGCGGGCGCGCAAGACATCCTCTTCGAGGAAGCTGAAGCGTTGAAGATTGATCCCGACCAACAAGCGCGGATTTTCCCAACGATCCGTCCGGTGATGGAGAAGGTGGCGAGTATTGTTTCTCGTCATATCGCCATTTATCAGGAAGAGAGCGGAAAAACCGTCAAGCAATTGGTTTTGGTCGGTGGCACCACTCAATTTCCTCGTATCGCAGATGTTATTGAGCAGTACACAGGTATCCCCACGAGCGTACCGGAGCGTCCGCTTTTTGTCACGCCTTTAGGTTTTGCGATGCACGATATCGCAACCGAAGAAGTTTTTTAGGAGTTTCCTATGGCTAATGAATTTTCATTACGTTGCTATTGCTACCTCGACCGAATGCAGCCCCAATATGCGGCTTTTGTCGGTACGATCACGCAAGGCGACCTTCCCACAGCGGGCATGGCTTCGCTGTATATCGAGATGGCTCCCGGCAACGAAGTTTTCCGCACGGTGGATATTGCCGTGAAAGCGACTGCCGCCAAACCTGGTGCGCAGGTTGTTGAGCGCGAATTTGGTATGTTTGAGATCCATTCGCATAACCAGGCTGATGTACTCGAATCTGGTCGGATTGTTCTCGATCGTCTTGGCTTGAATGCCGAAGACCGCATCCGCCCAAAAGTCGCTTCGCTACAGGTCATCACCAATATCGACCCTTATCAGGCGCAATTGCTTAACCGTTGGCGACGCGGCACCATGCTTGTCCCCGGTCAGACCTTGCTCGTCGTCGAATGTGCGCCAGCAGCCTATATCAACTATGCCTGCAACGAAGCCGAAAAAGCTGCCAATATCAACGTGGTACACGTTACTTCGGTTGGGCGTTTTGGACGCATGTGGCTTTCTGGCACAGAGTCTGAAGCCATCACCGCACGTGATGCTGCCGTTCGTGCTCTCGAAAATCTGGAAGGCGTAGACGGCTAGATCAGGAGTTTTTTATGCCGAAAACTTTTTATACCGAACGAGATATTGAAGATATGGTACAGCAAGGCATCAGTTCACTCACCGTGGATGATAACGCCGTGCTAACCGATCTGGCTTATACGAGGGCGCGTCAGTTGGGCATAGAATTGCTCAGCGAAAACGATAAACCGCCTGCCGCACCAGAACGACCCTATATTGCGCAACCTGCCCAAAAAACAGTTAAAAAGATGATGAAGAAAGCGGCTCCGCCGCCGGGACGCAGCGTGGCCCGGAACTTGCCTCCGTCTAACAACGATGGATTGCACGAGCGCATACACGTGGCTGTGGTCGCCAAACTGGGAACTTCTGTCGATGCCAAACTACTCGACGTCATCATCAAGCGCGTGCTGCGAAATATCAACACGAATTAGGGCAAAAATATGTTACTAGGACGCGTACATGGAACAGCGGTCTGCACGGTGAAATATCCCGATATGAAAGGGATGAAACTTCTCGTCGTGCAGCCGCTCGATAGCCACCTACAGGATGCCGGTCCCATGCAAGTTGCAGTGGACGTGGTTGACGCTGGCCCCGGCGATCTTTGTATGATGGTGCGTTCACGTGAAGCTGCGCTCTCGATGAAAGAGCATAAATTCGTTCCCGTCGATCTTTCCCTAGTCGGCATTGTAGATGAACTCACCGTCCGCCCCGATGGTGAATTCGACTTTACTCTGAAAAAGGGCTGGACAAAATACGCATGATTCTAGGCAAAGTCACCGGAACGGTCGTCACGACCATCAGCCACCCCAACTTCGATCATCGTCGCTTGCTCACCGTCCAACCGTTGGTCTTTGATGGTGAATCTGCGACGGGTGATTTTATCGCAGTAGATAACACTCACGCGGGTGTCGGCGATACCGTCCTCGTCAACCGCGAAGGCAATGGTGCGCGTGCCACGCTCAACTTGGAAGATGGTTGCATTATTTCTGTTATTGTAGGGATTGTTGATTCGCTATATGTAGAGTAAGTACGTACTGGGGAGTTTTGGCGTATCTCTACTCTAAAAAGATATTTGTGTATTTTTCCATTTCCTTCTCTGTACCTGTAAACTATTTTTCTCCGTAAAATACACCAATAAATTAAATATATTCCCCTATCTCTTCTTGCATAGCTTGCCAAGCGATCTCTACATCTTTCTGGGTAGTTCGCCAATTTGCAATAGATATCCGAATCGCGGGGATTCCTTGATAAACAGTTGGTGTTAGGAACACATCCCCATTTTCTTTTAGCATATTTAGATATTCTTTTATGATATTAAGTGATACCGTGTTTTTATCTACTTTGAAGGTAAAGCATATTCCGTTTAAATGTACGGGTGCTAATAATTTGAAAAACTCTGAACGATTAATTTCTTTACCCAACCATTCAGCCAATTGACAATTGCGTTCTACTATTTCAGTATATCCTTCTTTCCCGTAAGCCATAAGTGAAAACCAACTTGGCATCGCTCTTAAACGGCGGGAATTTTCAGGTGTTAGATGTACAAAATTGCTAGAGCTAATGTCTTCTTCTAGATATACAGCCGCATTTTGAAAAACTTCAGCTTGTAAACCTAAGTGCCGAGTAAATTGGATTGCCGCATCATAGGGCACATTGAGCCATTTATGCGCATCAATCGTAATGGAATCGGCTAATTCCATGCCTTGTACTAAGGAACGATATTTTGGTGAGCAGGCGGCGAATCCACCGAAAGCGGCATCAACATGTAGCCAGAATTTATAGCGTGTTTTTAATGCTGTAATTGCAATAAGATCATCAAAATCTACGGTATTGACTGTGCCTGCGTTGGCAACCACGATGCAGGGTTGATCATTTTGATTTTCAAGAAAACCTTCCAAAATTGATACATCAATGGCTTCTCGATTTGGTAAGCACGGGATACTGATTATCGCTTCACGTCCCATCCCAAGCATGGATAGAGATTTGTAGATACTGGAATGGGGTGTCCCGCTGAAGATTTTTATTGGCTCCATGCCCCACAAACCTTTTTTAGAGAAATCCACACCTCTTTGATGACCTATCCATTGACGGGCTAAAGCCAAACCGACAAAATTTGACATGGTCGCACCAGTCACAAATGAGCCTGTGTAATCATCGGGCAATCCAAATAATTGACGAAGCAATGCTATCGTATCCAATTCTATCTGTGGAGCAATTGATTCATCTGACCCCAAACTGTTTTGGTCGTAGACACTGGTTAGCCAATCACCTGCCAAAGCTGCGGGTGTGACCCCGCCTGTTACAAAACCATAATAGCGCGGTCCAGCACTGCCACTCATCCATGAAGCATATCGCTCTTTAAAAACATCCAAGGTTTCAAGAGCACCAATACCTTCATCGGAGATATTTATTTCTTCTATATTTGGCGGTGAAATAGTACCAACGGGTAATCTATCGACCTCTGCTAAGAAACGATTTGCTTCACTAAGGGTATTCTCTAAAATCTTATCAAATTGAGCATGATCTTCTGCTAGAAATCTGTGCATTTGGCTATCTCCATTTGATCATACGCTTGCAAAAACCTATTAAACCGCTGATGTGTGTAAGGGATAAATCGAATCTTTTGAATGGGTTCAAGGGCAAGGGGCAATGCCGCCATCGCATATTTATAGTCGGATAGCAAAATCATATTCTTTGTATCTTCTAGTAGCTTTTGAAATTCTTTATCTCGTTCTTCTTGACTTTCAAAAAGAGCGTTGTCAAGATAGAAATTGATTAGGATGCTAAGTTCATTATCTCCAAATTCAGGTTCAGCAATTCGGAAATATGGATATTCTTTTTGTTGATGCTGCATCACGGTTTCGGCGAAGAGATTAGAGAAATCGTAGGTTTTATGGTTCAAGCAGGAGAATTCAAAATCAAGGAGCTTAATCTCGCCGTTATCTAGCTTCATGATATTGCCGTGATAGGTGTCATTATGGCAGAAGGTCAGCTCATTGTCGGGGAGACAAGTTTTCACTTTTTCAAAGGTTTCAGAGCTGTAAATCTCACGCAACACTTCGCACATCATCTGCTCATTAGGTGGAAAAAGATGAGATTTTTCTTCCAAGACATGCTTTGCTATTCTTCCCCATTTTCTGTGCAATAGCTCAAAAAAGCTTTCCTGCGGCAGGGATTTGGGTTTCAGTTGGTGAAAACGATAAAGCTGATTGGCTATTTTTCGCAAAACTTCTGGCTTAAAGAGTTCCTCGCTTCGTAGTGTGCGTCCCTGATAAAAGGCTTCGATGCGATAGTCTTGAGCATAATGATGACAATGCGCGGCAATTTGGTTTTTACCCAGAGTCAGAAAGACTTCTTTTTCTGTCTCAAAGTCTAAAATGGCGTTCTCTTTGCCCTCTAACTGTCTATATAAAATTGCCTTCGGGTCTACATCTTTTTGGATGCGAATACCCATCGTATAGGAAGAAAATCCTTTGGGGTCGTCAAAATCGAAGTCTGCGAAGGAGAGCTTTTTCCATTCAGGGAAGTGCGCTTGGCATTGCTGAAATACTTTTTCTTTCATCTGATTTTTCACTGTGGATTAAATCTAGCTATCTGTCAGTTTCGTGAAATAAATTTTTTGCCTCACGCTAAGACGCAAAGTTTTTAAGTTTTTCTTAGCGACTTTACGCCCTTGCGTGAGATTTAAGAAATCGCCTAACCAAAGTGTCAGGTGGCTAGGATTAAATAGCTTACGGAATCTCAGCAAATGCTTCCATGGGTGCAAAGCCAACGCCTACCATACTAACCTTTGGTGCTAGTTAGTCATGGGGTATCCTCTGGGTTTGCGAAACCAAAAA
>JABGOQ010000150.1 GCA_018645405.1 Anaerolineae bacterium | reverse complement strand
GACAGGGGCTTTCCAGCCAGGCATGGCAAGTGCTTGACTTGCTTTTTGCGGGAGGTGTTATGACTGCAGATCAGCTCGGGATGACAACGCGTACATTGCGGAGATATGCGAATCGCCGGATTATTGCTCGTTATATTTGGCCATCAAAAAATATAGTTCATGAGCTAGAGGAATATGGTCTCCCAGTTGAGAATGGAAAGCTATATACCTTGGGGATAGTAGGTGCTGAGATCGCGAGTATACGACATGGGAAGAAACCATCGGCGGAATACTTGGCTTATAGATTTGAGCGTGTCTTACGCAGAGTGATCGTTAATGAGATCGTTTTGCGTATTGCTGCAGAAGCAGAAAGCCACGGCTGGGACATGGTCTGGACGGCTAAGCAGGAAGCGAGACTATTTCGTGATGATGATTTGATCCTGGAGCCAGATGCCTTTATCCGTCTTGAGCGAGGAGATGAAGAATTTCCGTTGTTGCTTGAGGTTCACCATGAAAATAAGCGCAGACGAGCTATTCAGAAGGTACATGAATATGAATATGCCTGGGAAAGTAACCTTTGGCAAGAGGGTTGGGATGTGAATTCTTTCCCGCCGATCTTGGCGGTTTTCCAGGATAAGGTTGTGGGGGAAGGATATCAGGATGGGATCAGGCAGGCTTCACCGGTGCGTTGTAATTATTACGGACGTTTGCTGGAGGGGATTTGGGAGAAGGGTGGCATGGATAGTTGGTTTCATATTAATGCGCAAAGGAAGGGGAATGTGTTCCCCTGGTTGAAAAGTTAGGAGAAAGAAGATCATACAGACAATATAAATAGAATGAGCAAGTTGGGGGCTAAAAAACTATCGCAATGCATAGCATCTCTTTCTTCCTTTTATGATTTTCTTCGTATCTGAAAATGATTATGGCAAAGGGAAGTCGTGCTATACTTCTTTTAAGAAAAAACCGGGCAGTGCTGTTACACTCCCGGCAGGCCTACGCAGCGCGGCGTATGGCATATAAAGCTTAGCATATTTACGCCGCTTTCTCAAATTGAGTTGGCGGCGTTTATTTTTAACACTGGTAAAAGGGTATGGTAATCATAGACGAAGCAAATCAAAAAACAGATAGGAAATCTAAAGTAAATACCCATTTCTGGAAAGGATTTAATGATGATTGAGAACGATGATGATATTCCTCAAAATGAGGCCCTCGAAGCTGAAGTATCTTCCGATCTTGAAGAAGCCAAAGAATTTGCAAAATCACTCAATATGGATGATGTCAAGAGTGGACAATGGTTTGTCATCCTATTGCAAAAAGTAGCTCAATCTTATGACCGAAATGCCAAGTCTGAATATTTTGTCCAAAAATATCCCGGACTTCCCCCTGATGAAATTGCCGACAAGTTAATTTCTGTCACTATTCGTTATGCTACCATTGCCGGAGCAGTTACGGGGGCAGCTGTGACAGCAAATATGATAACTGCGTTGAGTTCTTTCGGAATGACAGCGGCTTTATTCGTTACGGCTATTGGAGCGGAGATGTTGTATTTGGCTCGAATTCAAATGCGGTTAGTGCTTGACTTGTCAGTGTTGTATGATTTGCAACTTGATGCAGATGATCCCGAAGATATGATGATGATATTTGGTTATGCATTGGGAATTGCCCCAGCCGAAATGGTAGGAAAAGGGTTACAAGTGGCAACGAGGGGTGCTACAGAATACGCAGTAAAAAAATATGTTAGCAAAGGTACGCTTAAATTTATTCAAGATCTTGGTAAAAGAATCGGTGTCCGTATTTTACAAAAAAGCGTTTTAAAATACACCATACCTTTTGTTTCAGCCGTGGTAGGAAGTGGTTTTAATTATCTGATGACAAAAACGCTGGGTAAAATTGCAAAATCCCATATAAGTAACCGAGGCAAAGTCACCGACGAGTTGCGTTTGTTGGTGTCACGTCAAAATACCTATGAGATTGCATTCCCTGCGGCAGCAATGTACATGGCCCAAATAGACGGTGAATTTTCAGCTAAAGAAAAAGAATTTTATCGAGCAATGCTATCTCGAATGTCATTCGAGGAACATACACAAGCAGGGTTTCAGAAATTGCTCAAGAATGAAGGGGATATTCTTGAAGCCGTTGTTCAAATTGAGGATGAGGAATTAAAAAATACTTTAGTAGAAGTATTAGTTTTGATGGCTATTTATGATGGCAAATTGGTTGAAGAAGAACGAGATTTTTTAATTAAAATAGCCGCACAACTTAATGTGTTTTTAGATATAGATGAAGTTGAAAAACGGGCTGAAGATTATCGAGTAATTGTTGAAAAAAACATTTTCCAAAAAGCAGCAGGTAATGTAAAAGGGGCAGCTACAGCAGCTGGGGGCAAAACATCAGGTGCATTTGGGGAATTCTTTCGGAGAAGGAAAGATACACCAGCAACAGATGTTTCAAACATTCTATGTTCAGAGTGTGGAAATGAAGTTTCTGCTGAATACAAATTTTGTCCAAGTTGTGGGACAGAATTAAGTGGCTAATTTTCAAACGGGGTATTCTTGGCAAAGTACAGACCATACCCTTTAAAAACCTCAGCTATTGTTTTCTCCCTACATCTATCCAATGGCCTTTGATGGTGAACACTGTTTGCCCTCAAAGGGCCAACCCATATCTTTGATTAACACAAAGACGACATGCCAGCTTGCATCGCTGGACTTTGGCCACCAAATTAGATAGACAGCCCCAGCCAACATGGTGATCCAGATCAGCGTTGCCCACCAGCTTTGCCACCATGAATTTTTATTCTTGTCTTTCTTACTTTGCATGATTTTCTCCTGTTTTCACCCTAACTTGACCCGTCAACAGCCGCTGCATCAGCCCTTTTTTCTGCTCTTGCAGCGCGGCGAGTTTCTTCTCATGTAATTCGATTTCGGCATCGCTGGCTTGTAAGACTTCGGCGATTTTTTGTTGTTCAGCGTAAGATGGTAAACGGATTGGTATTGTTGCAAAAATAT
>JABGOQ010000083.1 GCA_018645405.1 Anaerolineae bacterium | reverse complement strand
ACTCAGGCTTTTGGCTCCGGAGGCCAACGCTCTATCCACTGAGCTACGGGGGCATATCTTCTGTATGCGGGGGCGATTTTACCATAATTTTTTATCTCCTCTCCTGTAAAACGGAAGAGGAAGAACAAGTGAAGTGATGTGGAGAAGAGGGTAGCTTTACGCCATCGCCTTATCCTTCAATACCGTCAATTCTGCGCGATATTTTTGAATGATCTCTCCATTATTCTTTTCATTGCCGAGCGTGTGATATTGCTCTTTCTTATGCGCTAGTTCTCCACAAATCTGATAAAAACGTCGTGTTGCTTTATAACGCCCGTTGAATAATGCTTGCATCCGCGCGGAGCTTTGTTTGCGTGCTGAAATGGCGGTGTGATATTGTGCGGCGGTGATTAATTCAAGACGATATTCTTCCTGAAGATGTTTTTTGAGTAGTTTTTGGTCACTTGAGACAGCCCATAAAATAAAGATGAACATGAAGAACCAGCCTGTCCAATCCAGGAAGGTGCCAAAGGCGAGACCCCCAAGTCCGCTAATGATGGATGCCAGACCGTTGTGGAAAGCGTGCGTAAACATAGCAACGCTAAATCCGATCAGTGGTGCGGCATATTTTATACACCCTGAAGAGCGCATTCGCATAATGGCGAGACCGATGCCTGTGAAAGCAGTATAAAAAGGATGTTGCCAGCCAACCAAAATAACACGCACAAAGACGAGAAACCAGAGTCCTTCCCAGCCACCATCGAGATAACCCAGATTGTAGATATAGTGCGTATTCTCTGTTGCTGCAAACCCCAAAGCCGTGACTCCAGCGTAAACAATGCCATCTAAAATCGAATCGAATTCTTTACGGAAGGCAAGAAAAACCAGAAAGACCGCAAGACCTTTGAGCGTTTCTTCAACAATGGGTGCGATGATCGAAGCGGTGGTGATGTTGGTTGCCGCTTCTGAGCCGGTGAAGATATAAATGCCCATCCCTAAAAGAGTATTTATGACGAAAGCCCCGCCTGCAGCGATTGCCATTCCCCAAAAGAAAACCGCCCCAAGCAGAATTTTAGGCTCTCGCTCGTAGCGGTCTGTCCAGTAAAGGATATAGGCAAAGAGGAACATTGGGGCAAAGCCGAAGAAAAGGGATATTAGAAAGGGCATAAATTATTTCCTTTGCGATGGAGACGACATAAATGTCGCATTACGTTTATTTCGGCGGCAAAGTTAGTACAAATTTGATACCCTGTTCTACCCATGCGGATAAATCATCTTCGTCTGCTGTTCCAGCGGGATTAACCATTACCCAGCCATTCATTACCCGACCAGTTGTGTCGAAAACGCGCGTGTGTGGACGCGTGAGTGCTTCGCCGTAATCTTCTTTCCCGACCCGAACGATGAGTGCATTATCCAGAACCCCGCACGCCATATGTCCGTGTAAAAGATAGCCAATACCCCCAAACATCTTCTTCTCAACGATGGGGACAGTTCCAAAGGTTGCGCTAATACGTTCTGCGAGCTCTTTGTCGTATGCCATCGTTTCTCCTCTTATTAACCTGTAACGCAAGATTTATCTTGGATTTGCGCAAAATTGTGATATGAATATCGTGTTACGATTTGAAAACCAATGCTGTTCTTTCAACCCGCGCCGCTTCTATGGGAATATCCATCTCTTTTAGGATCATATCGGGTCTCCCTGTTGCGCCTTCTTGGGCGGTGAAGCGCATATAGATGCGTTCGTTCTCTCCTTTAGTGGAGGGAAGTCTATGCAAATCTAAAATCAGTTTTCGCAAATCATAGGTACGGACTTTGCCGCGTTTTTTCTTCTTTTTCTCGCGGAGGAGAGACTCCGCATCCATAAGGGAAGCAAGTTTCAGGTCAAGTTTGTTTGCGGGGATTTCATCCAAAATAGTGACTTCGTACTCGGCATAATCTCCTAGCGTTTGCAGGGCGGGACCGCGAAGTTCCACTTCCTGCATATCCAAAATAGTGATACCTTCAGGAGCGGCGGCTTGGAGATCGTCGATAGCCCATTCCGCGTCTTTTTCAATCCAAATATCGACTATTTCGGCTTTGCTGGAAAATCCCAAGGGGAGTGCAGAGGCGATTTGAATTTTTGGCTGCGGATGAAAGCCCTGACTATAAACGAGGGGCAGACCAGCGCGGCGGATGCTGCGTTGCCAGATATGATGCAGATCGAGATGGCCAATATAGCGCAGTGCGCCTTGCTTGGCAAATTTGATACGGAGTCGTGTTGCGGGGATTGCTTCACTCATTAAGAAAAATCCTTGTAAATTAAGGGGGTGTTTTTATAAAAGAGAAAATATCAGTTCCTGAGCGGAAGGCGACTGTATTTGAGCCTGTAGTCGAAGAACGGGTTTTTGGATAAGCCGCTCTTCGACTGCGCTTCGCTCTGTTCAGAGGCTGGATGTTTTGATAATTTTCTTTTTTCTTGTTTTCACTTCCGGGCACATCCAACCTTTGCCGGGGTTTTCTCGACGTATATCCTTGAAGATGGGCAAAATACCACAAGCAAAACATTGCTCACGACAATCTACGCGGATCTCGCCTTCGAGTGATTGTTGGTAATCCTGGAAGATGAATTTTTTGTGTACCGCCGTAGAAATATGTTCCCAGGGGAAGATTTCATCTACGCGGCGTTGGCGATGGGTGTAGAAGGTGGGGTCGAGATTATGCTCGGCGAAGGCGTCCATCCATATCTCGTAGCGGCGTTGGTCACCCCAGGCGTCGAATTTCGCGCCATTCTTCCAGGCGGTATAGATCACATCGGCGAGGCGGCGGTCGCCACGCGAGAGAAAGGATTCGATGACAGTATCTTCGGGGTCTGTCCACGAGAGTTTGATGCCGCGCCCAAGTTCTCGTTTGAGCAAATCCTGTTTTTCGTTGATTTGCTCAAAGGTATCTACTGATACCCATTGAAAAGCAGTTTGTGGTTTTGGGGCAAAAGTGCCCACGTTCAGATTGAGTTTTGCTTTTCCGCCAATCGCTTTGCGCCCTTCTGCCAAAACTTTTTTGCTCAAATCGACAATCGCTTGCACATCTTCGAGCGTCTCGGAGGGATGCCCAATCATGAAATAGAGTTTGATGGTTGTCCAGCCGCGTTGGTAAATTTCGCGGGCAGTGTCGAGCAATTGCTCGTCTGTGATAAATTTATTGATGATTCGCCGCATCCGTTCTGTGGCGGCTTCGGGGGCGAGCGTGAAGCCTGCCGAGCGGCGTTTTTTCAAGCCTTCCATCAAATCAATTGAAACGGATTCTATGCGAAGTGAAGGCAGCGAAACGCTCAATTTTTCATCGGGGAATCGGTCACTTACTTTTTGAACCAATTCGGTGATACCAGTATAGTCAGATGAAGAGAGGGAGAGGAAGGAGACCTCTTCAAAGCCAGTGGATTCGATCGCTTTTGTTGCGGCTTCAAGAACTTCTTCTACGCTTCGCTCGCGGACTGGACGCGTGGTGAACCCCGCATGACAGAATCTACACCCGCGCGTGCATCCGCGCATCACCTCGACTGTGGCGCGGTTGTGAACAGATTTGACATTCGGGACGATAAAGTTGGTCGGTGGGGGTGGGAGTTTGGCGACGATCCGCTTCAGCACTCTTGCGGGTGCTTCTTCCACAAGGGGAATCACTTCGGCGATGGTGTCGTCATCCATATAATGGGCTTCATAAAGCGAAGGCACGTATACGCCGGGAATTTGGGCTAATGCTCTGAAAAGCTCCGAGCGTTTTAAGGTTTGAATGTTTGAAGGTTCGAAGGTTTGACCTTCCAATTTTCCAACTTTCCAACTTGCAACTGTATTTACAATATCGTGAATGACTTCTTCACCTTCCCCAACAACATAGGCGTCGATGAAGAGGTGCATCGGCTCGGGGTTCGTACAGGTGTGTCCACCGGCGATGATGAGGGGATGCTCGGGACCGCGATCTGCTGTTTTAAGCGGAATCCCGCTCAAATCAAGAGCGTTCAGCGTGTTGGTGTAGAGGGTCTCGTAGGGAATCGTAATCCCAATAATATCGAAATCCACCAGCGGATGTTTCGATTCCAGTGCGTAGAGGGGAATCTCGTTTTCGCGCATGACTTCTTCAAAATCGAGCCAGGGGAGATAGGCGCGCTCGGCGAGGGCATCGTCACGCTGGTTGATCTGGTCGTAGAGGATTTTAAGACCGACATTGGAGACGCCGAGATCGTAAATATCGGGGAAGAGGAAGGCGACTTTGGTTTGGATCGCATCCCAATCTTTGTGGATGGCGTTATATTCGCCGCCGACATAGCGACCGGGCTTTTGTACCGTTAAGAGTACCCGCTCGAGGCGGGCTTCAATTTGATTTGGAGTTAACATGGGGGAATTATAAAGGAAAGAGGGGATATGCGCTATTTTTAGAAAAAAACTCCCCGATCGGATGCAGGCTATGTTATTAGAATAAAGTAGTGGGGCGTGGCAGGTTGTGCTACCCTTCAGTCAGACCGACGCTGGGAGCGCAACCTGGGGCCTGAGCGCTTGGGTCGGCCGACGCTGCCTATGGGATGCTCAATTCTTCACCTTGAGCGAACCCGTTTTGTTATTTGGCCGCCCAGCGAACTTCTAGTCTGGGACCCCACCTTGTCGTGGGAGAACCCGTATCGGTAGATGCACCTCTCGACCCAAAAATCCACGCTCCACTACCTTAGGAGTGTAGCATGAAAATTGATCCGAAATCAATCCCAATTGAACGTTATATCGCTATGGATATCCACAAGCATTATGTTGTGGTCGGGGGAATGGATCCACAGAAAGAGTGGGTTCTACGCCCACGTAAAGTGCGCATGTCACGTTTTTCGGAATGGGTTCTAAAAAATCTCAATTCGAGTGATGCGGTGGTAATCGAATCAACCTCCAACGCATGGGAAATCTACGATCTGATCGCTCCCGTGGTGAGGAAGACCGTGGTCGCCAATCCATTGAAAGTTGGTCAAATCGCTGGAGCCAAGGTCAAGACGGACAGGCTCGACGTTGAGCGTTTACTGACTTTGCTGATAGCGGATATAGTCCCTGAGGTCTGGGTACCGCCTCATCATGTCCGAGATCTGCGTTCATTGATCTCCCATCGCTGGTGCATCCAAAAGCAAATTACGATGACCAAGAACCGCTTGCAGAGCTTCATCCACCGCTTCAATCTTCTTCCTCCTGAGGGAAAGCTTTTCTCTGAAGACAACCGCTCCTGGTGGGAAGAGCAAGAATTTTCCACTATGGTTCGTTTTCAAATCGAACAAGATTTGCTGCTGATGGAGCATCTCACCGAGCACAAAAAGGCTATTCATCAGGAGTTGGCTTGCTTGAGCAATCGCGATCCCTGGGCTAAAGACATGGTCTTCTTGATGCAGATCCCTGATCTGGGGATAGTCCTTTCGATGACCGTTCTCTCTGCTATTGGTGATATCTCCCGTTTTGATGAGGCCAAGAATTTGGTCGGCTATGCAGGTTTGGGAGCGGGAGTTCATGATAGCGGCCTGAAGCATCAGGGCAAAGGGATTACAAAGGCTGGGCGTAAAGAACTCCGCTGGGCCATGGTCGAAGCTGCCTGGGGCGCTGTTCGTAGCGATCCCTACTGGAAAGCACAATTCCAGGCACTCAAAAAAAGAGGCAAGCACGCTAATCAATCGGTTGTTGCCATTGCTCGCAAGATGCTTGTCGCCGTTTGGCATGTCCTTTCCAAAAGTGAATCCCGCCGCCACTCTACTGACGAAGACCTGGCCTACAAGATGCTGATCTGGGCTCAACGCATGGATGAAGCTGCTCTCCAAGGCTTGAGCCGCCAGCAATTCATCAAGTATGGGCTCTTACGCTTGGGTGCTGGCCAAGACCTTACTCGCATCGTCCGTAATGGTTTCCCCAGACGTATCGCATCATCTGAAGAAGTATTAGCTCTCAAGCCAGAATTGAATCTTCTCGAGTAGTGCCTACTCCTGCCGCTCGCCTTCTTTATCCGCTTTCGTGCTCCGTTCCCATACGGAGCTTTTTCGGTTGAGGCGGGTTTACAAAATTACTCCTTATTAGAAAAAAGTCTGTTGAAATGTGGACAACCACATACGGGTTGCCCACATTTCAACAGACTCTACTGCTTTTATGCCGCATTTTCTTCTTTCTTCTGCTTACCCCTTGACACTGCTACTCATCGGTAGGCGGTATCTCTTTCCGCAGTTACTTTCAGCGTTTTAATGGCGACTAAGTCTTTGACCCCGATTGCTTCTGGTATTCTGCGTGAATGGACATGGTCAGTAAACACCCGGTACATAGGCACGATGTCATTCTGAATACACCATTCACATAAGGTTGAAACAACGGCTTTTCCAAGACCCCGACTTCGATATTTTGGATGTATCAATACGCCTATATCGGCAATAACATCATCCCAATACCGATGACTTGCATAGGCCACCATTTTGGAGCCAGCAAATATCCCAAAGATGATGGGGTCTGGCTCTTCAATAATAATATCTGCTGCATCCAGATCATCTTCTGTACATGTTTCATATAACCTCAAGAGGTATGCTTTATCATTTTCCAGATCCAACTGGCGCGTTGTGAATTCTTCTCCAGCGGTAAAGCACTCAAAATCATCTGGGTCCAGATAGCTATCCAAAAGAGTACTCTCCAACTCGACAGGGAGCAATTCCTGGAGTCTGTTCACGGTAAGGGAGCCAAAGTCCCTATCGTAACCATCTGGCAAACCGGCTTGTTTTGCCAGAGTAGGATCTACCCGTACAATACTCATCTTACCAATATGGTAGAGGATAAATTTGCCTGTTCCAGCAAGTTCCTTTTCTTTGATAACCAATGTCCCTGAGTGGACAAAATCCTGGCGAACACGACCAAATCGTTTGGCCCAATATTCATATACCACTCGCTCTAGTTCAGTGCCTGTTTTCATTATATTCCTTTCACAAAGATCATTATCATTTCGTGGTTGGTTTTTAAAAGAGCTAATTACTCCATTCGTGATCTCGCAAGATTTTCACCAGCCCATCCACATTTTCCTGAAGTGATCCGGTTGAAAAATCTACCCAATTGAGATCTTCGAACGCGTCACGCATTTTCTGCGATGCCTTTTTTTGGACCTGAGATGGTTCATCACGATACACTTGGATTATATTGGCTACAGCACCTTCACGTTGGATAATTTTGGCCGCGGCTTCGACTTCTATCTTTTGCCGAATAGCTTGAACAGACTTAACGCTCACGATGGGAAGAATTGCGCCTAAACTGCTCACATTCAACAATTCTTCGCCAAATCTTTCCGGCAAACTCTTTTCCTGTATTATCTCCAGGGCAGAAAAAACACCAAAATCACGGTTGCGCAATTCAGCTTTCAATTGATCCGCAAAATCCTGATCATGATGAGAATATGTCAGGAAAACGCTCGCTTTGCGTGTTAGTTGTGAGATTGCCTGCTCTAAATCTACATTGGGGTCATCAACTACTACTTCGCAATAGGTTTTTTCAGGATACCCTTTGATGATCTCAATTTCCTGTTGAACCCAAAGAGAATTTCTGGCGTTGACACTGTCACAAAAAATGAACCAGGATCGAGCTTCAATTTCACGGCGGATCAGATCGTCGATTTCATCTTCGTCGTTCAAGCATTTCAAAAAGAACATCAAGGGATGATGTTCTTTTTCTTCTAAGATATTTCGGATCTCGCTGACCCTGTCGAAATCCTTATGGGAATGTGATAGGAAAATCCATGATCCTTCTGCCATAATTTAGCTCCATTTTCTGTTTTCCAAAACAGGAATAGTGATACATCTAACCTAAGTTCCATCAAATTATCAGCCGCCCAACAAGTGCGCTTCACTGGGAGAATTATAAAGGAAAGAAGGAATATGTGCTATTTTTAGAGAAAAACTCTCCGAAGTTTTTGGCTTGGGAGAGTTTCAGGAGAGAATTAAACGCATTTATTTCACTAGTTAGATGACTGTTTCTGCCTTCTCTTTTCTTGCATAGTTGATGTATATGTTTTTATGCATCAACTATATTTAGTATCTGTTCAAAACGCGCTCGAGACCGCTGGAGAATTTCACTAAAACTCCAAAGATATAATCCTGCTTTTTCTTGCCTATCTTTAATTGCTAACACATCGGATTTGTATGTTCTACCGACAACATATGTGTCAAATTCAATGTTTGGACGGTGAGCTTCCAAGATACCCTTGTATGACAGTGCTTGTGTAATATGCCCCATTTTCACTGTAACATTAGGTCTTTTGAATTCAAGTATTACAGCTTCTTTTCCATCATTCCTTGAACGACACAGAAGATCTGGCCTGTTCAATTTATTATCATTATATAGTTTGTCAAACTCTTTCTCCAAAATCTTTTGAAGCGGTTTATCTGAAGACCATAGTTCTAAACCTTCCCTTACTAACCATAAATTGCCTTCTATTAACTTGTGAACTTCAATTTCTAAAGCCATATCACTATCAATTAATTCTTCAAGTTTTTTTATGATATCTATTTGATTTTTTACAATCTCAGTCACATTATTAATTTGGCGAAGCCCCCAATCTTTTATCAAATCTGAGAGCCGTTCAATATCGGTGCTGTCTGCATTAATTATTGAATTCATTAATTCCCTGAGTACATTAGACTCAAAATATTTAATAATCCAATCTACAAGTTCATTTACTTCTTCATCGCTTGCTGATTTGAGTTTAGAAATTACTCCCTCTATAACTCTCCTGGCTTTTGTTCTGATATGCGGAGGTAATTTTGATAACTTTTCTCTGACATCTGTTACTTCGATGATTTTTCGCGTTCGTTTCCCTTCAGCATCTTTTTCTATAGCGTTTATAACATCGCCAAAAAAATCATTTAGATATAATTCTAAAATCTGAACTTCCTCAACTTCAGCAAGAAAATCATCTCGGCTAGTATTAATATACGGGTCAAGAAAATCAGCATTAATTTCCCCTATTAGTTTGTCTGCACTAAAAGAGAAGTGACTTCTTTTTTCTAAACCAAAGAGACTTGGTTCAGTTACCGCTCTTTTTCTAACTCGAATCACAATTCCAGGTTGTTTTTGTCTAACATTCGCAACAACATAGAATCCCGTTACTTTTCCAATACCATCAAATTCATGCTCAAACGGTATTTTGTTTCCAGGAACTTCTTCTGCGGAACAAACGATATCATTAACCTTTACTGAAAAGTCAGGCAAATTTGGCAACACTTTAAATAAATGCTGTCGAAGTTTTTTCGGCTTAATTGGTTTTAACTGTTTTGATAAATTTTCTAGTATTAGTTCTGTCCCATTTGGTTTTGTTGTATTCCTAGTCTCGATATTCAACGAACATTCGGCCAGAGTTGAGAAATTATCAAACAAATCTTTATTAAGAATCAATCTAGATTCAACATTGTCCTTAATGCTTACAATCTCAACTGTATTTGCCACACCAAACCCAGCAAGCTTCCCAATACCTTTGTTACCAATAATTGACCGCTTTTTTCTTTTAGAATTTTCCCCATTCTCCCTTCGGTTATCCAATGTACAAATATCTGTCCCGCATATCATCGGGACTCATCCCTAACCCATCATCTTTGATAATGATTTTTGCTTTCCCCGAAAAATTTTCTGGCAATGTTATCCAAATATTTTCGGCATCAGCATCATAACAATTACTACATAATTCAGCTAGACATTTTGTGAGGCTTGTATATGCCGCAACGCCTAAGTGTTCTAATATTCTTGGTGAGATTCTAAAATTTGCTTCCATCTGTGGCCCTCAACTTCGTTGTTTAATGGAGTATGTTTGTTGTGATTTTTTTTCTGAAAAATATTTTTTTGATTCCATCCGCTCAATTCTACTATATTTCACAATCTTCTAAGGCGAGATTTGTGTAAAAAATGCAGCTGACAGTCACCTTTAAGGTGACTGTCAGCTCTTTTTGATTTTTCACAAATAGAAAGTTTCATTTCGTTTAGCATTATAGATAGCCACTATTTTACGCCCTTCTCTTGCGCTGATTTCTAGTGCCGCTTTTTTTGCTTCATCAAAATTTTCACAACTGGTTGCAATATCAAAATAGAAATCTTTAGTTTCCGGGTTTATCCATGTTCCAAGCCAACAATCTGCTTCCCGTAAAAATGATTCGTTTGTGAAAATAAAGTTTTTGAGTTCAGCTACCAAATCAATTTTTGATGACAAAATGGCTGTCCTGCTTGGATACTTCGGGAATTTCCAATCGTCAACGGGAGGCAATAATTGATAAGTGTCTAATTTAGAAACAGCACCCCCGTTTTCTAAAGTGGCAATTGCAACTTTCAAGATATATTTCTCAAAGTGATATTGGTCCAATCGTGATTGAAATCGCATATTATATTTTTAGATTGTATGAATCAAAAAAAACTAGCATGGGAATTAGTATACTCGTGTTTATCATTTTCTTACTCAATGAATCTTTTCCGTATCTCTGGGGTGGGAATCATACATGAGTCGCGTTTGCCGAATAAGGCGTATCTATTTCTGGCAAATAAGTTATAGAGCCCATCTCTAATTGCTTTTGGCAGGATTTTGAATATTTGAAACAGATGCCAAAAGCCAGTAAGGTTTCTGGTTATTTCTAGTGCTGCGTCGCTTCGGTCATAAACAGATCCGTTTTTGAATAGTAAAAAAGTGTCTAGCTCTTCTTTTTCTATCTTGTGTTTTTGCATCAATTCTTGAGCAATCTCGCTTTGCATCGGGGCAAAAGAGAAAACCCCTTTGGGATCTCTTTTTATGATGAAGTTTACGGATCCGTTGCAAAAGTTACATATGCCGTCAAAAATAACAATATAACGATTTTTCATCAGTTTCCTTATAAATAATCGGGAGAAGAAATTTCCATTTAAAACTTGATGCTATTCTATTATATCTACTATGGCTCTTGGGTATAAAAAAACCTTGCGAGGGATTTGAATCCCTCGCAAGGCCGAGAAAAGGGGGAGAGAAAAGCCTTAGACTTCTACTACAGCTACTTCTTCCTTTTTTCCGAATTGTTCACGTCCCAAGAGCCAGAGGGCACCGAGACCGAAGAGGACGACAATCAACTTGACCAGCCAGCCAACGAAGGGGATGGACATGATCAGCGAGAGAAGAATGACGCCAACCAAGAGCGGATAGACTTTGTGATTCACCCATTCTGGTTTGACACGGGCAAGGATCAATTTGCCGCCCAGGAGGCTGACAATGATCTTTGTGAGATAGGCAACCGTCAAGATAAAGCCAACAATCAGGGCGAAGAGGGCGAGTAAGCCCAAGACGACGATCGTGCCACTTAATCCGCCAAGTGAGAGGAAGCCGAAGATAATTGCGCCTAATATCATCGCAGTAAAGATAACCAGGAGAGCAAAGTAGAAGGCTGCGTAAGCGATTACGCCCCATCCCAAGCTAGGCATGGTTTCTGTTTGCAATTTATATTCTGCGCCAGCGAGGAAGTTGGGGAAAAGCCAGCCAAGCAAGAGACCGATCGCGGTTAGGGTGATGATGGTGCGGAGCAAGCCAAGTGCCCAAAATCCTGCCATATCTGAGGCAGTGGGCGGGGTGGGGCGATCATACTCATATTCAGCATAATTTGGTTCCACGCGCAAGGTTTCACCTGCAACAACGCCAGCGGGGAAAGACAACTCATCAAAGGCTGTGTAGCTTAAGTTGCCGCCAATGGAGGCTGCTTTGTCAATTGTGATCCCAGGGGAAACGGAGGGAATGCTGATATTCATGGAGGGGCCGAAGGACATTGGGGGGACGCCTTCATTTTCTGTGGATGAATCGACGTAAGCGCTGACGTTACCCGTCACGTTGCCGCTCAATTCAAAGGCACCGGTTCCTGCTAAAATATCGCCTTCGGTATCGCCCGCGACGAGAACTTGCCCGGCGCCAACAACAATATCTCCACCGATGAGGCTGCCGCTTTTCGCTTCGAGGCTTCCGCCACCGAAGAGCAGGTCATCGCCAATTTTGGCATCGCTGCCCAATTGAAAGGCAGCTGCGAAACCACGGACATCATCTTCGACTGAGCCGTTGATGACAAGGCTTTGCGTGCCAACCATTAGATCGCCTTCGACAGTGCCATTAATCGTGACTGTGCCTGCACCAACGAATAGATCGCCTTTGATGACACCGTCTACAGTAACGCTTTCTGCGCCGATATAGAGATCGTCTTCGATGATTTCATCAGCTTCGATAACGACGTGATTACCTTCTCGACCTTCAAAGGCTGAGGCGGTAGGGACAATAGTGAGGGCAACGAGCATAAAGATTGCTAGTGCGCTGAAAAACTTTCTTTTGTGTGACATGTATTTCTCCTAATGAGTAAAAGTTGGGTTTCAATAGCTTACGATTTATCACTATATGACGCTATATTCTAAGACCGTAATCTGTTGAATTGATTAATCTACCCATGTATACGGGAGGGTTTAACGGAAGTTGCATATTTGGAGAAAGATCTTTTTAAACGAAAGCAAGCCTAAATTAAGAGCGAAGCGGAGTAATCCTGTTTTCTTCTTTTCTGAGCATCCAGGTTGTTAATCCCCAAACAAGAAGAGGCAATAATCCGTAGAGAGTTTCCCTTTCTAAATGAATGAGAATGGTTACGACACGGATGATGATGGAGGCGAGGGAAATGCTCAAGAAAATCAGACTGACTTTGATAAAAGGCGTGCCTTTTTGGAGGAGGCGCATCATTATAAATATGATGGGAATGATGAGAAGTAGGTGGTCGTAGGGCCAAAGGTAAAGGGTGGCGAGCAGGCTGACGCTAATGAGATGCCCAAGTGTGAGAATGGGTGAGGAGAACTGCCATTTTGAGAGTAGCCAGATATTGAGGAGGAGAAAAAGTACTAAGATGATGCTACCGAGCCAAGCTGTACAATTTTGGTCGAAATTGCAAGCCATTGTTGAGAAGCCCCACAATGTGGGTGAATTACCGAATTCGTTATCTAGTTTTGTGGTGAGTATATTGAGGTATTTGGGAATCCAGTATGGGTCTTTGAGGAGACTCGTTAGAAGAAGAAACACCCCTGTTGCTGCGATTCCACCTAGGGCGGGATATTTTTTTCTAGCAAGCAACCATGGTGAAACAATGAGAAGGAGTGGAAAGCCAATGCTGGGTTTTATGGCTAGTAATGCAAGAGTTGCGCCGCCCCAAAACCACTTTTCTTTATACCAGAGTATTGCTGCCAGAGTTGCTATGAAAAGATAAAGGCTACTGAGTTGACCGCCCAAGAAGTTTGTTGTGGTGGGGCGAAAGATGATATTTGCAAGAAGGATAGGGAGGAGCAGATGTTTTGTCTTTTTGTAATTTCCGCTTCTTAATAATAGAAGAATAGAGAGTAGTAGGAGGCTTTGGGAGATAAATGTCCATATTATGAAGGCTGTTTTGAGCGGAAGAATGCCAAGCGGGGCGAGGAGCATCGCCAAAGGGAGGGGGTAAAGGTAGGCAGGCGAAGCAACGCGATCTGTGCCCAAGTCTTGATGGGCTTTTATCCACTCAGCAGAATCATAGGGATCGCTACCATCCCATATATTTTGACTTCCAAGCCAAAATTGGAAGAAATCGCTATTGGGGTAGTCAACTATTTTGCTGATTTGGATTGCACCGGCGAGGAAAATGATCACGCAAAGAAGGATGATAGCAAACGCCCACTTTTTTTCCATTTTACTCCCCAATAATCTTGATCAAGACACGTTTTCTACGGCGACCATCGAATTCGCCGTAGAAGATTTGTTCCCAAGTGCCAAAATCAAGTTTGCCATTGGTGATGGCAACAGTGACTTCACGTCCCATGATCTGTCGTTTCATGTGGGCATCGGCATTGTCTTCACCTGTATCGTTGTGTCTATATTGATCTATGGGTGCGTGAGGGGCAAGTTTTTCGAGCCATTCTTCATAGTCTTGATGAAGTCCATATTCGTGGTCGTTGATGAAAACCGATGCGGTGATGTGCATCGCGTTAACCAAAATAAAACCTTCTTTTATCCCACTCTCTTGGAGAGCTTCCTTAACTTGTGGGGTGATGTTAATGAAGGCACGGCGGGTAGGGGTTTGGAACCAGAGTTCTTTGCGATAGGATTTCATATTTGCCTCTCTTTAAGATTTTCCAAATTTTAGATATTGTACCCTTAACGCTATTGAAAAACTGTGTGCGTGTGCTCTCAAATTCACAAACTTCTTGCCAAATTATGAGAATCATGTTAAAAATAGGAAAAGTCAGACGACTGTCCACTGGTAAATAATTTGATGATGCTTGTAACGCGCTCGAAGTCTATTGTAGAACAAGTCAACGAAGTTCTTCGTGAGAGAATTCGTGACGAAGTCTACGCACCAGGTCATCGTCTACCTTCAGAAAGCAGCTTGGCAAAAGAGTTTGGCGTTAGTCGAGCAACCGTGCGAACAGTTTTAGCAAAATTATCAGTAGAAGGTCTGATTTTAAGAAAACAAGGGGATGGAACTTATATCAATGAGCGAATTCAAGATGTAAATACACATCTTGGTGGTTTATGGGATTTCACACATTTGATTGAACGAAGTGGTTTTGAAGCTTCAATTCAATCTTTGTCCATGAAAAGAGTCGTAGCAACTGAAGATAATGCACGGATTTTAGCGATTAATACTGGGGATGAGTTATTGTCAATGGAAAGACTGTTTTTTGCAAATCAACAACCTGTAATTTTAGCAAAAAATTTAATCCCGGTATCGTTTTTAGTGAGTTCAATGGACAAAGTTAATGGTGAACTTCGAATTCAAGAAATATTGAAAGAATTTTTTTATCAGGAAATTGCCTTTGTAACCACAGAAATTTCATCAGCATTGGCTGAAGAAAATGCTCGTCAGTTAAAAATCAAATCCAATATCCACCTTTTAAATCTGAAAATGCGTTTTTATAGTAGTGATAACCAACCAATAACAATTGGTGATAATTATTTGAATGATGATATTTTGAAACCACGGCTTGTACAAGCCTGGAATTAAGCTACATGATAAAATTTAGCTTCTATTTTTAAATTTGTCTTATGGCAGGTTCCAAGGAGGACGAATCCATTTATGCGATCTCGATTAGATTCTTTCGTTGATGCCCTACTCCCCGTTTTTGCGACTTTAGCCGCTTTAGGCGTGGGTGCAATTATGCTGCTCGTTTTGCGTGTTAATCCAAGTGAAGCCTATGGCGCATTATGGGAGGGAGCTTTTGGTAGTACCAATGCGATTGCAGAAACTCTCGTTAAGTCAGTTCCGCTTTTGCTGGTTGGCTTGGGGATTTGTATCGCCTTTCGGGCTAGCGTTATCAATATCGGTGCCGAAGGGCAGATGATTATTGGCGGTCTTATGGCTACGCAAATCGGGATAGTTTTTACCGATTTGCCCGGCTGGTTCGTAATCGTGATGGCGATTTTTGCGGGCTTTCTAGGTGGTGCAATTTGGGGCGGTATTCCCGGCGCGCTCAAAGCCTATTTCAATGTAAATGAAATTTTGAGTACGGTAATGATGAACGCTATCGCTGTGCAGATTATGAATTTCATGTTGCGCGGACCGATGATTGACCCCGTACAATTGGAAAAAGCCTCCAAAATTCCACAAACAGCTCGTTTAGCCGAAGCTTTTCGTTTGCCGCGTTTGGCACCCACTCGCTTGCATCTTGGATTTATTATCGCAATTGCTTTAGCGATTTTGGTATATATCCTTTTGTGGCGAACAACTTTGGGATATAGAATTCGTGCTGTTGGGCAAAACCCACACGCATCACGTTATGGTGGCATCCGTGTGCGCCGCCGTATTGTAACCGCCCTCCTTTTGAGTGGGGCACTGGCTGGAATCGCTGGTGCGATCCAAGTTTATGGTGTGAATTACAGGATGATAACAGATGGCTCCTCTACAGGCTTTACAGGGGGGGCAGGATTTAATGGCATTGTGGCGGCGTTATTTGGGCAGTTGCATCCCATCGGGACAATCCCCGCTTCGATTTTCTTTGGTGCCTTGCTGGTTGGGGCAAATAAAATGCAACGTGCTGTACAAATCCCCTCAGCATTGATTGGAGCACTAAATGGATTGGTGGTCATTTTTGTTGTTAGTAGCGAAATCTGGCGAAATAAGCGACAAAAAGAACGTCTTTCTATAGAAAGTGATGTGGTCAATATGGGTGAAACGCCGCCAGATGAACCCACATCCACACCTGAGGAGGTGATAGCATGAGTCCTGAACTCGTTATTGTCGGTATTCTAACTTCGGGTATTCGTTTAGCTACGCCCTATCTTTACGCTGCTATTGGCGAAGCTTTTGGTCAGCGGAGCGGTGTTCTTAACCTTGGTGTAGATGGTCAAATGTTGCTTGGCGCATTCGCCGCATTTTATGTTACTTTTACAACTGGTAATCTTTGGTTAGGGCTATTAGCCGCTGTTATCGTTGGTGCGTTGATGGGCTTGGCAATGGCATTTGTCACTGTCAACCTGCAAGCCGTACAGGGGATTAGCGGTATCGGCTTCTACCTTTTTGGTTTAGGCATGAGCGAATTGCTTTTTAAGATGTTGGTCGGTACAGTGAAAACAGTATCGGGTTTTCAACCAATAGCTATTCCTGTTTTGAGTAAAATTCCTTATATAGGACAAGTTTTTTTTGAACAAAGCATTATGGTTTATGGCGCATTTTTACTTGTGCCTATTGCTTGGTTCGTGCTTAATAAAACAACACTAGGATTAAAAATTCGCGCAGTTGGAGAAAATCCAGAAGCGGCAGATTCGCTTGGGGTGAGCGTAGCGCGCGTTCGCTATTTTACTGTTACCTTAGGCGGCATTTTATCTGGTGTTGCAGGCGCATCTATGTCAATTTCTTTGCTGAATCTTTTTCAAGAAAATATGACAAGCGGGCTGGGATTTATCGCAGTTGCTCTTGTTTATTTTGGTGCATGGAAAGCATGGGGCGTTTTGGCTGGTGCTTTGCTTTTTAGTCTTATTAATGCTTCTCAACTTTGGATGAAAGTATTAGAAGTGCCAATCAATTCAGAACTTGCTTCAACCTTGCCTTATATTTTGACAATTATTGTATTAGCAATGAGTGCTTCACGGGTGCGATCACCCTCTGCGCTGACGAAGCCTTTTGATAGAGGTGATTAACGCAAAAAGTGAAGCGTGAAAAACGATATGAAACCAAATAAGGATTACGTATTAGGGTTTCACGAAACACGAAACAAAGTTTACGCCTCACAAACGCTATTTACAGCAACCAAATTGAAAACAAGTCCGTAACAGCACTATATCCCCCCAACAAGGAGGTGGTTCGCTCAAATCTGGCTCGTATTTGTCTAACTTATTCAACAATCTCTAGGAGAAGAAAATGAAAAAACTACTATTTGTTTTAGTACTAACATTTGCATTGGCGCTCACCGCTTGTGGTGGCGCACCTGCTGAACCTGCACCAGAAGCCCCCGCCGCAGAAGAAGCTCCCGCTGAAGAAGCCCCCGCCGCAGAAGAAGCTCCTGCTGAAGAAGCCCCTGTCGAAGAAATGGCAGAAGCTTTTAAAGTTGCTGTCATTATGCCTAGCTCTATCACCGACTTGGCTTTTAGCCAAAGCATGTTCGATGCTTTGCTCTCCATCCAGGAAGAAATGGGCGGAGAAGAAGCAATGGAAATTGCTTACTCTGAAGGCATGTTCAAAGTAGATGATGCTGCCGCTGCAATTCGCGATTACGCCGCAGAAGGTTATGATCTAGTCATTGCACATGGCTCACAATATGGCTCATCTTTGCAAGAAATTGCACCTGATTTCCCCGAAACTGCTTTTGCATGGGGAACAACCCTCGAAACCTTTGGTGAACCCAATATTTCTGCTTATGAAGCCAACTCTCACGAGGGTGGCTACGTAAATGGTGTACTTGCTGCCAGCGTCTCAGAAAGTGGCGTAATTGGTGTTGTAGGACCCATCGAAGTTGGTGATGCCGCTCTTTATGTTAAAGGCTTTATCGCTGGCGCAGAATCCGTCAATCCTGATATAGACATCAAAATCATCTGGACAGGTTCTTTCGGCGATACCGGCTTAGGCACTGAAGCTGCGAACACACATGTTGCCGCAGGCGCAGATGTACTCACCGGAACCGCTCAAATGGTTACTGGCGCAATTGGCTTGGCGCAAGAACAAGGCTTAGCTTGGTTCGGCACGCAATCCGCTCAAACCTCTGTTGGCCCCGACGCCGTTGTAGCCAACCAGGTTTATGACTGGACATCTGCCATCAAAGAAGTTATTGCCGGTACTAAAGAAGGTGATTTTGGTGGAGAAGCCTACACGATCACGCTTGAAAACGGTGGTCTCGTAATGGATTACAATAGCAACTATGCACTTTCAGACGAAGCAAAAGCCGCCGCCGATGCCGCAGTTCAAGGCATTATTGATGGCTCTATTGTTGTTCCTGTAGAATAGATTAACTTAAACCTGATAGGTCCTCCCCCTTCGTTTATGGGGCGACCTGTCAGGTTTTTTCTCAAAAGTCCATAAACTGGATTTTGTGGATTTTTCAGAAAAAAATGGATATTTCGCCGTGACGCACGTGATTTTGGCTTGATACCATTTCGTGAGCTTTTTTTGAAGAAAAACATTTACCATTAAAACGTAGGTCACGCTTGTAGCGTGACAAATCTCAGCCCTCAAAGTGTCACGTTGCAAACGTGACCTACAAATTCATAAAGAGATTATCTTATGACCGAAGAAAACAAACTCCCCTCAGGACATACCCGCATAGACACCCTAGAAATGCGTGGAATCACCAAACGTTTCCCCGGTGTACTCGCCAGCGACAACGTAAATTTTGACGTTAAATCTGGAGAAGTACACGCACTCTTAGGTGAAAACGGTGCTGGAAAAAGCACCCTCATGAAAGTCCTCTATGGCATGTACGAACCCAGCGAAGGTGAGATTTTTCTGAATGGTAAGAAAATCACCATCGATTCACCAACTGATGCCATCAATCACGGCATTGGCATGATTCATCAGCATTTCATGCTCGTAGAGACTCTTACGGTAGCTGAAAATGTGGCTTTAGGACTTCCCTCCTCAAAGGGTTTTCTCACCGATCTTGATAAAGTCTCAGAACGAATTTTAGAACTTGCCGATATTTATGGCTTGCAAATTGACCCCTCTGCCTATATTTGGCAACTCTCAGTAGGACAACAACAGCGTGTTGAAATCATCAAAGCCCTCTACCGCGGAGCCGCGCTTCTCATTCTCGATGAGCCGACGGCTGTCCTCACCCCGCAAGAAGTAGATGAATTCTTCGTCATCATGCGCCAAATGGTGGCAGATGGACATGGACTTATTTTTATCTCGCACAAACTGCACGAGATTATGAATATCTGTGATCGCGTTACTATTCTGCGTGATGGGGCAAAAGTGGGCACAAAAAATATCGCTGATATCACCAAATCGGAACTCGCAAATTGGATGGTCGGACGCGAAGTCAGCATGACGCGCGAACTCGAAGATATTGAACGCGGAAAATCTCGTCTCACGTTGGAAAACCTCTCTTGCGATAACGAAAGAGAACTTCCGGCTGTGAAAGATTTTTCTCTCAATGTTCATTCAGGTGAAATCTTAGGCTTGGCAGGAATCTCAGGGAATGGTCAACGCGAATTAGCCGAAGCAATTACTGGGCTACGTGAAATCAAGGGGGGCAAGGTACTTCTTGAAGACGAAGATATTACCCATGTGCGTCCTGGAGAAGTCACCGAGCGAATGCTTTCCTATATCCCCGAAGAACGAATGAGAGACGGCATGATTAAAGACTTCACCATTGCCGAAAATATGGTTTTGCGTGAGCATCATATCCCGCCTTTTGCTGAAAAAGGTTTCTTGATGCTGAAAAAGATAGCCAGCCATAGCGATGATTTGATTAAGAAATTCCGCGTAAAAACACCCTCACGAGAAACAAAAGCTGGTACGCTTTCTGGTGGCAATATCCAAAAAGTGGTCTTGGCACGAGAAATTTCTCGCAATCCGCGTGTTCTTATTGCCGCCCAACCCACTCGCGGACTTGATGTGGGCGCGACAGAATACGTCCACGAGCAATTACTCAAACAACGCGGCGAAGGCACAGCCATCATGATGATCTCAGAAGATTTAGATGAAGTCATGGCACTTTCAGACCGCATCGCCGTGATTTGCGAAGGCGAACTCATGGGCATCGTAGACCGCGCTGATGCCACCCCGCAGAAGCTTGGCTTGATGATGGCTGGGGAGAGTGGAGAAGAAGAAGAAAGAGAAACAAAGCCATCCCTTACCTTATAAGATTTTCTTGAAATCTAATACAAAACTCGATTTTTTAGAGTAAA
>JABGOQ010000041.1 GCA_018645405.1 Anaerolineae bacterium | reverse complement strand
ACCCGGTTTTACCTGTCGATCAACCTATTCATTTGTTAAACTGTCTGGTGGCTAGGAGCGATTTATTCTTCTTCTTTGAGATGACTACCGTAAGCGTTCTGATGCTCTTGCATCTGGGTATGCTCTCGGGGGCAAGAAAAACAATTGATTATCTTTTTGAAGAGAAACCCAATGACAATACCCAGCCACAAAAGCAACATTAAAAACGAACCCCCGAAGATAATGCTTCGGGGGTTTTAATCATCTGTTACTGGAGAAAAAATGCTCATTATCATCAGTGATCTTCATTTGGGAGACGGCACTTGTGGACATTCTATTTCCTCCGACGCCTTCTATGTTTTCGCAGAACGCCTCGATGAAATGGCGATGCGCGCCTCATGGCGAAAAGATGGCAGTTACCGCCCCATTAAGAAAATAGAGATCATTCTCCTGGGCGATATTCTCGACCCGCTCCACTCCACTCTTTGGCTTGACACAAAACTGGATACTCCCAAATACACCCGCCCGTGGACAGATCAAAAAAAGCCAGCTTATGCTGAAAAACTTAAAGAAATCACACGCGCAATCTTAAAAGAAAATGCAGATGCTGTGCAAGTTTTACAAGAATTAGAGGTGGAAATCCCTCGTAAATTGGCTTCTCAGCGCGGATGGGAAGAAAGCAAAGATCTGATAAAAATTGAGACCCATCTGCACTATATGATCGGGAATCACGATTGGTATTACGGAATCCCCGGTACGCCCTTCGACGAGATACGGGCTGAGGTCGTGGAAGCTTTGGGCTTATCTCAAGATTCTTCCCCTTTCCCCTATCGCCCCGAAGATAACGATGATTTGGCGAAAAACCTCGCAGCCTATAAGGTTTATGCTTTGCACGGTGATTGCTATGATAAATTCAATTATGATGCAAAAAAAGGGCGCATCAACTCCGCTCTGGGGGATGTTTTTACGATAGAAATGCTCAACCGCTTTCCTCTCGAGGTTGAGAAACGCTTACCTTCAGTCCCGCCCGAGATGATCGATAACTTGAGAGAGATCAGCCATGTTCGCCCAGCTTTGGCAACCTGGCTTTGGGTGAGTAGCCAGATAAAGCATAATAATCTTCCTAATAGTATGCAAGATAAAATCAAGCAGCTATGGGAACAAATTGGCGGTGATTTTCTTAAGCTAGAGGTGGTACGGGATGCCGATGAGATTTTCAAATTTGATATAGTTGACCAATTAGAAATAGCTTTACAAATTTCAAAACGAACCCCCGTTAAAACAATTAACGACTTGCTTCTATGGATTCAAGAAAAGTTTTGGGGCGGAGAAATTTCCTATGCAAAGAAGGCTTTAGACGAGCCTGCTTTTATCAATAAAGACGCCCTCTATATCGTCTATGGGCATACCCACCACCACGAAGTTGTTCCGCTCGATACAAGCGAAAGCCGTACAAGATATGACGATCAACTCTACTTCAACGCTGGCACATGGCATACTTATTTCGACCTCGCCATCCACAAACCCTATGAGCAAAAATTTGTCCCTTATCAGGTTGTTAGCTACCTTGCCTTTTATAAGGATGACCAACGTAGAGGCCATCGCTTTGAAACACTATCGGGGATATTTTCATAAAGCGAGGGGATGAAGAACTGCACCACGCTTAATTTGGGCTTGTTTCCGTTAAATAAAAACTTCCGAAGTCTTCAAGACTTCGGAAGTTTTGCTTTCATCAACTTCGACATTCATCACAAGGGCATAATGCCCGCAGAAAATGCCAGTTATAAATTCCGTAGTCGTGACCATCCTCCCATAAAATGGAAATCCCATAAGAACCTGTTGCGACGACATCTTTGAGCCGTGTTTCTTTTGTATCTGTTATCGGCATATCAAAAATTTCGGCATCTGGTTCGCCGCCCATATTATCATGCCCGCCGCGACATTCGGCGCAG
The DNA here is from genome assembly GCA_018645405.1 of Anaerolineae bacterium. Taxonomy (GTDB): domain Bacteria; phylum Chloroflexota; class Anaerolineae; order Anaerolineales; family Villigracilaceae; genus Desulfolinea. Next base: position 18,785 of record JABGOQ010000041.1, on the reverse strand, counting down.
GGACAAGCTGCGCGTAGCAATGAGAAAGCATAAATGCTGATATGACCATCATTCCAGGTGAGAGACATTTCTTTCTTTGTTTTATTTGCATCGAGTGCTGTTGGTTTTAGCTTCATTAATAAATCCTTGTTTTTGTATTAGGGTGAAGAGATTGCTTCGAGAAAATCTGAAGCTGCCCAGCCAGCGCGGGTATCGTCGTAGGGGGCACTCAGATACCACCAAGTATAACCATCCAGCTCTTGGGGGCCGTCAATGATCTCGAAGATTTCGGTATCAAAGCCGAGAAAAAGATGTTCGCCATTCAAGCCGGGCGTTGCGCGTAAGCGGAGGCCTTCGCCATCTGTGCCGCTGATCTGGGCAAATCCATTTAACGAGAGTGCGCCGGGGACCGGAGTTGCTGTTCCCATAGCGGGATCATGTGTAGGCGTCGGGACGATTCGGGGCGTTGATGTGGGGCCGGGAATCACTGTAAGGGCGGCAAGCTGCCAATCTACCTCATCTGTTTGGGGGGCGGAAAAGCCTAATCCCATTAAAAAGATGAGTAAAAGCAAAAACGCAGCTACACCGAATGCGCCCAAAACAACCCAACGATTTATAAGTTTCACGCGATAGGCTCCTGCGAAAGTGCATCGAGCGCGTTGGGGGGCATGAGAACGCGCAGGGCGCGCTTTTGAACGCTGATCTCTGCAACTTTGGTATCGAAGCGTGGCTCACCATCGGTTTGGATGGCGAAGTCGGTATCTGCTTCCATGCGTAATTTGCTAAAGGAAATGCGGCGCGTGTGGGCAGAGTTGATATGCCGCCCGCCCCACATTTCAAAGACCGGGCGCAAGGCGTCAGCCATATTATTCCCCGTAAAAAGCCAGAGATCAAAGATGCCGTCGTCGAGCATCGCATCGGGGGAAAGGTTTGTTAGCCCACCCATATAATGACGAATATTATTGACCACGGCAAGAATATAATGCCCTTCAATCTCTTCTCCATCTGCCCAAATGCGGAGCGATACACCACGCCAGGTTGCAGCTGTTAACAGGATGGATGCCGCATACTCGGATGCGGTGAAGAATTTTTCGAGTCGAAAACGCGGTTCCGCCTTTTGAACGGAGAGCGCATCTAGCCCTAAGCCTGCCCACATTAAAAAGGGCTGTTGGTTGCATACCCCAACATCTACCGCATAGATGGGTGCCTCGGCAAGGAGTTTTGCATTCTCTTCAAGAGCGTTGCGCGCGATCCATGAATAGGGCTGCATGCCCAATTCCTTACCCCAAACATTTGCTGTGCCTGCCGGGAGGATCCCGAGCGCGGTTTTCGTGCCGACTAATCCGCTGGCGATTTGCCCAATGGTGCCATCCCCCCCTACAGCGAAGATGGCGTCGATACCCTTCGCCGCGGCAGATGTCGCTAACTCGGTAGCATGTTCACCTGAGCGCGTCTCGGCGGAATCCACATCCCAACCCGCCGTACGCAGGGCACGCTCTGCGGAGGGAATTGACGGAACGACAGGAAATCGTCCCGCGGCTGGATTATAGATAATTTGGGCTGTACGCATCGGGAATGTGGGTTTTAATCTTCTGGAGTAGGTGTCTGAGAAGGTTTGGGTGTCTTTGTTGGTGTGGGACCTTCAGTACTGGTAGGTGTTGGTGTATATAATGCGCCGAGATGTTCGCGAGCTTCTGCGCGCATATAGCCAAGTTCAGCGTTAAAAGGCATATCAAGAATAGCTTCCCAATCTTCGAGGGCAGAGCTGATATCTTCGCGCCCTTCGTGGCAGGTTGCACGCCAATAGTAGATGAGGGCTTCTTCGCGTTCAGTTTCAACAAGCGGGCGGGTGCGTTCTACCTGAAGGTAGCAATCGCCATAATGATCGACAAGGATATGAGCTTGCGCCAGAGAAATGCTGGCTTTGAAAGAATCGCCAAGGAAGCGATTTGCTTTGTCGAGATCGTCAATCGCATTTTCGCCATCTTTGAGTTCAAGATAAGAAAGACCACGATAGAGATGAGCTATGCCAGAACGCCGATCAAATTCAATAGCAAGATCGAGGAGTTCGATGGCTTTCTCGTAATCCTCTTCTGCATAATATGCGCCACCGATGATGCCATAGGCTTCGGCATTTTCTTCGTCGTAGATAACGTAGGTTTTTAAAACTTCGGTTGCTTTATCAAGTTGACCATTTGCTTCGTAGAGTTGCCCAAGCAAGAGATAAGATTCAAGGTGGGTGCGGTCAAGCTCCAGAGCTTTTTCTGCTGCGCTGAGAGCGTCTTCAAGCTCTTCTTGCGCCCAATAGGTTTTTGCAAGGTTGATATAAGCGAGCGCAGAATTTGGGGCAAGGCGAATGCTTTCTTCGAGGTCTACAAGAGCGTCTTCATAGTTTTTCTGCCCAAAAAAGTAAATTGCTCGCTCAAGATAAGATTCGGCAAAGAAGGGGTCTTTTTTGATGGCAGTATCAAGCGTGGAGCGAACATTACTCGCCCCGCCAACATAAGGAAGAACGCGCGCTTTCCCTAAATAAGCGGCACCAAAATTTTCATCAATATCGATAGCTTTTTGGTAGGCGGTGAAGGCTTTGGAGTTTTCCCCCAAAAATCTATGGGCTTCACCGATATAGTAATGAGGGTCGGCACTTTCTGGCTCAAGAACAACGATTTGTTCCATTGCGCTAATCAACGCTTCCCAATCTTCATCTCTATAAGCTGCTTTGACGGCGTTCGCGTAATCCCTTGCCTGAATAGCACGTGGTGTATCCACATATAGCGGTGTTGGGGTATAGGTCGCGTCAAGCAAAGCTGAGAGGGGGGTGGGGCCAACGAAAGCTTGTGTATTGACGGGTTTTGCATTTAAAGCGGTTGGCGTGGTCGTATAGGTTGGTGAAGGACCGGGCGTGATTGTATTCGGGCGGGATACTTTATTGCGTTGCGAAAGACCAAAGATGGCGAATCCGATGATGCCAACGACGCCGACCATAATCCCAACCAAACGAACGATGGGGTTAGCGACCAAGCCTTTGATCCCGGTTTCTTTCTCTTCTTCCTCTTTCTGAGCGAGTTCTTCCTCCCACAGGCGGGGATTATCAAGTGGAAATGGCTCAATGCTCTCATCTGGTGGCATCACACCGAGCAGCACCAATCCGCGTTTGGCGGCGGCATTTTCCGGGTCAGCACGCAGGGCGGTTTGCAGCGCATAGATACGCTCTTTTTGAGTTTGGACAGCTGCGCTCATCCAGACCCAATAAGTGGCATTATGTTGGTCCGCTTTAAGCAGGCGCGTCAATAAATCTTTTGCCTTTGCCTTATCCCCCAAGCGGATCGCTTCAATTGCATCGGTAAGCATGGTGTCTTCAGCCATGGCTTGAGTTTAGCACAGGGTCGGTGTAGGGGCAAGTTTCTTCATTTTTTGGATAGGAAGAAAGGAACGCGCGCGATTTTGGCTTGCTCCCCTTTAACCTACATTTTCACATCTTCATCCTTTTCTGGAAAAAAGTTCTCACTATAAAATGTCATAACTCTGTAACAAGCTTTGGGCATACTATGGTCAGAAAGTTGATCAACACCCTATTTCAAACAGATAATTTAAGGAGAAAAATAATGTTCAAAAAATTAGTCCTCCCCATACTAGGCGTACTGCTCGTCTTGAGCATCGCATTTGGCGCAAGTTCCGTTTTTGCAAATGAAAGTGACCCACCCGCTGATGCGTGGATGGAAGATGGCGATTTCCCTGATTGGTTCACCATTGCAGGCGAAGCTCTAGGCATGGACGATGACGCGCTCTGGATAGCCCTCGAAGATGGCAAGACAATTGCCGAAATTGCTAAAGAGAAAGGCGTTGACACGCAAATAATCGTCGATGCGATTGTTGTTGCAGAAAAAGCCTTCATTAAAGAGTTTGCAGGCTCAGAAGATTTCACCCAAGAAGAAATTGACGAATGGCTTGAAATACTCCCCAAAGAAGCAAAAGCCTTCGTTGAAGAAAGCATGGATTTTGAAGAATTTGAAGGCGATGACTGGTTCGTAATTGCAGGCAAAGCCCTCAATATGGATGAAGACGCTCTCTGGGAAGCCCTTGAAAGCGGGCAAAGTATTGCCGATGTAGCCAAAGCACAAGGTGTTGCTCAAGAACTAATCGTGACCGCTATCATTGCCGCAGAAAAGGCCTATATTGACGAAATGGTCACCGAAGGCGACTTAACGCAAGAAGAAGCGGATGAGTGGCTGGCTACCCTCGATGAAGGAGCAAAATACTTCGTTGAAGAAAGCATGGGTTTTGAAGAATTTGAAGGCGTAGATTGGTTCACCCATGCAGGTGAAGCCCTCAATATGGATGAAGATGCACTCTGGGAAGCACTTGAGAGTGGCCAAAGCATCGCAGACTTGGCAAAAGCACAAGGCGTTGCGCTGGAGAAAGTCACCGATGCTATTCTCACTGCCGAAAAAAACTACACTACCGAATTGCTCGCAGATGGCACAATCACTCAGGAAGAAGCAGATGAGTGGAACGGAATGCTCGCCGAAGAACTCGAATCCTTTGCCAACGAAAGCTGGGATTGGAAAGAAGAAGCTGAGTAAATCATCCGGCAAACTTAAGATAAGATATAGACCTGACAAGTTTTCAAAACCTGTCAGGTCTTATCGCTATTTTTCCAGCAAATTTCTGGAGTATCCATGCCCCAAACCATCCTCATCATCGAAGACGAAGCCCGCATCGCGCACTGGGTACGAGAGTATTTTGAGCAAGCCGGCTTTCGGGCGTTAACCGCCGCCGATGGCTCAACAGGATTGAGTATCGCGCAGACAGAAAACCCCGATCTGGTCATACTCGATTTAATGCTCCCGAGCATGGATGGGATGGAGGTCTGCCGCAACCTGCGCCAAGATTCAGATGTGCCGATCATCATGCTCACTGCCCGAGGCAAAGAACCGGATCGCATACTTGGATTGGAGTTGGGTGCCGATGATTACGTTGTCAAGCCATTCAGCCCTGGGGAACTAGTCGCCCGTGCACGCGCAGTCTTACGCCGCGTAAACGGTGAAGCCAGCCAAGATGAAACGATCACAAGCGGTAACATCCAGCTTGATTTGGCATCTCATAGCTGCACAGTCGATGAGCAGCCCATAGAACTCAGCCGTACCCAATTTGCAATTTTAGCGAGCTTCATGCAAAACGCTGGGCGCGTACTTTCGCGCTACCAAATACTAGAATCCGCTTTTGAAGGCGACTACAGCGGGTACGAACGCACCATTGATGTCCACATCCGTCGCTTGCGAAAAAAGATAGAGAAAAACCCCGCCAACCCTGAGCATATTCTGACCGTTTTTGGGGTTGGGTATAAATTTGAATAAAGAGCATATTGCATAAAACGTATTGCGTAATGGTTAGCCTAAAGGATACCCTCGCGATACACGTAATACGAAATACGTTTTACGTTTCACGGAGAAACCATGTTCCAAAGCCTACGCTGGAAAATCATCGGAGCCTTTGCTCTCACAATCTTGCTCACCATCATCCTGAGCGGCGCATTTTCGGTGTGGACGACTGCATCTCGTTTTGATGTGCTCGTCACGAGCGAGGGGCTATATCAGGCAGAAGAAATTGCGCCCTTCATTCAAGCAAATTACGCCATCGCTGGCAACTGGAAAAATCTCGACAAGCTTTTCACAGCCTACCCAGAAACAGGCACGCCACCCGCTTTATTTGAAGAGCTCTGGTACAGCGATATAGATTGGATCAAGATCACAGCGGACGAACTAGATGTTGACGAAGAAACACTCTTCGGTCAATGGGAGCAAGCCCAAAGCCTGGCAGCGGTGGCGGAAGATCGGGGCATTGACCCAAACTTTTTAGTACGCGCCATTGTTGAAGCCGAAGAAGATGTTATTAGCGAAGCCATCCAAAATGAAGAAATAACAGCATCAGAAGCGACCGAAATATCCACCTGGATGGCTGAAAATGCGGAGAATTTTATCTTTGAAGACGACGCAGAAATCGACACGCCCATCGACATCAATTGGACGGAAGAAAGCGTTGGCTGGCTCTTTAGCTCGCTCCTGCTAGATGGCGAACGGCTGCTGATCGCCGACAAATTTAGCGTTGTGGTCTACGATAGCGAGGGTGAAAAAGAAGGCGAAGAGTTGCCAGAAACCATGCTGGAGCAGGGCGCGTTGATGTGGGATTATGAAAAGGATGAGCCGATCGGGACGGTAATTGTTGCGACGGGGAAAGGATATTACAACGCACAGCAGGAAGTATTTTTGAGCAGTGTGAGCCGCTCTCTTGTCGTAAGCGGATTCGTGGCTGGAGCAGTTGCCTTGCTAGTGGGCTTGCTCTTCGCCCGCAGAATAACATCTCCCGTTACCGCATTAACGGATGCCACCCACCACATCGCCGACGGGCATTGGGATGAGCGTTTGCCTGTCAATTCAGACGACGAACTCGGGAAAATGAGCGCAGCCTTCAACGCGATGACAGAGGCGTTGGCGACACAACGCATCTTGCGAAACCGCTTGGTCGATGACGTGACGCATGAACTCAACACACCCCTGAGCGTCATCCAACTCGAACTCGAAGCCCTCAATGACGGGATGCAAAGCCCCGCCGAAGCGACCGCGCATGTAAAACGAGAAATCAACTTGCTAGAGAATCTGGTCAGCGATCTTGATTTGCTCACCGAGTTTGGCGAAGGGAAATTAGCGTTAGATCGCAACCCCGTCGATTTTGGTGAACTGGTCGCAAGTGCCGCTTTACGCTGGCAATCTCAAGCAGAAGCGAAAGAAATTAGCCTTGCCGTGAAATCAGCAGAAAATCTACCAGAGATTTCTGTCGATTCACGCCGCATCATGCAGGTCTTGGGGAATTTGATCTCAAACGCCTTAGAATACACGTCAAAAGGCGGAAGCGTTGAGATCACAACCGAATTATCAGCGCAGAAAAGCATCGTTGCAAAAGTTAGCGATACGGGAGAAGGAATCCCAGTAAAAGATTTACCGCATCTCTTCGAACGCTTCTACCGCGCCGACGATGCCCGCAGTCGCTACACAGGCGGGCGAGGCTTGGGCTTGGCGATCGTAAAAGAAATTGTTGAGTTGCACGGGGGGAGAGCTTGGGCAGAGAGCGTAATGGGGGAAGGTAGTGAATTTGGGTTTGAGTTGCCTTTGAACTGATTTTTTTATCACGAATATCTCGAATTTGGCGAATAATGCGAATATTTTAAAATTCGTGCTATTCGCCTATTCGTATTTATTCGTGATTAACAAACTCACAACATAATCTAAACAACTTCTGAACAACTTTTCTCTATACTATGGGCAGTACAAAATCAAACTTCACCACAAAGACACGAAGTTCACAAAGAAACTCTTTGTGAACATTAAAAAAACTTTGTGCTCTCTGTGTCTCTGTGGTGAAAAAAACGGAGAAACCCATGTCCACAGCAAGCAAAAAACTACTCACCGCCATCGCCCTAACCCTCATTATTGGCTTAGGCGCGTTTCTACGACTCTACGAACTCGGCGCAGATAGCATCGGCAATACCTACTACGCCGTGACCGTCAAATCCATGCTCACCTCACCGAGCAACTTCTTCTTTGGCTCTTTTGAGCCGGGCGGATCAGTCACCGTAGACAAACCTCCGCTCGGGTTTTGGGTACAGTCCATCTCTGCCGCATTGCTCGGTGTGAACGGTTTCTCCCTCGCCCTGCCTAACGCTGCCGCGGGGATCGGCTCAATTGGCCTCGTCTATTATCTTGTCAAAGAGCAATTTTCCGTCGCGGCTGGTCTTGTTGCCGCGCTGACGCTCGCCGTCGTCCCCGTCACCATCTCCACCGAGCGCAACAACACCATCGATGGTCTGCTCGTCTTCGTCCTGCTCCTCGCAACCTGGGCAGTCTGGAAATCCGTCACGAGCGGTAAATTCCGCTATCTGCTGCTCGGTGCGTTCATCGTTGGTCTCGGCTTCAATATCAAAATGCTCCAAGCCTATATGATCATCCCCGCCCTTTACGCGCTCTATTTTTTCGGTGCAAAACAGGGCTGGCTCACCCGCATTTGGCATCTCGGCGCAGCAACCTTGCTCCTCGTCGCCGTTTCGCTTTCGTGGGCGGTCGCCGTCGATCTCGTCCCCGAAGAAAATCGACCCTATATCGGCAGCAGCGAAGATAACACCGTCATGGAGTTAATTATCGGTCACAACGGTCTCTCCCGTTTGGGTTTGAACGATAATAAAAAACGGGATGGGGATGGGGGATCCCAACCGCAATCTCCCGCAGATGATGGACAGCGTGCCCAAGCATCTGCCGCGCCCAATCAGTCCCCGAATCAGACTTCTGTCAACGTGGGTGCTGCCCCCAATCAACCTCCCCAAGAAGCACTGGATGCCTGCCAAAGCCTCGCCGTGAGCGATGCCTGCACAGTAGAACTCCCTCGCCGCACGGTAGAAGGAACATGTCAATCTTTCCAACAATCTGACGAGTTAGTCTGCGCCCCCAACGACCGCTCCGCTCCCCCCGATGGTCAAGTTACAGGCAATGCCCCAGATGGTGGTCAGCCCACTGGCGGACGACCAAATGGCGGCGGTGGACGCAACAATAGTGAAACCGGTCAGGCTGGCATTGCTCGCCTCTTCTCTGAACCCCTCGTCACCGAAACCTCCTGGATTTTGCCCCTTGCTTTGCTCAGTATCTTGTTGACGGGTGTCACGCTCGTAGTGCGTCGCACCAACGAGACAAACAGCGTCCGTTTAACAAGCGAAATACCCAGCTCAAACAACTCCTTCTCCAAGAAGGTGCGTCGCACCCTCGCGTCCAAAGAATTCCTCGGTCTCATCCTCTGGTCACTCTGGCTCCTCCCCGTGATGGCATACTTCTCCTTCACAACGGGATTATTCCACCGCTACTACCTCATCATGCTGGGACCAGCCCTCGCAGCCCTCACAGGGATGGCTTTCTGGTCGGTTTCAGAACTCTTCAAACGCAATCGCTGGCTGGGATTTGGATCTCTAGCCTCCCTCGTCATCGTCACTCTCGGCTTTCAAGCCGTGATATTGAGCGAATATACGACTGCAAACTGGCTCTTGCCCTTCGCTATCGTCACAGCATTAGCAGGGATGGGTATCTTACTCATCAACAAATCTAACCAAATGCGTACTGCCGCTCTCTCTATCATTTTGTTGGCAATGCTCGCCGCGCCCACCACTTGGTCTGTGATGGTCACGATGAATGATAGTTCCAACGTCGCGTTGCCGACGGCGACGATCAACGACAGCCAACCGACGACCTTCATGACCCCAGATAACACCGTTATGTCTGACAATGAAGCCGCGATTATGGACTACTTGCTCGCAAACACCGATCCTGATAGTTACTTGCTGGCAACGGTCAATGCTCGCAGTGCCGCCCCTTACATCCTCGAAACGGGACGTGCCGTCCTGACCTTCGGCGGCTTTAGCGGCAATGATCAAGTCATCGACGCAGCGGGTGTTGCGGAGATGGTCGCAAACGGCGAACTGCGCTATATCCTCTACAGCGACAAGATCAGCAACTCACATCGTGACATCGCTGTTTGGGTAAGGGAAGCCTGTGTCCCCACGGACGTACCGGGAGTAGATGCACAAGAGCAGAGAACGCAACGGAATCCGAATCAACAAAATGCGCGGATGGGGCCTCCATCCGAGAACGAGGTGCTATATGACTGCGCTCAATAGCACAGTAGGGGAGCAGCATGCTGCTCCCCTACCCCAAACTATTGTTCAAATCGCCAAATTCATGACCGTCGGCGTGCTGAACACCGCCATAGATGCGGGCGCATATTTCGCCCTCACCCGCTGGTTAGGATTTGGCTCTGCGCTCGTCTTCGCAAAATCACTTGCCTACATAATCGGGATGCTGAATAGCTTCTTCTGGAACCGCACGTGGACATTCGGCGATAATGGCAATGTCTGGCGCGCGGCGGGATTATTCACCCTCACCCACATCTTCGCCCTAGCAATCAACGCCGGCACAATGGCTTTCGTGCTAGAAGTGATGCAATTGCCAGAAATTATCGCTCTCAGCGCGGCGACTGGAGCATCCTTTATCTGGAATTTTGTGTTGAATAAGTTGGTGGTTTTCAAGTAAAAAATTCTCAAAAGGGGGGCTCTTTGAAATGCTTAGGAGAGATATAGATAGGCTACTGACGCATTTTGTATAGCCAAGAGGCAAATAAGCGCGTCATCAAAGACATAATCAAATAAGTCATTAGAGTAACAGTGACCATTACCGTTAGAGCCATCCGAAATACGCCTTGCACGTGCAAGACTTCAAGGAAAGGATTTAGTATAAAATTCACAAGATTAATTGTTGGGAAAAGTGCCAGAAAGGTAACTATGGCCATTTTATAACGAGGCGGTGGAGTTCGTAATGGTGCCTTTGGTAGCGTGAACCAATACTCCAAGCCTGTTAGCTTTTGTATTTGAACATCTCCTTCAGTAAAATCAATTGCCTTTTCAATCCACTTTGCTCTAATTAAAGAATCTTCCCATTTTTTCAGATTTTTATAATGATCAAATCTGATAATCACCACATAATCTGAATTAATATGGTTTGGAGGATGAATAATTTTTGTTCCAAGATACCCATTAAATTTATGCGCTTCTTGAGAAATTCCCGAAGCCCATCTTTCAAACTCTTGCTCTCGCCCTAATTTGACCCTCCGAGAAACGACGACGGTTACGGATTCTTCATTGGCGCTTTGGTTTTTAGAAATAGCCATGTGTTTGTCTCTCGTATTGCTTAATTGTCTTTCTCAATATTACTCGTCTGTGACTAGTAGGTGAGCAGAGTGAAAAAAAGGCAGACTTTCATGACGCGTTTTGCTTTTAGAAAGTGATTTTTCGCCTGTCCTATTGCTATATTTCAAGGATATCCAATGCTTTTATAGAGCATTGATATAAATATGACTCGACCAATTAAAAATATTTACTTATAATAAAAGGCGTCGACTTTTTTCTGTAGAATAAGGATATTCAAATGAAAATATCTCTAAGAATCGGTATTGATATAGGGGGAACATTTACAGATGCAATCGCTGTCTCAGCGAATGGTATCACCACAGCAAAAGTTCCTTCCAATTCTATAAATCCAGGGGAAGCAGTATTAGCAGCTGTGGAGGCACTGAATCTGCAAGAAACTCCCCAACGCTTTCTGCATGGTACCACCTTGGTTACTAACATGCTATTGGAAAGAAAAGGGACCGATACAGGCTTTATCACTGGTGAGGGCATGCGTGATATTCTCCATATTGGTCGGCATGAACGCCCTCTAACCTATGCAATTAAACAAGAAATCCCTCACCAGCATCATCCTCCTGTGCCAAGAAAATGGCGATTAACAGTTCCTGAGCGCGTTGATGCGAAAGGTAAAGTTATCATACCATTGGATGAAGCAATGGTTCGTCAGGCTGCACGCAAGTTAAGGGATATGAAGGTGGAAGCAATTGCAATTGGTTTTTTACATTCATACCAATATCCTGAACATGAGAAAATAGTAGAAGAATGGGTAAAAGAAGAAATCCCAGGCGCATTTGTCTGTACCTCCGGTGAAATTTCTCCGCGTTTTCGTGAATATGAACGCTTCCTGACTACAGCTTGGAATGCCCGTGTTGCTCCTAAAGCTGCACAATATCTCTCAAACTTAGCTCGAGAACTGAATTCTCGATGGCCCGGTCTGAAACTGACTTTGATGACAAGCAACGGAGGTTTGGAAGAAATAGACATGCAATCCGAAGCCACCTATGGAGATCTACGCCGAACACCAATACGTCTGGGGTTATCCGGACCCGCTGCTGCCGGAAATGCCATCATGCGCGTTGCTCACGATCTCGGCTTAAAAAATTGTGTGGGATTAGATGTTGGTGGCACCAGTTCTGATATTGTTGTTGTCCGTGACGGTCGGCTAGGTGAAGCTCCTTGGGAAGAACGAAAGATTGGGGGATATGTGCTTCAAATTCCTATGCTGGATTTGTATACAATTGGAGCAGGTGGCGGGTCATTGGTCTACCGTGATGAATTCGGTGCCATACACGTTGGTCCGCAATCCGCAGGGGCAAATCCGGGTCCAGCTTGCTATAATCGTGGGGGTACCCAAGCCACAGTGACAGATGCTGCTGCAGTAGTGGGAAGGCTTCCCAAAGATATTTTGCTGGGAGGCACCATGCCTATACAAACCAATCTGGCTCAAAAGGCAATTAAAGAAACTTTTGGTGTAGATGACCAAAAGGAAATAGTCCGTTCAGCATTACAGGTTTTAGCATTAGCTGAAGCAAATATTGCATTCGGAATTCGCGAACGAACCGTGTCTCGCGGGTTAGATCCAGCAGAACTTGCGCTGGTTTCTGCTGGTGGTGCGGGGTCTTTATTAGCCTGTGGTGTTGCAGAGACTCTTGGGCTGGCTGAAGTCATTGTCCCTCACCGCCCAGGTCTACTGGCAGCTTGGGGGCTGTTGGTCGCTCCTGACAGGAGGGAGGCAACGGTTACAGTTTTACGACGGCTGGGTAAAATCAACGAAGAAGAAGCAAGGGCTTATTTTGTTGAAGCGGAAAACAAAATTTCCGAGTCTCTCCCTGAAGGTGCAAATTTCTTACGAATAGCTGCACTCAGATATTTAGGGCAAGGTTTCGAAGTTGAAATCCTGATAAATGAACCAACCGACATTGATACGCTTGAAAAGAAGTTCCATGAAGCTCATCAGCATGAGTACGGTTTCTCGATACCCGAAGCAGAAGTGGAGTGGGTAGAACTACGCGCATTCTGGGAAATCGCAGCTGATGGCTGGGCTTTCCCTTCAGCAAATACGAAAGAAGGGGAGACTGACAATCTTGTTCCGGTATGGGAGTTACCCTCCAATGAACCAGTGCCCGAGCCATTGGAAAGTCAGGCCAAATATATTGCCAGAAATTTTCTTCTATCCGGATCGCACATAGAGGGTCCAGCGATCATCACAGAACAAGATGCTACTACCTATATCCCAACTGGCTGGAAAGCCCAAGTTACTGATACGGGTTACTTAAGAATCAAAAAGGATGGGCAGTCATGATGGCTAAAAATCAACCTGAATTAACCTTGGAAGATCAGGTAATCTATGGTGCGTTGACAACTCTTGCACGAGAAGTCGGTCATCGCCTAAAACGTGCTGCATATTCATCTCTTATTCGCGAATCTGATGATTATGGAGCAGCGATCGTTTCTTCAAACTTCGAACTACTAGCTGAAGCTGAAACTACCCCTTTGCAAATGGGTCCTTTAGCTGGCTATTGCAGAGGCACTATTCAAACTTTGGAACTGGATGGAGAAGAATTGGACCCCGATGCTGTTTATTTGCATAATGATCCCTATCGTGGAGCCAGTCACAGTCCCGATATTGGAGCTATTGCACCACTGTATGCAAATGGAGAATTGTTCGGTTATGTAGGCACCGCAGCACATCATGTTGATATTGGTGCGGCAGTACCTGGCACTTGCATCATCAAAGCGCATGATACTTTCAGTGAGGGCATTCGTTTATTGGCATACCCTGTTGAACGGAAAGGAAAGACTAATAAGGCTGCCTGGAGACTGATTGAAAGCAACGTCCGTATGCCTGAGCTCGTTATTGGAGATTTACGCGCGCAGGTTGCCGCCTGCCGTTGGGGACAATTAGGATTTGAACGATTGGTGGAACGCTATGGCATACAGAAACTAAAAGAATCTACGCAGCGGTTGGTTCGTATTGCAGAACTGAGGATGCGGGAAGCAATACGGGCATTGCCAGATGGAAGATACACATCTACAGGCTATCTTGATGGGTATGAAGATACTGGGGAAATAGATATTCCCATCAAAGTAACGCTCAAAATCAAAGATGACAAGATTGATGTAGATCTGACCGGAAGTGCCCCCCAGCTTGATAATGCGCCTATCAATATGCCCTTCTACGGCACGACGGATATGGCAGTACTTCTTACGCTCCGCATGTTGTTACTCCCTGAAACAGAACACCCAAATTTACCACACAACGCAGGCATGTTCCGCCCGATCTCAATATTTGCTCCCGAAGGAACAATTGTCAATCCGAAATTCCCCGCACCAACGATTGGTCGTTTTTGTGGAGGGCAAATGGTGGCAAATTTAATAGTCCGCGCCATGCAAGATGTCTTACCAAAGCATGTCTGTGCTGGTTGCTCAACAACAAAAGCGGTCACTTTTTCAAGTATCCAAGATGGGGAATCATGGATCTATATGGATGTAACAGAAGGCGCATATGGTGGAATGCAAGGTTTGGATGGGCTTGATGCGGTTGATGTCTTGTATGCCAATACAAAAAACAATCCCATCGAGGATATTGAAGTTCACTATCCTCTTAGGGTGGAACGATATGAATTGCGTGAGGATGCTGCCGGAGATGGACAGTGGCGTGGTGGTTTCGGTCCCTTACGTGATACGAGAATTCTCGTTGATGGGTTCATCTCTGTTGAGGGGGATGGATTCCGCCATGCGCCATGGGGGCTGAAAGAGGGGAAAGATGGTGCGACAGGTGGAGTGATGATCTTTGAAAAAGGAGATACGGAAGGCAAACTTCTCTCTTCAAAAATTGATAATATGTATGTAAAAGAAGGAACAATCATCAGAGATTTATGTCCTTCTGGTGGCGGCTTTGGCCCACCATCAAAGCGCTCTGCGCAAGCTAGGCAAGAGGATATTGATGACGGTCTGGTAACAAAAAAGGAGTAAAGATGCCTAAAGCGCTGGTTCTAAATCCAAACACATCTCATGGAATGACCACTGAGATTAGAGAAACCGCAATGCGTGTTTTTCAAGCTCCCTGGACGTGCAAAGTTCTTTCAGCACCAGCCGGACCTGAATCGCTAGAGTCATGGACAGATTACCACTTGGCAAGTGTATGTGTTTTGCCATTGGTTGAAACTTACCAAACAGAGGTGGATGGCATTGTTCTAGCTTGTTTTGGTGATCCAGGGTTATATCTTTTAAAAGAATATTGCGAAGTTCCTGTTATTGGCATTGCAGAAGCATCCATGTCTCTTGCCATCTTACTTGGCGCAAAATTTGGAATTCTGGCTGGAATGCACCGAGCTGTTGAACTGATGGATAGTATGGTACGAACTTATGGTTTGGAGGCACGTTACGCAGGTACCGAACCTCTGGATATGCGCGTGCTGGATTTTGAAAAAGAACAGGAAAAAACGCTGGACAAGCTAGAGGAAACAAGCCTCAAACTAAGGCAGCGTGGAGCAGAAGTTCTCTTATTGGGCTGTGCCGGACTGACAACTTTCGTCAATGCGCTTCAAACCAGAGTTGATATGCCCGTAATTGATCCGGTAGAAGCAGGATGCCAGGTTTTAAAAACACTTCATGCCAGTGGGTTACAAACCAGTCATATTGGTTTATTCAGTTCTCCTGCACCTCAAAAAATGAATCAATTGGGAGAATTGTTCACAGAGGATATGATTAAAGTCCTAAATAAAAAAAGAGGGGATATTGTGGATATAAAACCGCGTCGCGCGTGACATGAGCTTGAGTGCCGCGCCCAAACAAATTCTCGACATTGGTAGAAGAATGTATACGCCAAGAAAATGTTGAATAAGGGTATGCAAGTTACGGTCCACGTGTGACACGGGACTTTTCATCCCCTAAAAATTTGAGTTTAAAGCAATCTCGCCGCTATTTTTTAGCGGCGAGATTGGCTTTCGGAGTTTGCCTATTTTTTGAATGCCGCCTTCATCTCTTCTACAGTTAGCACATCATTCGGCAGGCCTTTTTTAACTAGAGCTTGCCCAAGCTGTGTGATTTGTGGGGGCTCTACAAAAGTCTGTTCCAAAATATCAGGTTGGGCAAAGATTTCCCGTGTTGGGCCATCTAGTAGCTTACGACCTTGACCCAAAACAACAGTACGTTCTGCATAATCAGCGACGATGCGCATCTCATGGGTAATGATAATAATTGTATGCCCTTCTTCTCGCAAATGTTGCAAAAAGTTCATAACTTCAATTGATTGGCGCACATCCTGACCTGTTGTAGGTTCGTCAACAATAATCGTTTTAGGGCGCATTGCCAGGATAGATGCAATTGCTACACGTTGCCGTAAACCTTTATCGAGGAAGTAAGGGTGTGTGTCAAATATACCCTCATGCACTCCAGCTACTTGTGCTGCTTCAATTACACGCTCTTTTACATCATCTTTTGAAAGACCTATATTTTTAGGCCCATAAGCGATTTCAGACCAAACATTTCGGTTAAATAATTGGTGATCAGGATTTTGAAAAACATAACCAACTTTTGTAACCAATTGCTTGATGATACCTTTATCTCTTGTATCGAGGTCATCAACAAAAACATTTCCCTTGGTGGGCTTAAATAAACCATTTAGACATTTAGAGAAAGTTGTTTTTCCTGATCCATTTTGACCAATCAGGGCAATAAACTCTTTCTCCCCAACCTCCAAATTTATGTCAAATAGTGCTGGAGTGCCATCCGGATATACAAAGTCTAACTCTTGAACAGTTATCAGATTCTTCATCACAGTTACCGTTTTTTAAGTGCTTGGCGTGTTGCTTCGATACCACCAGCTAAATCAAGTGGCAAGTCTGTTATGGCAGGTAAAGCCCCTTCAGAAATTAGCCATTGAGAAAATTCAGTACTTTCAGGTGCCAATACACCACGATTTTGCAAGTAATCAGGGTCGGAGAAAAACTCTCTAGTGGGTAAATACCTATCAACCAAACCCTCATACATCAAGAGCATTTTATCGGCGAGAGGTGCTAATTGCTCTACATTATGCTCCACAACAATAAGGGTATGCTCACCTGCTTCTTTTAATCTCCGAAGAATATCAAATATGAGATTTTTTCCCAAAGGATCAATCATGGATGTAGGTTCATCCATAATGATGATGGGGGGATTCATAGCCAACACACAAGCAATTGCCACGCGCTGTTTTTGCCCACCCGAAATATCATAAGGACTTTTATCAAGCAAATCCTGGATCAAAGTAATTTCTGCTGCCCAGTCAATGCGCTCTTTTATTTTAGAAAGGTCAAAGCCCATATTCTCCAAACCAAAGGCTAACTCCTCTTCAACTGTCATAGCAGTAAACTGAGCTTCAGGGTCAGAAAAGACAATACCCACATTCGTAGCTAACTGCAATGCATCAGAGTCAAAAACCCTTTCGCCAAAAACATCCACAGACCCTTTATAGATACCATTATAGCTATGAGGTACTAACCCACTAATCGCCGATACAAGCGTAGTTTTTCCGTGTTCATTTGCCCCAACAACACCAATGAAATCATTTTTTTTGATCTCAAGGTTTATGCCATTTAGCGCAAAACTCTTTCTGTGTTCATAACGCCATTCTAGATCCTTAAAAACAACTGCTGCTTCCATAGATACCTCAACGACTTAAAAAGGGATTCCCAATGCTTGGCGAAGATAAATGTTCAAGGGCGAGTTTTCGATTGCAAACACGCCAAAGAGTATCTGAGCTAGAGCTGTTACAACAAAGATACCTACCATAATGGCGATTGCTACATAGTCACGCTTTGAATAAGAATAAATCGAGCGGATATAATCCTGGCGCGGTTCTCCCGTACTTGTGCGACCTGTAAGAGTGTAACCACGAGCAAATAAGGCATTGCTTATTTCGTCAGCACGTCTTAGCGCAATAGAAAAAAGAGGAATCAGATACATCATATAGAGCTTTACCTGATCGCTAAATCTCATTGCTTTGGTATCCAACCCACGGGCCTGCTCTGCCTCACGAATTGTTCTGAAATCTTCCATGAACATACCCGATGATCTAATAGAAAGCCCTACAACATAAGAAGCCACAAAAGGTAATCGAAGTGCTCGTAGACCAACCAGCAAATCCCGCTCACGGTTTGTAGAGAAATACAGGATCGTTCCAAACAACATCGCAATTAAGCGCCAGTAAGCACCAAAGGTAAAAAATACGGGTTGATAGTAAATTGTTTTTCCAAAGAGGTCCAATGGTGTATAACGAGGGTCATTCCCTGGAGCCAAAATCACCACTGTAAACATAAAGATTGCAACGGTAAAGATAACCGGCATATACATTTTTAACCGTTTAATATCAATTCTTCCCCAGCGTAACAAGGCTAGGTTTACCAGCAAAAGAAGCATATTGACTTCAGGAATGAAAATAAAAAGTGGGATCACCCCTAAAAAAAGGAACAATATAAGCCGAGTGGCTGGATGATAAGCATAGAACGGCGAAATCATAGGCACATAGCCAAGCAATGTTTTTCTTGATTTTGCAACTCGGCCAGTTGTTGGATGTACGGTAGCTTCAGTAGTCATAAGATTGGGAATATCTGGATGGATATTGATCCATCCAGATATTGAATTGTGAGCCTAGGCCCAGTAACCTTTGCAGAATGCTTTGCTGCGAATAACCAATGGGGATACGTACTTCAAAATCAGACCGCCGAGAATGATGGTCGGGATGGTGTTGCCAACAAACCACCCAAAGAATGTAACAAGCTGAGCTGCTTGGGTAATTAAACCAAAGGAAACCAACATCGTGGAACCCCAGGCTGCACCAATCGCATTAGGGACGATCGCACCCCAAAGGATGAATACACCCCAATCCTTGCCAGTAGGCAGGCTTGGGTGTGCATTAAACTTTCGGAATGCCCAACCCGCAACCAAACCTTGAAGGAGGTTTCCAGGAAGATAAGCAAATGATACTGGAAGCGGAGCAGAACCGGATAACGAGTTTGAAATCATCGGGAACAATCCAGATGCGATG
>JABGOQ010000013.1 GCA_018645405.1 Anaerolineae bacterium | reverse complement strand
CTTTTGAGTACACGCCCAGAACAATCCGTGTAAATCAGGGCGATCGCGTCAAATTAACTCTGATCGCTGATGATGTGACACATGGTTTGGTCTTGGAAACCTATGGACTTGAACTGGAAGCGCATCCGCGACAAGACCCGGCGCCAAGCATTGAGTTTGTGGCGGATAAAACCGGTCTGTTCCGCTACCGTTGTACAACTGTGTGTGGACCTTTGCACCCCTTTATGCAAGGTGAATTTGTTGTCGAGCCTTATAGCAAATTGCCGATTGCCTGGGGGTTTACTATTCTTATTGCATTGGGTTCAATTTTTGCGTCGCGACGCTGGGTCACTGATCCGGGGAATGACCCGCGTGCAGCTTGGAAATTTGAGCTGACGCGCTTCAAATGGCTGGATAGCCTGTTCAAGAAGCGCTGGTTCCAATTTGCCCTTTTTGTTCCCAATACCTTCTTCTTTGCTGTGATCATGATTGCGGCATTTTTCGGGACACCTGTTGGCAACGCGAATTTTGCAATTATTTATGTTTGGATTGTTTGGTGGGCAGCCCTGAAGTTTTTCTTCATTCCTCTTGGCGGGCGATCATGGTGCATGATGTGTCCCCTGCCTTTGCCTGGCGAATGGCTGGATCATCGCTCTTTTGTTAAAAAAGGACGCGAAAGACCGCTGAAGGTAGCTCGCAGAGGATGGCCTAAAAGTCTAAATAATGCCTGGACAATGAATATTGGCTTCTTGGGCGTAGCACTCTTCAGTGCCATTATCCTGACGCGCCCATTGGCAACAGGGATCGTTCTTGCTTTGTTCATTGGCATAGGAATGGTCACTTCTGTCTTATATGGACGACGTATTTTCTGTCGCTATATCTGCCCAGTGAGTGGCTTTACCGGCATGTATTCGATGGTCGCACCGCTTGAAGTTCGAGTGAAAGACTCGGAAGTATGTAAAAACCATACCGACAAAACTTGTGTCTCAGGTAATGAGAACGGATACGGTTGCCCTTGGATGGAATATCCTGGAGGCTTGGAACGCAATGTCAATTGTGGTATGTGTACCGAATGTTTCAAAACTTGTACGCAAGATAACCTGTCTATGAATATTCGCCCGTTTGGGACAGATCTCTTTGTGATGAACAAAGATCGCGGCGTGGACGAAGTCTATAATGGTTTCATCATGCTCGCCTGTGCGTTGATCTACATCGCTGTCTATCTCGGACCTTGGGGCGTCCTCAAGGATATGGCGAATATCGCTACGGTTCCCTTGTTCTTGCTCTATTCCGTCCTGTTCATTTTGATTAATCTGGTTATCTTGCCTGGATTGTTTTACCTCGCAGTTTGGCTGGGAAAAGGTCTGGCAGAAGGAAAGATGACCCCGGCCAGCGAAGCATTCGCCTTCGTGCCGCGCCTGTGGAATCGTTTTGTAGCCTTCGTCAGCCGCAAACCGCAACCCAAAAGCCCACGCGCTGCATCAAAAAAACTCATAACCATCCAGGATGGTAGTCTGCC
Organism: Anaerolineae bacterium; assembly: GCA_018645405.1. Lineage (GTDB taxonomy): Bacteria > Chloroflexota > Anaerolineae > Anaerolineales > Villigracilaceae > Desulfolinea. The sequence goes on along the minus strand of JABGOQ010000013.1, from coordinate 1,577 downwards.
TTCACCGGCACGCTTGTTCACTGATTATGGTTATGCCATCATCCCGCTCGGCTTAACAGGATGGATCGGTTTCACCGTGGCATTTGCGCTGATCGATATCTCCTATGCCATCCCCTTACTCTCTGACCCGATGGGATGGGGCTGGAATCTCTTCGGAACAGCCGACTTAGGCTGGGTCATGTACGTGCCACATCTCGTACCTTACCTGCAAGGGCCTATTTTCCTGGGTGGGCTGGCCGTTTCTATTTACACCACCTATAGAATTGGTCTCAACCATACCTCCGACAAGAATGTATTAACTCGCAGTTTGGCGCCGGTTGTCATTCTTCTTTCACTGATTACTGCGACCTTTTTCTGGCTCGCTATGTAAGAAACTCTTCATCTCGAAAGAGAAAGGATACGCTCAGATGAAACGCTTAAGTACCTCTGGGATAGTTGTTGCTGTGCTTGGTTTGTTGATCATCATTACACCGATTGTGCTTCCAGTTTGTGAAGGCTTGCTGGAACTGGTGAATGGTAAACAAATCCCCATGCGTTGTCATTGGACGGCGCGTGCGGAGATGATATTTGGTGTGCTAATAGTGATCGTAGGGTTGATGATTGCATTTTTGAAGAAACCTGGCGAGCGTCAGCGCTTGCATCATCAGGTAGCTCTTCTTGGCCTGGTGACCATTTTGACCCCCCTGTTCATCATTCCAACTTGCATGAATCCTGATATGGCTTGTAATGTGGGCACGAAACCAGCTCTCGTCATCCTCGGTGGATTGGTTTTGATTGTTGGCTTGCTTGGCAGCCGTGCTCCAAAAACGCCACCTGAAACGATTGCATGAAAGAAATCACTCTCTATACGCTGGCTTTGCAAAACTTGCAACGTAAACCTTATCGGGCAGTTGTGATTGGGCTTTGTGTAGCTGTTGCCACGGGATCATTATTCGCAGTGACGATTGTGTTGCGCGGCGTGCAGCATAGCTTGACGGTTGGACGTGCCCGCCTCGGTGCGGATCTGATAATTGTCCCCGATGGATATGAGCTTCCTGCCCAGGAGGCTTTTATCACTGGTCAGCCCTCCACCTTTTATATGCTAGGTGACCTCAATGGGAATATCGCTGCACTTCCAGGTGTGAAACAGACCTCTGCCCAGGTCTTCGTTGAAACCCTGAGTAATGCCAGTTGTTGTATAGGTGAATTTTTTTTAGTCGGGTTTGAACCAGAGACAGATTTCACCATCTCGCCCTGGCTGGCAACTCACCTGGACGGTGAAACTTTAGGCGATTTCGACATCATCGTCGGTGATCGAATTCTCTTGCGTGAAGGCGAGACGGTGATTTTTTACGGCACAGCCTTCAGTGTTGTGGGTGTACTTGAAAAAACCGGCATGGGTATTGATCAAACGATCTATATCCCCATGGAGGGTATGCGTAGCATGATCGCAAGCTCCGGTGAGTTAGCTGAGGAAGCTCTGACTGTCACGCCGGATGAAATTTCCTCCATCCTGGTCAGTGTTGCGCCCAATGCTGATGTGTTGGATGTGGCAGAGAGAATCGAAGCGAATCTCGATAATGCGAAGGTTTTCACTG
>JABGOQ010000134.1 GCA_018645405.1 Anaerolineae bacterium | reverse complement strand
GGGGAAGTACATATTCATGCCAATAATTGGGGTTTTATGTCGCTGGTTTTTATCGGGTTTTTCGTGGATTTATACCCGAAATGGGCAAAGCGTCCCTTGTCTAATCTCAAAGCCATCACTCCCATTTTCTGGATGATGACTGTAGGCGCGATGGGTCTCGTACTCAGCCCGTGGCTTGCCAGCATGACCCTGGCCGCGATCGGCGCTCTTTTGCACACATCTGCCAATATCTGGTTGCTTGTCATCGCGATCAAGCCATTGCGTGGCGATAAACCCGCCTGGACAGCTGGGATGGCTCAAATGCTTGTTTCCTATTTTTGGCTATTCGCTCCCTTATCCATGGCTCCATTTGTCATCTTTGGCATTGAAAGTATTCTCCCTGCCAAATTACTGGAAGCAACAACACCACAAGCATTGATTTATGGCTGGCTGCTGCAATTTGGATATGCGACCGTGCCTTACTTTTTCCATCGTTTTTTTGTTGGTGAAGAGCAAGCTGAATTAGGCGGCACTTGGCTTAGTTTCTGGCTGGTGAATTTAGGGGCAATTTTCTTATGGCTGAGTATTTTCATCGAGTCTTCACGCGGTTTGCTACATGGCGGTGCTTATATATTGTGGACTGCCTCATTTATCCCAGTTCTAATTGATTTATGGAAAAAAACAAAAACAGGAATGGCGAAGGCAGAAACGGCTATTTCTCACGCAGAATGAGAGATAGTACATTAATATTAAATGATGCTCCCGCTGGATTTGCAATCCAGCGGGCTTTTATTGAGAAAACGGGGATTACAAATCCCCTACGAGCAACTTATACCACCTACGCTAATAACTAGAAATGGATAAATTATGACCAATGCAATCGAAGTCAAAAACCTAACAAAATACTACGGCAAATTTCTCGCGGTGGATAAAATCAACTTCACCGTAGAGAAAGGAGAAATCTTCGGGTTTCTCGGACCCAATGGCGCAGGGAAATCAACCACGCAGCGGATGCTGACATCCCTCCTGACTCCCAGCGAGGGGCAAATTCGCGTTTTGGGACACGATTATGCTCACGACGCATACCCAGCCAAGGGTCAGATCGGATTAGTCCCAGAAGAATCGAATGTCTACACCGAGCTAACTGCTTGGGATAATTTGATGTTCACCGGTCGCCTTTATCGGATGTCCAAAGAAGATCGCAACGCCCGCGCTGAAGAATTGCTCAAAATCTTCGGGCTATGGGAGAAAAAGGATGTCAAAGCCGAAAACTTCTCGAAAGGCATGAGACGCAGATTGAGTATTGCGATGGCGATCATCCACAAACCTGCATTACTTTTCCTCGACGAGCCAACACCTGGATTAGATGCTCAGAGCGCACGCACCATCCAAAAAATCATTCGCCAACTCAGCACAGAAGGAACAACGGTTTTCATCACCACGCATCAAATCGAAGAAGCAAACCAACTCTGCGACCGCGTTGCGATTATCAATCAGGGAAAAATTGCCGTGATTGATACCCCCGAAAAACTCAAACAGACTTTCCAGCAAGTGCAATCTGTAGAAATCGCATTCTCAGAAAATCAAGAAGGGCTAAAGCAAAAACTCACCGCGCTCCCAGAAGTCAGCTCAGTCATAAAAGTTGGCGATAAATGGCGGCTCTATAACGATTCTCCGCCCGCGCTACTTCCCCATTTGGTGAAGTTTGCCGAAGAAGAAAATCTTGGCATTCTTAGCCTCAACACTTTAGCCCCCAGCCTCGAAGATGTTTTCTTGCAAATTACAGGGCAAGAAGTTGGCACAATGCAACCTGCCCCTGCCTCGCCCAATAAAAAACGCCGCAAAGGAGGCAAACGATGAGCAAAATGACTTCACGCATCTCAGATGAACTCGCCCAAGCCTGGACAGTGACACTCAAAGACATCAAAGTTTATTATCTGCGCCCAGGCATGATTATGTTTGGCTTCCTGATGCCATTTTTCATGTTCTTTTCCTTCTCCGTGCGCCGTGAAATGGCAGCCGGTGAAGGCATGGCGCGTCTGCTCGCGCTCACCATTTTCTTCACTGCCGCCGCCGCAGGTCCCTTCATTATTCCTACCGAAAGACGCATGGGCACTTACGATCGTCTGCTCGCCGCACCGATGTCGCTCATGACGCTACTGCTAGGAAAAATCGCAGTCGGCGCATTTTTCGCGATTGTGGTCGCCTCCGTTGCGTCAGTTATCGGAATCCTGTTTCTGAATGCCACAGTTGCCCAGCCAGGTCTCATGATTCTCGGTATTATCATGGGCGCGTTCACTTTCTCAGCAATGGGGCTAATCTTCGGGTCTATCCCCACCAACAATCCCGGCGATGTTCAAATGCCTAGCACGCTCATTCGTTGGGTGCTGCTCTTCATCAGCGGCGTTTTCATTCCCCTCTCCCAAATGTCACCAGTCGCACGCGCAATTTCGTATATCTCCCCGCTCACCTACGCCCAAGATTTAATGAATCACGCTGTTTTGGGGATGGGAGAACTCAACCTGTGGCTCGACATCATCGTTCTTTTTCTCTCTGGCATTCTCTTTCTCCTACCATCTATCAAATTGCACAAACGTGGACGTGTGCTTGGGTACTGACCCCCACCAAGCATCCTCCCATATAAACAGATACAAATCCCCTCATAAACTGAGGGGATTTGTATCATTATTTTCAGCGGTTGCGAACTTGTTTTGGGCTTGGGTGCCCTTTAACGAGCATCAATTTGAAGATGGGCTAATGTACCAATAACGAGAGCAAGCCTAAATCACGTGTGATGCGGTTCTTCATCCGTAATCACATTTGATCTACACCCCAAAGCGGATTCGGGAATCTTCCCAAATCCGCTTTTTTTGCGCAACCAATTCGCTCATCTGCTGTTAATGTATATGTAACCTTTATCACAGACAAAACCAAGAAGATTTGTGATAATGGTATAGATATAGCAATAACGGCTTCTCAAGCCGATTTTATCCACTTCCATATTTAAGGAGAACGCATATTATGAACGGTCCAAACGTACTTGACATTATTCTTTTGCTCGCTACTGGCTTAACTGCGGATTCCGGTGAAACAATCCACTGATTCCGTTTTATGTCGTCCACTTTAG
>JABGOQ010000203.1 GCA_018645405.1 Anaerolineae bacterium | reverse complement strand
CTTTTGAGTACACGCCCAGAACAATCCGTGTAAATCAGGGCGATCGCGTCAAATTGACTCTGATCGCTGATGATGTGACACATGGTTTTGTCTTGGAAACTTATGGTATTGAGTTAGAGGCACAGCCACGACAAGACCCAGCACCGAGTGTTGAATTTGTCGCAGATAAAACCGGGTTGTTCCGCTATCGCTGTACAGTGGTCTGTGGGCCTTTGCATCCTTTTATGCAAGGTGAACTTGTTGTTGAGCCTTATAGCAAATTGCCGGTTGCCTGGGGCTTTACTTTTCTCATTGCTTTGGGTTCAGTTTTCGCATCGCGACGCTGGGTAACTGACCCAGGGAATGATCCGCGTGCAGGTTGGAAATTTGAGCTGACACGTTTTAAATGGCTGGATAGCCTGTTTAAAAAGCGTTGGTTTCAGTTTGCCCTCTTTGTTCCCAATACCTTCTTCTTTGCTGTGATCATGATTGCGGCATTTTTCGGGACACCTGTTGGCAACGCGAATTTTGCAATTATTTATGTTTGGATTGTTTGGTGGGCAGCCCTGAAGTTTTTCTTCATTCCTCTTGGCGGGCGATCATGGTGCATGATGTGTCCCCTGCCTTTGCCTGGCGAATGGCTGGATCATCGCTCTTTTGTTAAAAAAGGACGCGAAAGACCGCTGAAGGTAGCTCGCAGAGGATGGCCTAAAAGTCTAAATAATGCCTGGACAATGAATATTGGCTTCTTGGGCGTAGCACTCTTCAGTGCCATTATCCTGACGCGCCCATTGGCAACAGGGATCGTTCTTGCTTTGTTCATTGGCATAGGAATGGTCACTTCTGTCTTATATGGACGACGTATTTTCTGTCGCTATATCTGCCCAGTGAGTGGCTTTACCGGCATGTATTCGATGGTCGCACCGCTTGAAGTTCGAGTGAAAGACTCGGAAGTATGTAAAAACCATACCGACAAAACTTGTGTCTCAGGTAATGAGAACGGATACGGTTGCCCTTGGATGGAATATCCTGGAGGCTTGGAACGCAATGTCAATTGTGGTATGTGTACCGAGTGTTTCAAAACTTGTACGCAAGATAACCTGTCTATGAATATTCGCCCATTTGGGAAAGACCTATTCGTAATGAACAAAGAACGCGGTGTGGACGAAGTCTATAACGGCTTCATCATGCTTGCCTGCGCGCTGATCTATATCGCCGTCTACCTCGGACCTTGGGGCATTCTCAAGGATATGGCGAATATCGCCACAGTTCCCCTGTTCTTACTCTATTCCGTCCTGTTTATTTTAACCAATTTGGTTATCCTGCCAGGGTTGTTTTACCTCGCAGTTTGGCTGGGGAAAGGTTTGGCAGAGGGTAAGATGATACCCGCTAGCGAAGCTTTCGCCTTTGTGCCGCGCCTGTGGAGCCGGTTCGCAGCCTTCGTCAGCCGCAAACCGCAACCCAAAAGTTTACGTGCTAGAGCAAAGAATCTGATAACGATTCAGGATGGCAGCCTGCCTTCACCAGCACGTCTGTTCACCGATTATGGTTATGCCATCATCCCGCTCGGCTTAACAGGGTGGATCGCCTTTACCGTGGCATTTGCCCTGATCGATATCTCCTATGCCATCCCTCTGCTCTCTGATCCGATGGGGTGGGGTTGGAATCTCTTCGGAACAGCCGATTTAGGCTGGGTCATGTACGTGCCACATCTCGTACCTTACCTGCAAGCGCCTATTTTTCTGGGTGGGCTGGCCGTTTCTATTTACACCACCTATAGAATTGGTCTCAACCATACCACTGACAAGAATGTATTAACTCGCAGTTTGGCGCCGGTTGTCATTCTTTTGTCATTGATTACTGCGACCTTCTTCTGGCTGGCTATGTAATAAACTATTTCTCTCAATGGAGAAAGGATAAATCAAATGAAACGCTTAAGTACCTCCGGCATAGTTGTTGCTGTACTTGGTTTGTTGATCATCATTACACCGATCGTGCTTCCTGTTTGTGAAGGTTTGCTGGAACTGGTGAATGGGAAACAAGTCCCCATGCGTTGTCATTGGACGGCGCGTGCGGAGATGATATTTGGTGCGCTAATAGTGGTTGTGGGGTTGATGATCGCCTTCTTGAAGAAACCTGGCGAGCGTCAGCGCTTGTATCATCAGGTAGCTCTTCTTGGTCTGGTGACTATTTTGACCCCCCTGTTCATCCTCCCCACCTGTATGAACCCTGATATGTCATGCAATGTGGGCACGAAACCGGCTCTCGTCATCCTCGGTGGATTGGTTTTGATTGCTGGTTTACTTGGTAGCCGCGCTCCAAAAACGCCACCTGAAACGATTGAATGAAAGAGATCACTCTCTATACGCTAGCCCTGCAAAACCTGCGACGTAAGCCCTATCGGGCAGTTGTGATCGGGCTTTGCGTAGCTGTTGCAACCGGATCATTATTCGCGGCGACGATTGTGTTGCGCGGTGTGCAGCATAGCCTGACAGTCGGGCGTGCCCGCCTCGGTGCGGATTTGATCGTGGTTCCGATTGGACATGAAGTTCCCGCCCAGGAAGCCTTCATCACCGGCCAGCCATCTACTTTCTACATGCCGGACGATATCAAAGAAATTATCACCGCACTTCCCGGTGTGCAACAGACCTCTACCCAGGTCTTTATAGAAACCTTGAGTAATGCTAGTTGCTGTATTGGTGAATTTTTTCTGGTCGGCTTTGAGCCGGAGACAGATTTCACCATCTCACCCTGGCTGGCAACCCACCTGGACGGTGAAGCCTTAGGTCCCTTCGACATCATTGTCGGTGATCGCATTCTCCTGCGCGAAGATGAGACGGTTATTTTCTACGGCACAGCCTTCAACGTTGTCGGCGTACTTGAAAAGACTGGTATGGGCATTGACCGAACGATATACGTGCCGATGGAAGGCATGCGCACCATGATCGCTGATTCCAGCGAATTGGCCGAGAAAACCCTCACCGTCGCGCCGGAAGAAATCTCATCGATCCTGGTCAGCGTTGCGCCCAATGCCGACATTTTGGATGTGGCAGAGAGAATCGAAGCGAATCTCGATAATGCGAAAGTTTTCACTGCCGCACAACTCAATCAGGCTGTTGGCAACCAGTTACAGGGAGTTT
>JABGOQ010000107.1:17439-21234 GCA_018645405.1 Anaerolineae bacterium | reverse complement strand
GAGAAATAGTAAAACCAGAATTTCCCAAACAGAGCCGTGACCATCTCGGCTCGTTGGTGTTTTAAGGGCAGAATAGGAGAAAATATGGATCTCAACCCTCAAAAAACAGCTTTTCTTTTTCCCGGCCAAGGCTCTCAAGTGCTTGGTATGGGAAGTGAACTTTCGTCAAAATACCCTGTTGCTCGTGCGACTTTTGAAGAAGCCGATCAAATCTTGGGCTTTTCTCTCTCAAATATTATGTGGGAGAAAGAAGATGGATTAAATGATACCGCCAATACACAACCAGCTCTCTTTGTTCATTCAATTGCCGCGTGGAGAGTTTTCTCGGAAATCGCTCCCGAATTTGAACCTGCTTCCGTTGCTGGGCATTCTCTCGGCGAGTTAAGCGCGTTGGTCGTTGGGAAAAGCATCTCCTTTGAAGATGGTCTGCGCCTTGTACGTCGACGTGGCGAGTTGATGCGGCACGCTGGCGAAATTGCCCCCGGCGGAATGGCTGCCATCCTTGGCTTAGACATTCCTGTGTTGGAGAAAATCTGTGCTGAAGCCAGTGAAGGCGATGAAGCTATTCAGGTCGCGAATGATAATTGCCCGGGGCAGGTGGTTATTTCTGGCGCGAAGCCTGCCTTGAAGCGTGCTCTTACGTTGGCAACAGAAGCTGGTGCACGCCGCGCTTTGCCTTTGGCGGTGAGTATTGCTCCACACTCATCGTTGATGTCTGCAATTCAAGCGGAATTTGATGAGGCGGTAGAAAACGTTGAGATAAGGGAAGCAAGCCTGCTCGTCGTCGGAAACGTTGGGGCGAAGCCCTTATCCATCATAGCGGAAATCGAAGCGGATTTACGCGCCCAGCTTACATCCCGCGTCCGCTGGACAGAATCCATCCAATATATGATCTCTCAAGGCGTGGAAACTTTTGTGGAGCTGGGGAGTCGTAATGTGCTAACAGGCTTGCTCAGACGGATTGATCGCGGCGTGAAGGGAATTCCGCTGGGAGAAGCGAAGGACTTCGAGAAGTTCTTTTCGTAAACCTTTACTGAAAGGTTTTTGTAAGGTCGCCGCAATGCAATTGCAATAAGATGGGGCTTGAAATCTTGTATACTGTACGTAGATAGAAAAGGGCAAACTCAGTGAAAACTGAGGGCGCAAAGCTATGGGTCTACAGCTGAAAAATTCAGCCATGATTGCCAGGCCGCCTGTTGGAATGAATTATAAAAACATGTGGCTTGGATAAAATCCAAGCCACATGTTTTTTTATACAAAAGGAGTGTAAGATCATGAAGACCAAATTAGTAGGCATCTTGTTGGTATTGGCTCTCTTAGCACTGAGTGTGGTTGCAGTTGGTGCTGAGACAGGAACGGTTACAATTACTGGTGGAACGCTCAGCGTTACTCCCGCAAACGTAACCTTAGGCGGCGTGACCCTAGACGGAACTGATAAACTCTCGACAAGCGCGTCTGGCGCAAATTCTTGGAGTGCTGCTGATGCGAGAGGCACCGGACTGGGCTGGAACTTGACGATCGGCGCAACTGATTTTGATGATGGCGCAGGCAAGACCATTGATATTGCACAGGCAGATTCTGAGTTCAAAATTCAATTGCTCGACACAAATGTCACAGTTACTGCGGGCAATACAAAACCTGTTTCTTCAGCGGCAACGCTAACCGTAATTCCTGATACTGGTTCGGTGAAGTTCCTTTCAGCGGCAACTGATACCGGGATGGGAACCTATGCGATTGCTCCGAACTTTGAGTTGGAAATCCCCGCAGAAACCTATGTAGGTAGCGGAACCTATACCTCAACAATCACTGTTACGGCGGCTACTGGCCCATAAGTTTAAAAGGCATTAGTTTATGAAAGAAAAGCGGAGTGTGTATTTAGGAATTCTTGTAGCTATATTTGCTGCAAGCCTATGGGTTACACGCTCCGCTGCCTTATCCATCTCTACCGCTGTAGTAAGTTTTCCGAGTGTAAATTTGAACGGGTATGACCAAACAATCCTTGGATCTACGAGTGCTTGGCAGGTAGATGCGACAGGCGAAGCTGGGGGGTGGAACGCAACAATCTCGGCAACTGATTTTACAAATGGCTTTGGTGGTTCAATTTATGTTTCTAATCTTGAATTTCGTCTAGCAGATGCGAATATAACGCTTGTTTCAGGGGATACGATCTTGCCAAGCTCTGCTCAAACCGTCTATGCGTCTTTGAGCGGGACAGCATTGAAGTTCATCTCCGCTTCAAGCGGAACAGGAGATGGCATTTATGATTTATTACCTGAGTTTCGATTAACTGTTCCGGCTGAAACGTATACAGGAAATTATACAAGCACATTAACGATTACGATCAATACAGGTCCTTGATCAAAGGAGAAACCATAATAATGAAAATGAGCAGAAGTCTTCGAAAAGTAAATTTTATTTTAGTCTTCGCTGTTTTGATGGTCCTTTCTATTATTATTCCTGTCGCGGCGCAAACATCGGCAAATATCTCTTTTGGGATTAGACCAACAAAGGCTTTAGAAGGGCAGGAAGAAACCTTTTCTTATTTTTCTTATCACCTTTCTCCAGGAACCATTTTTACTGATGAAGCGCTTGTTTTAAATGATGGGGACGAACTGATAACGTTAAAAATATATGCCGCAGATGGGGTAACTCCGCAAAATGGTGGTACAGATTTTTCTAAGGCTGGAGAAGAGTCGCTAGGAATGAGCAGAGGGACTCAAGCATGGATAGCTCTCTCAGCAACTGAAGTTACGCTTGCCCCCGCTGAAGAAAGACTTATTCCTTTTCAAGTGAGCGTTCCAGCTGATGTAGCTGCTGGCCAGTATGTTGCCGGATTGGTTGTTGAAACTTTGCCAGATGAGCAGAGTTTAGATTCTGGGGAAGGGAATTCTGACAACCCAGATGAAGCACAATTTGCAGTGAAAGTTGTGCGGCGCGTTGGTGTAGCTGCTGTTTTTGATATCCCGGGTGAACAGGTAGCTGGGCTAGCGATAGAGGATATTTCCCTGTATCAACAAGATGACGAAGGGTCGATCTTTGCCATTGATCTCAAAAATACTGGCAATATTTTTCTTCAGTCGCAAGGTTTTTTCATTGTTACGGACAGAAATGCAGAAAGAGTAATTACAACAACGCCACTTAATTTTGATACTATTTTGCCCGGTGATACAATTTCCTTTTTTGTCCCACGTTCTGCACGCTTTGCAGACGGAAAATATTTACTTTCTATCGTTTTAGAATATGAAGGTAAAAGAGCTACCCTTGAAGGAATTGGGATGAATATCAAGAATGGTCAACACCAAATTGAAGGGCAAGTTTTTGATAATATATTTACCCCAGAAGAAATAGAGGTTTTCTTTGAAACAGAAGAGAAAGGGAGTAGTTTTGTTTGGATGCTTATCGCGGGTGTTTCTTTTCTTTTGGCGCTCGGCGTAGGTGGATTTGTTTATTGGGCGGGAGGCAAGAAAGAAAAAAGGGCATAGTGCGAATCGTTTTGAAAAATTGCGCGTTCAATGCAAATATTTGATATCCTTTGAAAGGAAAATCTGTATACTTTACGAGCCAAAACCTTTAAGGTTTTGGCTCGTTTGTCAAATTTATTCAAAAAGGCAAGATAAATCTTGCGCTACAGATCGTGATGCGATGTTTTTGTCGCTCTTCTTTACTCCCAGACTAACACACCGCTAAAGCGATAGTTTTGTGCCAAAATCTCCAGATCTAAAAAATTGATAATCCCATCGCCGTTTAAGTCTGCCGCCTCAGGGGAGGTGGTGTTGTAATTCATGGCAATGCCTA
>JABGOQ010000107.1:0-17339 GCA_018645405.1 Anaerolineae bacterium | reverse complement strand
CCGTTTAAGTCTGCCGCCTCAGGGGAGGTGGTGTTGTAATTCATGGCAATGCCTAAAGCATCAAGTTGGTCAATTACGTTATTATCATCTATATCGCCAGCGAGCAATATAATCTCTTTCAAGGCATCAGTAGATTCAGAGCTTATTGATATATTCCCTTGCGCATCTAAAAATCCATTCGCTTCGGCAATGATGAGGTAAATCCCAACTGGTGCGAAGAGGGTAAAAGTATCATCAGCTTGTACAGTTGCAGAGGTAATTAATGAATTCTCTGCATCGTAGAGACTGACTGTCGTTGCTTTGCTCGCAGTTACTTGACCATTAAGTTGAGGCATATCTACATCATTGTTTTGTGGTACCGGTGCCAAGCCCCTTGTAGATTCTGGGGCTAGGGAGGTATTTGCCAGAATATCAACATCAAGACTGCTCGTGCCGATACCGGTGAGCGTTCCATCACCTTGAGATGTTTTCCCCGAACAACTTATTGTTGATCGGCCTTCTTGCAAACCTTTCACATCAAAACTAAAAACCGCGCCCTTTTCTGTCGCTCTTTGCCCATGACTGCCTGCTATCGCGTAAATAAATGAACCATCTTGGGGTCCGCTAAGGGCTGTAACTGGGTCAGTGCCAAAGATATTTTGGGCTGTCATATTGCTCGCTTCAAGCAAATTATAATCATAAGAACAGGTGATTTCTGCACTTGTATATCCAGAGGGTGGCAATAAGTTGAAGTATATTGTCACCGTGATTTTCTCACCAACTTTCACGTTTTCGGGAGCAATAATCGAAATGAATTCATCCTCTAATTTTGTTAAGCGTAAGTTATAAAATCCCTGACCTGCTTGTGGTTGAATTTGGAAAAAATACTCGCCCGCAGGCTGAACACTGGATAATAGTTCTTTTCCTCTCGCCAATTCTTTCCCTGTAGAATCTAATAAAACTATCAAAGGCTCTAAGCCCGAGGTAATTCCTGTTGCATTTAGAGCAAAGGCTGTAGTCTCAGACAAGGTGAAATGCCATTTTTCATAACGATATTTATCTATACTGCCTCTATATGTGGTATCCCAAGTAATATCGCCAACAGTAATTATTTGAAGTGCTGGGGTATTTAATAAAGGCTCAAATTGTTGTGCGCTTTGCCCGTTTTTTGTGAAAGTTGTTTTGTTGAAAAGAGCGTTATAGCTTATTTCCCAGCCTGCAAAGGTAGCCCCTCGCATCTCAGGACGTAGGGAGAAATGCAAATGCGGCATATTAGGTTGCTCCGAAGCTATACAATAACTATCTCTTACGCCATCGGCAATGATGCCAAGTTTTTGGTTGCGGTGGACTGCTTCTCCCACGCTTACTTGGATATTTGCCAAAAATTGATATTCTGTAGTCCATCCACCTGCATGAGCAATTTGTAACCCGCAAGTATATTTTTTTATCACGGTTCCGTTTGCGGCGGCGGTTACCCAAAACTCGGAGGTGTCTTCTCCCGGCACCATATCTTCACGTGGAGCAAAATCCACTGCGCCACCATTGGTATAACGATGCGGGCTTAAAGGCCCGCGTTTTAAGCCGTTATCGAAACCGTCCAAAGAGACCCACGCTATTTCTTGCTCCCAGGGTAATTGAAATATATCAATTGGGGGAAGCGTTGTTTGGGGGAGAGCATTTGCGCTATTTGCTGGGATCGATAAGCCTAAAATTACCAGGAGTATGAGCCATAATTTGGATTTAGATTTCATGATCATGCCTTTTTTTGCGGATGAAAAGCCGTATCGGACGTGTTTTGGGCTTGGGTGCAGCACCCAAGCAGTTTTTTTGCTTGAACAGAAAAATGTTTACGAGCCGAAGATGCTAAATGGGGCAAGCAAGCTAAAAACGCGCGCGACGCGGTCTATCTTCTTTCCTGAATCGCTTTTTCGTTTCGCCTTCCAAGATAGGCGTATGCCAAAACGCCAACGATTAGACTCATCCCAAATCCGCCTAGTGCTATAAAAATAAATAGGAAGTTAGTATCGCCGCTCGGTGCTGGGGCTGTTTCTGCCATATTGAGGGGGAGCGGCGTGCCTGCGGGGATATATTCTTGCGTGTCGCCAAGGGCGCTATCTACCACTAAGGCAATCTCTCTTTGCGCGAGAGTGATACTAGAAAGTGGGGCGGCAAAGCCTTCGTCGTTGAGTATGGCAAGGGCGGCGCTTTCAAGATATAAGTTTGTATTGCACGCCCCTAAGGTGGTAAAGGATGCTTCGGCAATTAGACCGGAGACCTTTTGCGGGGTGGTGCTGGCAAAAGTGGCATCCATCAACCCCGAACTTTGAGGCAATTGCAAACCGTTCATCCCAGGGATGGGTGATGATGCGTTCATTGGCTCTAGGCAGGCGGGGTCGTAGCGGATTTGAAAGGTGAAGCCTTGAATTGGGATGGCTGAGATAGCGTTGACTTTAACAACAACGACTTCTTTTGTTTTATAGGTTTGGGTATCGCTTACCATCCAAATGCTTTCGGGTTGTTGCGCTTTAGCGGGAATGACCGCAAAAAATAGCAGCGCTAACAGAAAGATGAGACGAAGAGTTTTTTTCATGGTGTTTTCCTTTGTTTCGTGTAGCGCGAAAGGAGAGAGAAGACACGCTACACGAAACACGGATACATCTTATACGAAGTTATGGAGTCGCTATAGCCCAAAGTAGAGGCCCTGTTGCTGTGTAATTAGCGGCCAGGATTTCTAAATCCAGAACGTTGATAATTGAATCGCTGTTTAGATCGGCAGATTCGGGGGTGGCGCTGTTATAGTTCGAGCCGATGGTAGTCGCATCGAATTGATCGATATCGTTATCTCCATCAACATCACCAGCGAGCAAGGCGACAAGTTGCATTGTTGTTGTTTCATCTGCTCTGATTTCTATATTTTCACCTCGGGCACTTAGGTGACCGGATGATTTTGCTTCGACGGAATAGAGCCCTGCAGGCACAGAATCGATTCTGAAGTAACCATTAGCATCTGCGCTCACTGTTGTGAAGAGATTTCCATCGGCGCTGTATAATTCAATGCTGATTGATTTAAGAGCTTCTACAGTTCCTTCTACGGAACCGTTTGTGCTTGTTATGGGGAGTGTCACTGGGCCTGCAGATTCTAAATCTTGAAGTCCATCACCTTCAGGTATTTTTGTAGTACATTCAATTGACGCATTTCCTTCTTGTACTCCTGTGGCATGAAAGGTGAATGCCGCGCCGTCAGTTGTCGCTTTTTGACCGTTACTTCCTGCGATAGCAAAAATAAAACTGCCATTTTGCGGATCATTTGCAGCTGTTGCTGGGTCAGTACCGAACAAATCGGTAGCCTGGATATTGCTGATGCTAAGCAAGTCGACAGGATAGGTGCAGGTGAATTCAACGCTGGTATATCCCTCTGCAGGAACGCCGCTTAAGCTCGCTGTGACAATAGATGTTTCACCAACCCTTATATTTGTTGGGGAGGTTGCCACAGCTACACCTTGAATTGGGTGATCTGTTAAATTCAATTTATATTCACCACTGCCTGAAACGGGTTCAATTTGAATAAAATAAAGCGTTTCACCTGCTTGGGTTGTTGTGAATGAGCCTTCGCCGCTCGCCAATTCAGTTACGCCATCGGCGGCCAATAAGCGGACGCGGGGGACTAAATCGCCTGAAGCAGCCGTTGCTGTGGCTGTAAATTTATGCTCCTTTGAGAAATAAAAAGACCATCTCTCAAAGCGATCGGCGTCTACAGTGCCCGTGTATGTCGTATCAAAATAAGCTCTTTCCCGAACAATAACGCCGGGATTTTCTTCAAGGCTGGGCTGGGCGTAAGCCGTACCAGCACTCCCGATCATAGCTACCAAAAGGGCTACGAGAGCGAGGGCGTGAAATAGGTTTTTCGCCTTCACAGTACATCTCCTTATCAAATATCAACAATCTCTCTCTGCGTTTTGATATTTTTAAAAACACAGAGATATTCACCAAATGATGAAGTTTTCTTTAAAAATATCTTAGCATTTTATAAGCGAGATAAAATAACAAAAGCATTGCTTTACTTTGTCAATATAAAAAGATTGATATTGTGATTTTGAAGTTTGGAAAATTTAAAAACACCACCTCGATCTTTCTTTTTTCTTGGTAAAATAGTACCGTTGTACTGACCTCTCGAATTAAGGAGAAAATAATGGATGTTCTAAGTCATCGAATTAAAAAAGTTGCTGAAAGCGTGTTGGAAAACGAAGCATTGATAAGTGGCTTAGACGAATCCGCGGCTGAAGTTTTACAAGGGTGGGGAATCAAGCATGCAACCCAAGCTGCGGAAGAAACGCACGCATTAGACGAAGACAGTGCAGAAAAAGCGATGTATCCGCGTTTGAAGGCATCGCGTCGTTTATTGCGTTCGATCCGTGTTTGGGTTGAACACGAAAAAGAATCAACAGCAGAAGAACGCGATAAGCTTTGGGCTAAAATTGAGAAGCGCGCACAAGGTCTTTATGGCGATAAAGTTTCTTTGCCTTCACCAAGCCATTTTGCAGGAGATCGACCAGTAGGATTTATAAAGAATTTGAGAGGATGGCTTGAAGATGAATCAAAAGAGGGTGAAGAAAAGAAGTCATTTTTCTCTTCCCTTTTTGGTAAATAAGAAGAATACAGAACTGAAAACCCTCTTAAAAAAATGAAGATACAGGAGTATAGATAATGGCAGCAAAGAAGCGCAAGAAATCAAAAAAGAAACCTGGCAACTCAAAGCTCACACTTTTTTTATTAGTAGGAGTACTTGTTCTCGGGGGCTATTTTATGATGACAGGCAACGATCCGCTTGGGTTGTTTGAAGGGATAAAAGAGACTGTAGCTCCTGAGCCTGTGGTAGAGAGCGCAACGAAAAGCGATTGGTGGGAAGTCTATTTTGTTGATTATGTTAATCATAATGACCCAGAACATTATGAAGGTACGATTGAAGAAGAAATCATAAAAAAAATTGACGAAGCGGATGAATCCATTCACATTGCCTCCTTTGAGTTTGATCTTACTCCTGTAGCGGATGCGCTCATCCGTGCGCACGAGCGCGGCGTGGACGTGCGCTGGGTCACGGATGATGAACATGGCATCGAAGCGGACGAAGATCCCGGTGGAGGGCAGTTTGAGATGCTCGAAGATGAAGGCATCGAAATCAGGGATGACCAACGCGGTGCGCTCATGCACAATAAATTCTGGATATTTGACAGAAAAATAGTCTGGACAGGCTCAACAAATATCACAGAGAGTGGCATCTTTAAGCAAGATAATAATGTAATTGTCATTCACTCGGAAGCGTTAGCAGAAATCTATGAACGCGAATTTGATGAAATGTGGAATGGTGAGTTTGGTATCCGCTCAACTTCAACAGCTGACCAGCAAAGCGTTGTCGTTGAGGGCACGCAACTTCAAGCCTTCTTTGCAGCAGAAGATGACGTGATAGATAATCACATCATCCCTATCATAGAACAGGCGCAGAGCAGCGTTCACTTTATGGCATTTTCATTTACGCATGATAGTCTCGAAGATGCAATGACCGAGCGCTTTGAGAATGGTGTAGACGTAATAGGTATTTATGAAAAAACTGGCAGCAGCACAGTATATAGTGAGTTAGGAGATATGTACTGCTCAAAGATGAAAGTTCGCCGTGACGGAAATGGTAGCTTCTTGCATCATAAAGTCATTGTGGTCGATGAGCGCATTGTCATTACTGGCTCACTTAACTTCTCAGATAATGCTACCGAAAGTAACGATGAGAATATACTAATTGTGGATAATGCAGAAATCGCTGCGCTATATATTCAGGAAGTTAATCGTGTTTGGGATATGGCATCTGATCCAGAGCCTGATAAGTTTAAATGTGAATAAACATGATATTTGAGCACGCAAGTGTTGTCAGCAGTCTAGATTCAAGTCGTCGTTTTAAGTAGCTTTTCTGACATATTTTGCCTGCTCACGCATGACATTTGACATTATGCACGAAGCAGTATTGGTTGTATAATCGCAATTCTTAGCTTGTATCTATTCTTTTGTGAAGGAGAATAAGCCTATGAGTCTTAGCCAATTAGCACGCGGAATTGCCACTTCGCCAACTTTGGCGTTGAACGAAGAAGCGCGCCTTTTGCGTGAGCGCGGTGAACCAGTTATTAATCTGGGTATTGGGGAACCAAAAAATAAAACGCCAATTACAGCTATTCTTAGCTCAGGTGCGAAACTGAGTAGCGGGGATGTAAAATATGTCCCAACCGATGGGTTGCCTTCTTTAAAGAAGGCAATTTTGCGTTATATGGAGGATCATTACAATCAGATTGTGTCGCCACAAAACGTGATTGTGACTGAAGGGGCGAAGCAGTCTCTCTTCAATATTATCTACACACTCTGCGATGCCCAGGACGAAGTGATTGTTCTTGCTCCGTACTGGGTAAGTTACCCAGAGATTGTGAAAATGGTTGGCGCAATTCCCGTTATTGTTACACCCGAAGATGGAAGCTTCATCCCCAGCTTTGAAGAGATTGAACTGACGGTGAGTTCCTATACCAAAGCGATTATCGTCAATAGCCCGAATAATCCATCAGGCGCGGTTTATCCCGCTGAGTTGATAGGGCAAATCGTTGAATTATGTGAGCGTAAAGGCATTTATGTGATTATGGATGATATTTACCATAAACTCGTCTTTGATGAAAATGTTGCCACGCCTGCTTATAGCTTCTCGAAAAAGGATATTGAAAATTCACACATCATTGTCGTCAACGGCGTCTCAAAACTTTATGGGATGACCGGATTTCGGCTCGGCTGGACGGTGGCTCCCAAACGTCTAATCGAGGTCATGACTAACGTCCAAGTACAAACCACGTCGTGTGTCTCGCCGGTGATTCAGGCAGCGGCAGAAGGCGCATTAACCGGAATGCAGAGCATCATCGAGTCATTGCGGCTTACCATCCAAAATAATCGCACGATCATGTTGCAGGAGTTGCGCTCGTTCACGGATCTTCGTGTGCCTCCCTCTGGAGGAACTTTCTATATTTTGCCTGATTTCAAAGCCTATGTGCGAAGCAGTGTTGCCAAAAACTCGGCAGAGTTATCGCAATTCTTGCTTAAAAAGGCTTTGGTAGTCACTGTGCCGGGCAGTGCCTTTGGTATGGAGGGGCATCTTCGATTGAGCTATGCGGGAAGTGTCAAAGACATTACTGTTGGCGTTGAGCGTATGAAATGGGCTTTAGACCCCAATGCGCCGAATGAGATCTATATTGGCGACCGCAGATTGGTTAGGGACTGGCTATGAACAACATCTTTAACGTAAAAACGCCGGCAGAAAAACAAGCTGCCGCCATGCGTAGCGATTACGGACTTAAGAATATCGGTCTGAGTAACTTGCGAAAGGCATATTGGAATTTACCTCCCGAAGCCCTCTACGAAGAAATTATCTTTCGTGGCGAGGGCAATATCTCGCATCAGGGACCGATCATCGTCGAAACGGGCAAGCATACAGCTCGCGCTGCAAATGACAAGTATGTCGTCCGTGAGGCAAGCACCGAAGGTCATGTTTGGTGGAGTGAATATAATCGCCCCTATAGCACAGAAAAATTTGATGAGTTGTTCGGCCGCTTGCAAGGCTATTTGCAAGGACGCGATGTCTTCGTGCAGGATTGCTATGCAGGTGCGGATGAGGAATATCGTCTCCCTGTGCGTGTGATCACAGAATATGCGTGGCATAGTCTCTTTGCGCAAAATATGCTTGTTCAGCCTGAAAGCACGGAAGAACACCGTCGGCATATGCCAGAATTTACGGTGATTGCTGTTCCCGAATTCAAGTCTTTCCCGCAGATTGACCAAACAGTTTCAGACACCTTTATTGTCCTTAATTTTTCCCAGAAAATTGCGATTATTGGTAATAGTGGCTATGGAGGTGAAATCAAAAAAGCGATCTTTACGGTGATGAATTACCTCTTGCCTCTTGAAGGTGTGATGGCGATGCACTGCTCTGCTAATCAAGGTGATGATGGGGACGTTGCGCTCTTTTTTGGTCTCTCGGGTACTGGCAAAACAACTTTGTCTGCCGACCCTTCGCGTGGTCTTATCGGCGATGACGAGCATGGTTGGAGTGATAGCGGCATCTTCAATTTTGAAGGGGGTTGCTATGCCAAAGTGATTGAGCTTTCTGCGAGCGCAGAGCCGCAGATCCACGCTTGTACGCAGCGATTTGGCTCCATTTTGGAGAATGTGGTCTACGATCCTGTCACGCGCCTGATCGATCTTGATGATCCCACATTGACGGTCAATACGCGTATTTCCTATCCCTTACAGTATATCGATAATGCGGTCTTGGAGAAGCGCGGTGGTCACCCTGAAAATGTGATTTTCCTGACCTGTGATGCCTCTGGTGTGATGCCACCAATCTCGAAACTTTCTCTTGAGCAGGCGATGTATCATTTTATTTCGGGGTACACATCCAAAGTTGGCGGGACGGAATTGGGCTTGCGCGAAGAGCCAGAAATCACCTTTAGCGCATGTTTTGGTGCGCCCTTCATGGTACACCATCCTTATTATTACGCCAATCTTCTCAAGCGTAAGATTGAGCATCACGGCGCGACTTGCTGGTTGGTAAATACCGGTTGGGTAGGTGGCCCCTACGGAATTGGGAAGCGCATTAGTATTCATTATACGCGCGCTATACTCAACGCAGCCCTTGAAGGCAAGTTAAACAACGTGGAATATATCACTGATCCCATTTTCGGTTTTTTTGTGCCAAAAACTTGCCCTGCAATTCCTAACGAGGTACTTGACCCTGCCAGTTCATGGGATGATGTTGAAGAATATGAAAAAAAATATAAGCAGTTGGCTTTGCGCTTCGTGGATAATTTTAAAAAATTTGCCCCAGACTGCCCTCCAGAATTAGTCAAAGCTGGACCAAAGTTTTAGGAAATTGTGCAAATTATTGCAATCTCTCAAATATTGACATGCGGGAGATTGGCTTGAGTGTTTGTTAGGATAAGGACTAAATCGCTGAAAGAGGGCTAATCGAAGATGCAAGATAAACCGCAGGAAGATGAACACTATTATTGGATAGACCTTCTACGTTTTCTTAGCGTTCTTTTGGTTATTGTCATACACGTCTCTACACCTCTTGTGAATAACTGGAGAGAAGCCTCTTTTGGGGATTTTATGGTGGGGAATATATATGATTCTTTTTCGAGAGTGAGTGTTCCAGTTTTTTTTATGGTCAGCGGATACCTTCTGCTTAGTAAGCAAGAATCAGTGATAGATTTTTATCAAAAGAGAATAAAAAAAATACTGATCCCCTTTGTAGCTTGGTCTGTGCTTTACTTGCTATGGGAAGGGTATTATCTAGGTGGTGGGTATTCCTTTCTTGGGATAATAAAGTCAATTATCTATGAAATTCTTACAGGCCCTACTTTTGTACATCTTTGGTTTTTTTATGCGTTGCTTGGTATTTACGCCCTGGTTCCCATTTTACGCCTTTTTGTTTCGGTAGCAAAGAAAAATGAACTATGGTATCTCGTTGTTGTATGGATATTCAGTGGCCCACTAGTATCCCTTTTTGAGAAATTTTCAAACATCGATATTGCAGATAAATTTGGATTAATAGCAGGATATTTTGGATATTTTGTGCTTGGCTATTTGTTCTCAAAATATGATTACTCTCGAAAGCAAATCATTATCTTCTCTTTGTTTTATTTGATATTAGGGGCGGGGACAGCAATAGGCACTTGGTATTTTTCAGTTGAAAAAGAACGCCTTTTTCTATATTTTTATGATTATCTTTCAATCAATATCATCGTAATGTCGGCTCTCTTCTTTATCGTTGTGCAGCATTGGGGCAAAAAGAAACTACCAGTAGCAAACTCGCGCAAGGCATTTTTGCTAAAAAAACTGGGGGAAACTAGCTTTGGCGTTTATTTGCTACATGAAATGGTACGAATATCTTTACAACGAGGGTATTTTGGATTTGAGCTGACTTATAAAACGGGAAATCCTTTATACTCTATTCCCATAACCGTTCTTGTAGTTTACTTGCTTTCGTTTTTCGCTAT
Organism: Anaerolineae bacterium; assembly: GCA_018645405.1. GTDB lineage: Bacteria > Chloroflexota > Anaerolineae > Anaerolineales > Villigracilaceae > Desulfolinea. The sequence continues at coordinate 7,287 of JABGOQ010000107.1, read as the reverse complement.
TTTCCTTTTACGGAAAATACCTTTTCTGCGATCTATTGTTTGGTAAAAAGAAAATATCGGCTTTTAGCCGACATTTTCTTTTTGTAATTCGCAATATTCATCCACTTGTTTTTCGATCACCTTTAGGCTATCTGCCCAGAATTTTTTCTCACGGATGTTGATGCCAAATCGATCTGCAAGTTCAGCCGCGCGTCCTTCGCCGGTGCTGGCAAGCAAGTCGATATAGTCTGGGATAAACTCGTCGCCCCGCTCTTGATAGATCGCGTAAAGTCCCGTTGCAAATAGCAAGCCAAAGGCATAGGGGAAGTTGTAGAAAGAGAGTCCAGCCGAATAGTAGTGCGGTTTCCACGTCCACATATATTTATGTAAATGTTTTTCGTCCAGCGCATCGCCATAGGTTGCTTTCTGGGCTTTTTCCATAATCTCGCACAAGTCTTCTGCCGAAAGCTCAGTATCTGCGCGTCGCTCGAAGACTTCTTTTTCGAAAAGATAACGAGAATAAATATCGACGATAATTTGACTAGAGCCAAGGAGGGATGTTTCGAGGATCGCTAGCTTTTCATCAGGATTATCAGTCTTGGAAAGGACGGCGTTGGTTACTACTGTTTCGCACATGACCGATGCGGTTTCTGCGAGAGTCATCGGGGTTTCGCTTTGGAGAGATGTCTTGCCAGCCGTGTAGATGCATTCATTATGGAAGGCATGTCCCAATTCATGTGCGAGCGTGGAGACTTGGTCAAAAGTCCCGTCGAAATTAGACAGGATACGCGATTCTTTGACATTCGGCATGCCTATGCAGAATGCGCCTCCGCGTTTTCCGACACGTTGTTCGGCGTCAATCCAGTTTTCGCTAAAGGCGCGCTGAGCAAGGTTTTTTAGTTTGGGTGAAAATCCGCCAAACTGCTCAAGGATAAATTCGCTTGCTTCTTGGTACGAATATGTTTTTTCTGAGTCTCCTGCCGGAGCAAAAATATCCCACCAAGGCAGTTTTTCTTTACCAAGGCGTTTTGCCTTTGCGATAAAATATCGGTGAAAAATGGGAAATGACTCTTTCATCGCTTCAAGCATCGCGTTTAGAGAGTCTCTGTCCATGCGGGCGGCATCAAGTGAAGCATGGAGTGCATCTTCGCGCCCCCGTTTTTTGTTGAGCGTATTTACTGTGCCTTTGATTCCGTTCATGCAGGCTGCTAAGGGTTCTTTTATGCTTTCCCATGCCTCCATCTCTGCTTCGTAGGCTCGTTTACGAACGTTTTCCTCGGGATGGGAGTGTAAGTTGATCAGCGCAGGAGCTGAGAGTTGTTGAATTTCTCCGTCTAGCTCAAAATCGATTTTAAGTTGAGAAGTAACTGTTCCTTGCAGTTTTTCCCAACCACCTGTTCCGCTTAGGCTGAGTTCTGCCGCGAGAGATTCTTCTTTTTCGCTCATCAAATAACGGCTCTGTTCGGCGGTTTCCTGCAAAAAAAAAGCGTGTGCTTTGGATTCGGATGATGAGTTAATGATTTCAGGGAGCAAATCGGCGATAGAGCCAACCCACTGTTGGGCTTGGGTGCCCAACATCCGCAAGCGAACTTCGATCTGCTCAAATTGAGAGAGCGTTTTCTTTGCCAGTTGATCGAAAGAGTCTGTCGTGATGAATGAGTAAATATATGCGCTAATGGTTTTTGCCAGATCATAGCTTTTGTTAAAACGAGCAATTAACTCGTCAGTCAGTTTTGCAAGTTCTGATACAGGTGTTTCAGCGTTGTTCTTAGAGATTTTCTCGTTAAAGAAACTTTCTGTTTCATCAATTTGAGCTGAGAGTTTTTTTAGTGCCGCCTTGAATTTTGCAGAATCAAGGCTAGGATATATATTCGATAGATCCCAGTGGGGAGGCGGTGTCTTTGTCATTTGATCTCCTAAAAAAATAGGCAGTGAAGAAATAAATACTGTTTTATCCTTCGCTGCTTATTTGATATTCAAATTTATAGTGCCCAAGCGAGCATCAATCCGAAAATGGCGGTCAGCAAGCCGAAATGCAAGAAAAGATTCGTGTTCGCTACCCAACTTCCATAAAAAAAGAATTGGAGCAGTAAATTGATGATGATCAATCCCATCCCGATCAGCGGGATCAACCCTTTACGAGGCGCAAGGTATTCAGAGAGTTCGTCCAGGTATATAGAGATGTTTTTTTTATCTTTTTTTTTGTTTTTATCGTTCATTTTCGTCCTCTTCAGAGAGAATTTCCCAGCCATCGAATTGAGCAACCAAGCGACCGGGTAGACGTCCTTGTATCAACACACCACCACGCTCGTGTTCAATCCGTTCGATTTGCCCAGATTCGTGGAAGATGGAGATGAGATTCCCTTGCTGATAAGGCAGGCGCACTAAAATAGGCGAGTAGGTTTCGTACAAGCTTTTTTTCAAGAGCGTTTTTAGTTCTGTGATACCAATCTTCTCCTGTGCCGAGACAGCAATTGCACGCGGATAACGAGACAGTGTTTCTTGAGCAGTTTCTATCGTGTTGAGTAAGTCGATTTTATTTAGGGCGGTGATAACAGGGATATGTTCCGCATCAATATCGATCAAGGTCTCCTCAACCGCTTCAAAATGATTTAAAGCGTTGGGGTGAGATATATCGACAACGTGCAAAAGAAGATCAGCTTCAGCGATCTCCTCTAATGTCGCGCGAAATGCCGCAACCAAAGTGGTCGGTAACTTTTGGATGAAGCCTACGGTATCTGTAAAGAGGGATTTGTACCCTCCCGGTAAATCTACGCGGCGCGTTGTGGGATCGAGCGTTGCAAAAAGTTGGTCGGCGACGTATACATCAGCCTGTGCCAGTTGGTTGAGCAGGGTTGACTTTCCTGCATTCGTGTAACCAACAAGAGCAATGATCGGCATCCGAGATTTTTTTCTTTTGTCGCGATGCCGCATCCGGTGGGCGCGTACTTTTTCAAGCTCTTTTTTTATATGCGAAATCCGCTTACCAATTACCCGTCGATCAACTTCGAGTTGTGTTTCGCCGGGTCCGCGTAGGCCAACTCCGCCTGTGCTCCCCGCGCGTCCACCGCCGCCGCCAGCTTGACGAGCGAGATGTGTCCACGCACGAGTTAAACGAGGTAGGTAATATTCATATTGTGCCAATTCGACTTGGAGCATTCCCTCGCTGGTTTTGGCGTGTTGGGCGAATATATCGAGAATTAATGACGTACGATCAAGCAGGCGAACATTATCTCCAAGCAACTTTTCTAGCTCTCGTTGATGGCGTGGGGAAAGCTCATCGTCGAAAATAAGGACTTGAGATAGCGTCTCTTCAGCCAATGCTTTTAGTTCGTTGACTTTACCCGAGCCTATAAAAGTTTTTGCATTTGGGCGATTGAGCTTTTGAGACAATTCACCGACCACATCCAAGCCCGCAGTTTCGGCTAATAACGCAAGCTCTGCAAGAGAATCTTCAAGGGGGAGGAGTCCTTCTTCCCCAAAAACTTCAACGCCGACGAGGAAGGCACGTTCTCGTGGCGCTTTGGACGGATATGTTTGTTTTTTTGACATTAATTTGGAGAGTTTTTATGATGTGTTTTTTTGTTTTTCTTCTTGGTGAGCCAAAGGTAATTCGCTACCAAAAAGTTTTGCCACTTTGGGGTCAGTTGCTTCGCTGCGGTCAGGCAATAGAATATGAAAAGTGGAGCCAGGGCAAGTCTTTTCATCGCAGCCTTCTGAATCTACCCAAATTGTTCCGCCATGTGCTTCGATAATGCCGCGAGTAATAGGTAGCCCCAAACCTGGCCCACCGCCTTTAAAACTGGTTTTGCTGCTAGAGTGTAGAGCTGCTTCACCAAGTTGGTTAAATTTTTCAAAGATTGCAATCTGATCTTCAAGTGAGATGCCAATCCCCGTATCTGTAACGGTGATTTCAATAAATCCTGGCAATATTCGTCCGTCAACTATAATTTCACCGCCATCAGGCGTGTATTTTATTGCATTCGTGAGCACGTTACGAAAAGCTTGATAGATTCTCTCTGGATCAGCAAAAATCAATTGATCATTGCCCTCAAAGGAGCGGATATCAAGTTTGAGTTCTCGTGAGTCGCAAACCTTTTTTAGTTCATTTTTCAAAAGATCAAGAGTTTGCCCGAGCCAAAGTGGCTGAAAATTAAGTGAAAGCAAGCTATTGTCAATGAGTGATACGTCAATCATATCGTCCACAATTTCTTGTAAACGGTGTACGCCATTCTGGATACCTTCCAAAAGCTGTACCGCGCCTTCATTTTCCCCTCTAAGCAGATCGTTTATCATCCCAGAATACCCTTCAATTAAGGTTAGCGGGGTTTTAAGTTCGTGAGCGGCGACAGAAATAAAACTTGATTTGCTGCGATCAAGTTGCTCCAGTTTTTCCTGAATAGAGGCTAATTCATTCGCCATATAAGAAACACGCGTGTCTGATTCATAATGTGCTGCTTTGGAGAGTGCATACGAGTAAATGGCTGATGTTGCGCTAAGTAGCTCAAGTGATTCTTCCGGCGAAAGATTCTCTTTGGCAACATCAAAAGTAAGCGCATTTGCTCGGGCAACTAGCGTGGAAAGATTATGCTGTCCCTCAACAAGATCGCTTTCTGTAGGGGCATTTGCCCAATCAAATAAAATCGGATCTATCCATGATGGATCGCCTGTGAGAATTGCCTGCTCGAGGAGATTAAAAAAACGATTGAGTTCTTTCTCGAAGTTCTCGCGGACGCCCGCACCGCGTGCTAAATCATGCGCAACGCGGTGAACCCAAGTAACTCGAATTTTTTCAAGAAGATTTTGAATATTCATAGATGCATATAGTTTAAGCGAATATCGCGATTCTGACCATTGTAGCCAGCTTACAGATTCCTTAATTTATCATCACTTGCTCGATAGCCACGCAAGCATTGTATCACCAACGATCTGCAAACTCTCTACTGAAACCTTATTTGCGGTATCTTCTGTCGTGTGCCAATAAGGGTAGTCGAAATCGATTATATCTACAGCTGGGATTCCATTTTCAAGAAAGGGCGTGTGGTCATCGAGCATGCTGAATTTTTCTTCGTTAATAAAATATTCATCATAACCCAACGCCGCAGCTTGCGCCCAAATTTCAGCACTAAGCTCAGGGTTAGAATTTTTCTCGAGGTAGATATTTAAATCGGCATCGCCAATCATGTCAAGGATGACGACAGCCTCAGGATTAAGCGTGTAGCCATTAACAAAGGCGCGTGAGCCAAGTATCCAATCCCAAGAAGGAATATTGCCATTATCCTCGAGGTCAAAGAAAACCAGCCAGATAGATGGATGGGGAGGTGGCGCCGCCATAATCTTTCGTGCCAACTCGATCAGGATGGCAACCCCCGACGCACCGTCGTTTGCACCAAGAGTGGCTTGCTTCCGTTTTTCGATATCGGGGTCCTGATCGGCATATATACGGCTATCGTAGTGTACGCCAAGGATGATTTTTGGGGAAGAAATATCGTTGGAAGCGATCAAATTATAGCCGCGATGCCCAAGTGCATCGAATGCCTGCTCCTCGACTTGCCAGCCAGCCTCTTCGAGTTCCGCTTGCATCCATATACGAACTTGGACATGAGCATCAGATTCAGGAGTACGTGGTCCCATTTCTGTTTGGCGGAGAACATCCTGATAGGCCCGCTCCCCGTCAAATTTAACGGGAGCAAGTTCAGGTCGCGTGCGAGGCGAGAAACTTATCCAGAGAAGAAATCCGCCCAAAGCAAAGAGAATGGTCGCGAGCAGAGAAATTACAGGGATGTTTTTTTTACCAAATGTTTTTCGTGTAGTCAATAACATAACTTTAAATTTTACTTAAATATTCCTCTAAATCAATCAAAGCGCGTTCAGCGCGCAGGGCAGCTCTTTCTCTTTTGCCTCGCTTCTTCCCGCTCTGCTCCAGTGGTGGCATAATGCCAAAATTTGCCTTCATTGGTTGAAAATCTTTCGGCGCGGCATTTGTTATATAATGACAAAGCGCACCTAGCATCGTTGTTTCTGGGAGCTGAAGAGGGGGGTGCCCGGCAAGCAAGCGGGCTATATTTTGCCCTGCCAATAAGCCTGTGGCAACATTGCCAATATATCCTTCAACACCTGTGATCTGGCCTGCAAAAAAAAGATTGTCACGATTGTGGAATTGAAGCGTAGGGCGCAGGAGACGAGGTGAGGCGATAAAAGTATTTCTGTGCATTTGCCCATAACGTTCGAATTCGACTTTTTCAAGGCCGGGTATCATCCGGAAAACACGCTGCTGTTCTGAAAATTTGAGATTGGTTTGAAAACCAACAAGATTATATAGGTCACCTGCAAGGTTGTCCTGACGGAGTTGAAGCACAGCGTAGGGGCGTTTGTCAGTGCGCGGATCTCTCAACCCAACAGGGCGCAGTGGCCCAAAAGCAAGGGATTTTTCACCACGTTCGGCAATGATTTCAGCAGGCAGGCAACCTTCAAAATAATGATGCGCACCTGCCTTAACGCCTTTTTCAATTTCTAGTTCAAAAGAATGGAGTTTGATACGTTCTGCTTCGAGTAAAGCTTGGATGAATTTATCGTATTCCTCTTTCGTAAAAGGGCAGTTGATATAGTCTCCCTCACTTTCTTTGCCGCGATCATAGCGAGAAGCGCGAAAGGCAACTTCCATATTGATGCTGTCGTGGTGAACGATAGGCGCAAGAGCATCGAAGAAATAGAGATGTTCTTCGCCTGTAAGCGCGGCGATGGCGCTAGAGAGTTTAGCTGAGGTAAGTGGTCCTGATGCGATAATTGTTGGCTCGGAGGGAATCTCAACCATCTCCTTTCGAATAACCTCGATATTGGGATGAGAATCTATTTTTTTTGTGACAGCTTTAGCAAAAATTTCTCGATCAACGGCTAAAGCTCCGCCCGCGGGAATAACGGTCTTTTCAGCGCAGCTCAGGAGCATTGATCCCATGCGCCGGAGTTCGTTTTTGAGTAATCCTGATGCGCGGTCAGGGAGATTTGAGCCAAGGGAGTTTGAGCAGACCAGTTCTGCTAAATCGGCACTTTGATGGGCACCAGTTGCTTTTTTAGGGCGCATTTCAAAAAGCTTAACATGGATGTTTTGAGTAGCAGCTTGCCAGGCAGCTTCACTACCTGCGAGTCCGCCCCCAATAATTGTGATTGATTGAGTTGGTTTCATAAGACAATTCTATCATCGGAATCTCTTGTTCTGTGTTGTATAATTAGGGGCGTAGATGAACTCGGGAGTGCTTGAGTCAAGTTTTAGAAGGTGCGCTAAATTATGGCAAATCCAAACACAATTGA
>JABGOQ010000031.1 GCA_018645405.1 Anaerolineae bacterium | reverse complement strand
TAATTTATCTAATTTGACGCCACATCCTCTTGATGTTTTTCTCAACTACTCCCACCCACCAATTCTTCAACGTCTCAGGGCGATTGAGCAGTTATCATCAGACGCAAGACATAAGATCTAAGTTTTTTTCTTGGATGAAAAACACCGAGACCCTCCTCCACGCAAACTCCATCTAACCGAAAAATCACCTACCCACCCCCACCCCGAGACGGGACTTCGCCAAACTAGCCCAACGAATTTGCCCAGACTCTAAATCCAATAAAAGAAAAGCTTGCAAGAAATTTCTTGCAAGCTTTTTGTTGTTCTATTCGTCACCATCTCCTACTTTCGTCACCTTATACCGATAATTCAACCAATTCTCCAGATCAGAGACATACCATTTCGAGAAGCGATTATCGCTGGGGCCACCTGCCAGATTTGAGTAAAGTTTTTCATTTACCAAATCCATTGCCATTCTCAACGAAGGGAAGAAGGTCGTGGTGCGTCCTGCGCTTTGATAGATCTGCCCCTGATTGATGGTAGCACGTCCACCCACACCCGTGATGGGGCCCCGGTCAAAGCCGAGGAAAGCGGGTAATGTTCCGCCGAAGAGCATATGGCTCATCGTATATTGCTGCCGCGATCCCCAGGTTTTGGCTTCGATATTTAATGACTTCATAGCCACTTTTGAAAAAACTTCATCACGGCTCATCTCACCAAACCAGCTTGAGTTTTTCGCCAGCAGAACACGGTCAAAATTCTGGTAAAAATCAATAAAGGTGCCACTCTCGTCATAAAGAAAATCAAGTGCTTCTGTGCCAAAGCCGTTTTTGCCAAAGACCTCGCGGTAGAGTTCCTTGTAGAAGGCTTCAAATAAATATGCCCCCTGCGAATCAACATCGTAGCATAAATCCCACTCCAGCAAAATTGCCAGGTTTTTCTCTGTGTTCTCCGTGCTCTTTATGGTGGAAAGAATCGGGCGCAAAATTGCCATAAAACGCTCGGCTTGCAGCGAGTAGACATCGGCGTGCATCGCGAAAATATCTTCTATCGCAAAATCATCCTTCTTAGCCAGCAGCGCGTTGATGCGCTCGGCGCGGTAGGAGCCCATCGGCATATTGATCGGCGGGATTTTCCCATACTCGTTCAGGTCGTGATTTGCAGTCGCAAAGAAATTGGATTTTGGATTAAAGCTGCGCGGCATCTCATCGACTTGGATATATTCCCGCCAGTCATTTTTGGCATCCCAACCGGGGAGCGGGACGAACCCACTTATACCTGCTCGGCGTTTAGGAACTTTGCCTGTCATTTGAAAACCGATGTCTCCCCCCACGTCTCCGAGCACAAAATCCCAGCCTGTTTCGACTTGTCCGATGATGTCCATACCGTCTTTAGTGGTAGATGCCTCGGCGATGTCGAAAAGGGCACGGAAGGTGACTGCGCCCGAATCCGCCCCCGTCCAACGCGTAGCAAGATAAAGTCCCGGGCGATGCGGGTCTCCATCCAAAACCCCGTGCTCGTTCTCGTAGAATTTCACTTCCACATCATCCGCTTTTTTGCGCTTAATAATTTCGGTGCGGATTTCAAAATTATGCCATTCCCCCTCTTTACGATATTGGCCATCTTTGCAATCTTCGATCCACGAATCGACCGCATCCACGAAGGCGTATGTCACGCCCCAGCCAAGTTTGGGATTGCGCCCTGTGAGCACGCCGGGCGCGCCGGGCATGGTGCCGCCCATCACATAGGAGTCGCCGCTGGAAAGAACGATCTCGCTCCAGACATTGGGCAGGCGGTTGACCTCGAGATGCGGATCGTTGGCAACGATGGGCATCCCAGACTTGGTGCGCGTGCCGCCAATGACCCAGTTATTGGATGCCATCATGCGCGGTGCGCCCATATCCCAAAGCGAGGAAGGGTTGACGATGCGCTCGCCAAGTTGCACTTTTTTGAGTAATTCAATATCGAGTTCGCCGAGATTGCCGGGGAAAAGTTCTTCGAGTTTTTCTTGCGAGATATCCGCTTGCACCATCTCGACGAAGAGACGTTCCATCTCTGCCTGAGATTGCGCGAGGGTCAGATATCCGACCATACGCGAGATCATGATTGAGTCGGTGGCTGTCCATTTTGATGGTTTATAGCCGAGTAGTTTATATTCCCAAGGAGTCTTTTCTGCGAATGCGGCATTCACGCCCTCGGCGTAAGATTGCAGATAACCTTGATATTTGCCTTCGAGTTTGTCGAACTCACGCTTAAGATTATTATGCCAATTCATCTGCCGGAAGAATTTGTCGATGTCGAGGCTTTCATCGCTATCGTTGAGCAATTCGCAAAGGCGACCTTGCCCCAAAATGCGCATCATCAGCATTTGTACGCCGCGATCGCGGGCATGGGCAAATCCCTGCCCCCAGTACATATCTTTTAGTGTTTGGGCTTCAATGTGGGGTGTGCCGTTTTCATCACGGGTGATTTTTGCTTTCATGGGGGATTCTCCTTGGGGTTTTGTCACAGATTACACGGATTTTTTAACGCAAATTTACGCAAATGAGCGAATACCGCGAATGTTTTTTATTCGCGTAATTCGTTATAGCATAGCGGCATTTGCAACATTCGCGTTAAAGTTTTTTTACTTACATAAAATAATAGCTAAAGCGATAAGAACACCAGTAAGAGCTATGGAATAGAGCACGATAAACATGGTTGGTAATTTGCTTTCCAAATCTGAAAAATTTAAGCCTTTGCCTTGCTGAACTGTGCCATCAGGATTTCTTGGATATAGTTTATCCTCGTGATGGTACATTTTTTCAATCCCGTCTAATTTTGGTGATTTTTCCATTTCTCTTAGAGCTCTAAAACGCAAACGACCTAATTCTCTATATCGATGAAGCAATTGCTTCCACCAAATCGAAACAAAAATCCCAGAAACAATAATAGGAATAGTTAGAAGAAATGCCCATGTTTCTTTAAATAACGCATCCTTAACGATGAATGCTATTGCCGTTAGAAGCAATGAATTTACCGTCACATAAAGATTGGATGCGTTTTGCCTTCTATCGGTAAAGCGTGCAGTGTCGTCAATAAAAAGTTTGTACTCGTCGAACTTGACTTGATCAATTTTCTTACCCATTTTATTCTCCCTTACTTTTCTAAAAAATCCGATAGCAAGTATTATACAGCTTCTTTTTTTATTTTCTCCGTTTTCACCATAGAAAGCTGTATAATCAGCCTATCAGTCGGTTATTTAAAGGATTATCCCGATGTACTCAAAAGAAAAGAAAAAACAACACTCTATTAAAAAGGGGTTTTGGGGACATCGCTCGCTGTCTATTTTTATTTCATTCTTAGGCGGTGCTTTCATCCTAAGTCTCTTTTCAATCATCCAAAAAACAGTTGTAGACGAGGGTGGTTTGATATTAGATCCGCGTAGCTATATTATGCCTGTTTCATACGGTGGTGTGACAGGGATTATTTTTGGACTTTGGTATATTCGCCTAAAAGAGAATGAAGCAGAATTGCTCGAAGCGTATAGTTCCACATTAGAAGGTTGGGCTAAAGCTGTCGAGATGCGAGATAAGAACACTCAAAATCATACCAATCGCGTTGTAGCTCTAACAGAGGAGTTGGTACGCTCGATGAAAATCAAGGAAACTGATTTAGCACATATCAAACGCGGGGCGATGTTGCACGATATAGGCAAGATCGATATTCCTGATTCTATATTAAATAAACCGGGTGAGCTAACAGAAGAAGAAAGAGTGATTATGGAAGAGCATCCAGCTCGCGCATCGGATATGCTTATGAATATTCGATTTTTGCATCCTGCCTTGCCTATCCCTTATTACCACCATGAGCGTTGGGATGGGAGCGGTTATCCCGATGCTCTTATAGGAAAAGAGATTCCTTTGGAAGCACGTATATTTGCCGTCATAGATGTTTGGGATGCGCTAACCAACGACCGTCCATACCGAAAGGCATGGACAAAAAATGATGCCCTATTGTATATAAAAGAAAAGGCGGGCACGTTTTTTGACCCATATGTAGTTAAAGCCTTTTCTGCTCATATCCGTTCAACCTTTTAATCTAAGTAGAATGGACGGAGAAATTTATAACCTTAAAATATCATAACCTTTAAGGCGAACATAGGTTCTGAAAAAGCTCCCCATTCTACAATCAATTTGGTCAAAAATGTGCTGTATCTTCGATAAAGAGTTTGTACTCATCAACCTTGACTCGACCAATTTTTTCTTCCATTTTCTTCTCCCTTATCTTTCTGAAACAATACTCAATGGCCGTATTATCAGCCAAATTTTCCATCTATTGGCTCAATGCAATTAAGCGCATAATCTTCAAATCATCGTAGCTAATTTTTTCGTTCAGCTTTTCAAAAACGGGTCTCAGAAAATCCGTGCCAAGTTCTTCAAAGGCCTGGATCGCTTTTGCCTGTTCTTCAGGGGAGAGGGATGTCTGCGCCTGCAAATCGGTTCCGTTTTTTAGCGGATTCCCAGCTGAGGCGAATCTCACCAGATGATTCACGATCGTACCTGTTTGGACTTGATACCGTTCCGACAAATTTTGGATACTCTCCCCAGCGTTATACATCTCACCAACGATCATATAACGGCGATTCTTATCACTCCTCTCACGAAAAGATATTTTCTCTTTTTCCTTTATCCCATTGCTTTCACAGTAGCTTTTGATCTCTTTCAAAAATATCTCCCCATAACGACCAAGTTTTGCTTGCCCAACGCCGCTCATTTTCAGAACACTTTCCAGTGATTGCGGATAATACGCACTCATCTCAACCAACGTTTTATCTGAAAAAATGACATAAGGCGGCACACTGGCTTCATCTGCTAATTCCTTACGCTTTTGGCGCAAGATGGCGAATAGAGCTTGATCGTAATTCAGTGTTTCGGGAACTTTGCGACTCTGGCGTTCATCTTCCTGGATATGCCCCATGATCTGTGTGCGATTGTGGAGGGCATCTATCGCTTGCGGGGTCAGATTCAAAACACTATATTCGCCGCTTTTCTGAAGATAGCCCATCTGCGTTAGTTGGCGAGAAAGGTGCATCCATTGTTTTTGAGTCAGGTCACCCCCAATTCCATACGTGGAAAGATTCTCATGCCCATAACGCAAAACCTTTTTGTTTTTCGAACCACGCAATACATCCGTGACATGCCCCGCACCGAATCGCTCTCCCGTTCGTTTGACGCAGGAAAGAAATTTTTGTGATGGGATAGTAATATCAATTAGCTCTCTTGCTTCGGCGGTGCAATTATCGCAAGTCTCGCAATTATCATCTGAGTAAGTTTCCCCAAAATAGGCCAAGAGAGGTTTGCGCCGGCAGTTGATCTCATCTTCGCTATAGTTGACAATCGCATCTAAATGCTCAGTGGCAACGCGTTTTTCAGTGCCTTCTTTCTGACTGATGAAATAACGCAGTTTAGATACATCAGAATAGTTATATAACAACAAACAATGCGCAGGGAGACCATCGCGCCCGGCGCGTCCAATTTCCTGATAATAGCCCTCGACACTTTTTGGTAAATCATAGTGGATAACAAAGCGGGCATTGGGCTTGTTGATTCCCATCCCGAATGCAATTGTCGCGACGATGATCTGCACGTCATCCCGAACAAATGCTTCCTGATTGGCTTTGCGCGTTTCTCTCTCCAGCCCGGCATGGTAGGGAAGGGCAGAGAAACCTTTCATCTTGAGATAGGCGGCAAGCTCATCCACCTGTCGGCGTGAGAAGCAGTAGATAATTCCCGATTGATCTTTGAATTTCTCCAGGAAGCTGATCGTTTGCCCGATCCCATCGCGTTTGGGGGTGACTTCGATATACAGGTTTTCACGGTTGAAGCTGGCGATAAATTCGTTTGATTGCTCAAATTTCAGACTCGATTTTATATCAGCGCGGACGCGAGGAGTAGCGGTGGCGGTTAGGGCAAGGCAAGTCGCGTTGGGGTAGCGTTGACGCACGTCCATTAACTGGCGATATTCAGGGCGGAAATCGTGTCCCCATTCTGAAATGCAGTGCGCTTCGTCTATCGTAAGCAGAGCAAGTTCAATTTGAGAAAGAAGCGAGGAGATGCGTCCAGTGAAGAGGGTTTCTGGGGCGAGATAAAGCAGTTTGGCAGAACCATCCCTCACCGAATCCATATTTATTTGATATTCGTATGGGGAAAGTGAGCTATTGAGCATCACTGCGGGAACACCGCTGGTGCGCATCTGCTCGACCTGATCTTTCATTAGCGCGATCAGCGGCGAGACGACGAGGGTCAGCCCATCGAGCATTAGTGAGGGGATTTGATAACAGAGCGATTTGCCGCCGCCAGTGGGCATGATGCCAAGTGTGTCGCGCCCGGCAAGTACATTTTCGATTATTTCACGCTGGTAGGGATGAAAGCTGTCGTAACCAAAAGTGTCTTTGAGTATGGAGGCGGGAGTGGGCATGAGTGAAGTATACCCCGCGAGGGCGGTTGTGATAATCTACCAAGTTTCCTTTCTTATTTACTGGTGTTACGCAGTGAACATAAAAGACTGTCGTTTTCCCTCATCCTACCCTTCTCCCTTTGGGAGAAGGGTGAGGGCAGCCTCAAAGCCTGCAAAAAGCATCTTTTGCGTAAGATCAATTATTTATTATTGGATTCGGTTTTAAGCAACGATGCTGACAAACCAATCGACCAAATAAAGATCATGAGAATATTCAAAATACTCCCAATAAATTCCCAGTTATATAGGACCGGGAAAAAATAACGGAGCCAGATGATCCCTGTAATACCACCTAGAATCCCCACGATATTCAACCATTTGGGTCCTGTGTCTGTACGAAAAGCATAATAAGCAAACAACCCTACACCCAAACTATAAGCCAGGAAGCTACCGATCCACCAGGGTACTTCAAATAACCCCGATGCGTAATTTGCTGCAATCTCGATCATTGGCAACGCATCTGGGCTGGCTTCCAAAGCAGCCGGCACCCAAGCGTAAACCATTGTCAAAGGTTTAAAAAAACCAAAAGCTGCTAGCACAGATCCGATAACAGCGGCTACTGTTGTTACTGAACGCACAGAACCTGTTTCCTTGAGAGCATAATGAAAGGACAGGAAATAGGGAATAGAGAGTAATGCGCCAAAAACGCCGCCCCAGCCATAGAGCAGCCGTCCGAAGCGATTCTCATTCCAAGCTTGGAATAACTCCAAACCACTTAGTGTTGAATAATCGGGACCACCTGTGCTGCCCAGAATGAAGGCGATCCACCCAAAGGCCGATAAAATAGCAGTCGTTAAACCAACTTTGTACATACTTTTGTTTGACATTTTTTCTCCTTGTATATTTTCTGATAGATTAGATATTTCGAATTCAATGACCTTTAAAATAGAGTCAGATTTAAAAGCTGCCTGATCGCTTACTGAACCTTGTAGAAGCGTTGTACCTTATAGGATTGGGAATGTAGAGTTTTGTTCTAAGGGGGAGAAGATTGTAAATTTTGTTTCTCGAAATATATCTACCGAACTAAAGAATAATTCATTCTACCCAATTACTGGGCAATATTATCACTTTGGGAGTGACTAACTCTATGCAATATAAGGTATCATATATAAAGAATATCCAATTTTTTGCTGGTACAGTAAATATGACTACTATTTTGCTCATCCGTCACGGAGAAAATGAATATGTTGCCAAGGGGCGGCTGGCTGGTCGTTTGCCTGGGGTTCATTTGAATGAGAAAGGCAAAAAACAGGCTCAGACTCTGGCTAAAGTTCTGGGCAATGCGCCAATCAAGGCAATATATTCCAGCCCACTAGAGCGTTGTATTGAAACCGCCCAACCTTTGGCGGATGCTCGAAAACTTGATATTCTCCCCCGCGATGGATTGCTCGAAATTGACTTTGGGAGTTGGCAAGATAAGACCTTGAAATCCCTGCGTCGCCGGAAGCTGTGGAAGACTGTTCAGGGCAACCCATCCCGTATGGAATTCCCTGATGGGGAAACTTTTGTTAATGCCCAGATGCGTGTCACCCAAGAGATGGAAATGCTGAGTAAAATGCACGGTCCTAAAGAGATGATTGCTTGCTTCGCACACAGCGATATTATTCGGCTGGCAGTTGCCTATTTTATTGGGACACCGCTTGATCTTTTTCAGCGTATCGCGGTTTCACCAGCGTCAATATCCACCATCTATCTCGGAGAAATGGGTGTGCGGGTTTTCAATGTAAACCAAAGTCTTTTCTTTGATTTCCCAGCGCAGAAACCTAAAAAGAAAAAATAATAGGTGCAAAAATTCCAGCTTCTCTCATTTTGGCTTAAAGAAAAAATATTCTTGCTTTGGTATACTTTTTGAACTTTAAAACTATTCTAGGAGTCCACAGTTATGCCCCGTATTGAAATTGAACTTTCCCCGGTAGACCATATCACCACCGATGCTATTGGGGCTAAAGGAAAACGAGTCTTTTATCTTCAAGGAACTAAAGGCGTTCAGGTTGTTACCTTAATTGCAGAGAAGTTTCAGATCCAAGCTCTGGCTGCCGGTGTCGAACAATTCCTGGTTGAGGTAGCGGAACGCTTCCCTGACTTACCCGAAGCATCCCCTGAATACAACGAAGACGAGATGCGGATTATTCCCCCGGTCGATCCGCTCTTCAGGCTGGCTAATATTGGGTTGGGCTACAGTGTTGAAGAAGATTGGGTCATATTGGTTGTCCACGAACTGACTCCTGAAAATATTGAAGTTGTTGAAGATGGCCCTGCTGAAGAGCCGGGCGTAGTCCGGTTTTTCTGCACGCGTGACCAACTTCGGGCATTGGGTCGTTGGGGGGTGGAAAGCGCGCAACGTGGGAGACCGATCTGTACACAATGTGGTCAACCTGAAGAGCCCGAAGGACATTTTTGCGTAAAGAAAAATGGCGGCCATAAACACGATTAAGGCAAGCCCTTTTTTCCTATGAGCGCCATTGAATTCGACAAAGTTCTCAATCATCTTGAAAGGGGTGAAATTAAGCTCGAGGGCAAATTTGTCCACGGGTCCAATTACACTTTTCTGGTTAAAATTCATCCGGATGAAGGTGAGCCTTTTTTTGCGGTATACAAGCCTGTAGAGGGCGAACGTCTCTTATGGGATTTTCCAGACAACACCCTGGCGCACCGCGAAGTAGCCGCATATTTAGTCAGCGAAGCCCTCGGGTGGCAGCTAATCCCCCCCACGATTTTCAGAGATAATGGTCCTTTTGGTCCCGGCTCGGTACAGCTTTTCATCGAACACGATCCCAATTTTCATTATTTTAATTTCAGTGATGATGAACTTCAAAAACTGCGCCCCGTGGTTCTCTTCGATTTACTGATCAACAATGCCGACCGCAAGGGGGGGCATATCATTTTTGGGGAAGATAATTATATGTGGCTGATTGATCATGGCGTCTGTTTTAATATGGATGAAAAACTGCGCACCGTTGTCTGGAATTTTGCTGGAGAGCTGATCCCAGACAATTTGTTTGCACCTATAGAGGAGTTTCTGATCAAACTAGAATCCCCTTCTGAATATCGAAGCGACATAGAAAAACATCTTTCCCTCGAGGAAATTACCGCTTTAATTGAACGAACGAAAGCCCTGATGCTCTTCAAAGAATTCCCTTTCCCACCTAAAGATCGAAGAGCATATCCTTATCCGCCTGTTTAACTGAAACTTATTCTTCTGCTGGCTTTGCTTTCCCCATCCCAAACCATGCGCCCACAAGGGGGTTTGGTGCAATGAAAAATTCGTGGATGAACATGGGGCCCAGCACCCCTGCAAGAAAGGCGAGCAAAACTGTCAGGTCGTTTTGCCCAATATAAGGATTAAGTTTATTATTAATCATCTCTTGGATGGGGACATGAAAAACAAGGATACTCAAAGTTAGGCTACCGATATACTTGAATAGCTTGGTCAGTTTTTCTGAATAAAGCTCAATTTGACGCGAGAGGGAGAGAATGAAGATAATCCCTGTAGTGGCTTCAATTGTATTTAATGGCAAAGATGAGTAAAAGCGGATATTGAAGTCCACGGGGATGTCGATAAAAGTGACCATGCTAAAGAGAATTGTCATCGAAGAGAAGAAGGTGATTTTCGAAGTGAAAAACTCTTCGGGGACGTGGCGGTAAATCTCTCGGCCAAGAATAAAGAAAAATCCCGCGAGCAAGGTCAAGTCCACGTTTGCTGGCGCACCATGCAATATTAGGGGTTTGCCAAAAAGTTCAATTTCGAGAGGCCAAGTATAAGGAAGGGGCAGAGTTCCAATCCACAAGGTGATTAGTAAGATTATCCAGCGAATCCAGCTTTTTGAGATGGGCTTGGTGAATTTGTAGAAAAAATAAGCATAGAGATTAACGAGGAAAAGGAGCGGCAAAAACCAGAGTTGCACCCAGTTAAGATAGGGTCCCGTCATATATAAGGATTTGAGTAGGCGACCACTGGCTGTGGCAAAACTCATTTTGCCAAAGAAAACCGAGATTCCATAGATTAGAAGGATGGTAAAAATCAGGGGTTTCATTAGCCCATCAAAGCGACGTTTGAAAAGTTCTTTAAAGCTACGCTCTAGCTTGAAGAAAATCCCTGACAAAAAGAAAAATAAGGGCATGTGAAAGGCGTAAATAAAACGATGCAAATAGGGATGGTAGGCATTCATGTCATTATGTCCCAACACAACGAGCAGGATACCGATCCCCTTGGCGATGTCTATATATTGAACTCTTTTTGACATGTTTTTCTCTTTTCTATGAGCAATGCTCTGCGTTGCATTTTGTGTATGAGTAATGCTTCAACGCAGAACGTTGGACTAAAGGAATGGGTGCTAGGCAAAAAAGTTTTGGTATTTGAAAATTAAAATAGTTGTAATAAGTTCTAGGCTTATTATAAAGGGGATATTATAGATCGATTGCCTGAAAAATTTAAATGTTTCTGCGACTGCTAAAACCGTAATTATCGGATTAAAAAAAATCCATAAACGCCCAACTTCACCGCGTGTTTGCCCTGCAATGAGAAGAGCGAAATAAGTGGCGACAAATGCCAATGTTAGGGTATTTAAAAGGCTAAAGCGTTTTTTTATAAAAAGAAATATAGCGCGAATACTATAAACGATAGCTAAAAGAGATATGGGAAAGCCAATCGAACTCATATAATCTACATTATTTAGCAGCATAGAGTCTAAAACTTGCTTTATGCTCGACTCAAAGGATTTTAGGTTCCTATGCTGAGCAAGTGCCTGACTGTAGCGCAAGGCAGGATCATAATTCAGAAAGACGCGAAACAGGACAAAAGCCAATAAAATCCCAACGACTAAGCTTGCGCCTAACGCAACATACTTTTTTATTTTCTTGTCTTTTTGCCCAAGATAATATATACCTATCAGCGCAAAGGCCAATAAGTATAAGGGCAAAAGAGAGAAGGTGAAGTATGTGGCGATATAAATAGACACCCCGGCTAAGAAAGATAAAAGATAAGAGGGCTGAATAAGTGAACGCAAGACTAAATCGAGACTGATAATCAATAAAAGGGGATATAAGGCTTGATCCAAGAAAAGGGGCATTAATAAGAAGTTGGGGAAGAATATATATAAAAGGGGCGGGAGAATAGCCTGCTTTGTATTTAGAAAAAGTCGACTAAACCGATATAAAGCCGGCACAGCCAAAACGGCCAAAAAAGGATAAAGATAGGTTGCGAAATTTATCAGCCCATTAAAGCGCAGGGCATAATTATCTTGTGGGAAAAAGAGAGCAGATGCTCGTTGCGTGAATACATAAAAAAGCATCAGCCCAGGGGGTTTTGTGCCAATAAATTGATCAACACCATAGACTTCTTCGTAGCGATCAAAAATATAATCAAGGGGCGGTCTGTCAGCAGCATATAGGGCATAGGAATTATGCCCAGAGCCTGTATATTTTCTCTGCACTGCTTCTAAACCACTTGCTTCAATAAAGCCAAAACTCAACTGCAAAAAATATCCTGAAACCATGAGCATCAAGATATTTCTCTTTGTGTGTTCGGAAGATTTTATAACGATAAAAACCACAGACAAAGAGAGTAGAAAGATGGGCAAAAATATCCAGAGATTAGGTGTTTCACGGATGCGGAAACGCCAATACCATCCATCTATGATCGTGAAAAGTTGAATCCGAAAAGCAAGAATTAGCCAGTGCGAAATACCAAAGAATAAAAGAGATGGGAGGAGAGAAGCCCTGAAAATATCTCGGATACGAACTTGCATTTGACGTGCGTATTGATCCCAAAGCAATATACTAGCCTGAGCGAAGATGGCGAATCCCCATAAGAGAAGTGGAAGAGAGCGTAGAAGATAACTTCTCAGGTCATTTAGATGAATGGCCAAGGGCGAGATGAGTAGGAGCATCATCACCAAGATCGTGGTAAATCCCCAAAATAGCCAAGCTAATACTGTGCAGATGTTCTCATAAATACCTAAATACGCTTCAGCCCAATTTATAACTCGGGTGTACGCACTTGTTTTTTTCCACGCCCCGATGGTCAAAAAAACAAAAGAAATCAAAAGAATAAAAGCAAAAATCCCCAATGCCAGACGTTCGGTTGAATATTCCCACAGCAAAGCACTTTTTCCTTCAGAGGGTGCGGAAAAGATGAAGAAAAACGCAAAAAGACCTTCAAAAGTGCTTAGAGAGAAGAATATCTTCCAAGCTAAATCTTTTTTTGTGAGGAGTGGATGTGGAGAGCTTTTGGACATGGATAATTACGACATAGTACGAATGATACGAAGATTAGGAAAAAACAAGGTCGCTCATATAAGCGTTCCGCACTTATTGCTTTGTTTTTTTATTTATCCACTTTAATAAAATTTATTGGAATATCTTCAGGATAAATCGATATATTGTATCCCTCATCATTTAGGTTTTCTAACAGGATGAGTTTGGCTTCTTCAGGTGTTATTATGTTTTTTCCATCGCAGTGATTGGTAGAGTCTTTTATTTCTCCATAATTTAGATTTGGGGTTCTTAAATTTAAAGAATACCACCAATTACAATGCACAAGATGCGTTACACCTAATTGATAAAAAGGAGGAGAAACTTTAGCTTCTTGTATAAACCACCCCGCTTCTCCTTCTGGTTTGATAATATCTGATGCTACATCTAAGCTGATTATGTTCCGTGTAGGTGATAAATCATTAGCCAAAATTGACTGGCCCTGCATCCAGTTGGGTGTGTTTATATGTAAATATTCCAGAATAGTAGGAGCAATATCCAACAATTGAACATTTCCTTGGATTTTCCCAGTATATTTTGGGTTTGAAAACCATATCATTAATGGGACGCGATTGCAGGAATCCCATTGCATGCCATGATCGGAATATAGAATTACAATTGTATTGTCTTTTTTTCCTGTCTCTGATAAGTATTCAAAAAGTTGTCCAAAATAACTGTCGAAATCTAGAATAGCGTCATCATAGAAATCAATCATCCATGTGCTACTTTGCTCTTGCCCTTTCGAAAAAACCTGCTCCCGCGGGTGGAAAGCGGGCCCGTGTGGGCTTAACATATGTGCATGGATGAAGACAGGTGTTTCAGCCTTGTCTAGAGAATTTATGATTCCATCAAAACGCTCCTCTTCTGATATCGGATGGATTGGTGTTGTAACTGCTTCATAAGGGTTATCCATCTTCTTAATAAGGAAGATATGCAAAATGCGCTCTCTAATTCGTTGAAGAATAATATTAGTAAAATAAAACCCATTTTCGGCACCAATTTTTCGAACTAGTGGCAAAAATATTTGCGTGTCTTCTGAGCGAAAATTAGCAATATCAAATCCAGAGCGGATATTTCTATCATAGGCATCTCCATAGCTAGGCATGGTTATTTGCACCGTATGATATCCCTTTTGTTTGAGTATTGCTGGTAAATGCTGGTAGGCATCTTCTCCAATCAAAATATCTGGCGGATATACAACACCTGTTGTTGACGGTAACTTCCCCGTTAGTAAAGAGGTTAAAGATCCCCCGGTATTGCCAGAATTTGAAAAGGCGTTTTCTGCCACAAGAGCTTCTTTTGCTAATTCGGCGATATTTGGGGTTGTGTCACGTTCATAGCCATAGGCAGACATATTCTTTGCATTAACCCCATCCACGCCAAGCAAAATGATATTGGGCAGTTCAGAGAATACTTCTGTATTATTTTGAGTATTATTTTTTTGCACTTTCGGAAATTGAAGAAAAAAGAAAATACTTGAAGATAATACTAGAAATAATACTAAGCGAGGCAAAAGAGGAGAAAAATTGCTTGAAGAAAGAATACCGCTTTTCACTTCCCTGACAATGATGATATAAAGACCCACAAATAAAAACGCATACAGTAAACGCCAAAACCTTTTTGTTGAAACAATCCCAAAGCCAAAAACAGTATAGGTAAAATTATCTATCAAAATAATGGATAGTGAACTCAAAATAAAAGAGAGAAGCAGTATGCCAATCCATTTAAAAAATTTAGGTGAATAGTTTTGTTTAAACAAAAAGCTGATTATCCACACCACTAAAAGGAGACTAGAAATTGGTATAGCTAAAATCAAAAAAGTCAGCAAGAGAACTTCTGTTTTCTGATAGATTGTCATGATCCACATAAATGAGGGCTTGGTAACAAAAAAGAACCATTCCATAAAAGTGTATAGAAAGCTAATTAAAATTGTTATAAGAAAAGTTTTTTTATAGATTTTGTTTTTTTTCATATATATCGCTGAAATTTGGCATCATAAAGATTTTCCATTTTACCATTACCCTTTAAAAAACAAGCTCCCGTTTCAAAAGAACGGGAGCTTGTTTTTTAATCTATCCCTCACTCGGCGGAGTATAAAATTGCCGATGATATAGCTCGGCGTATAAGCCATCCTGCTTGAGCAGGTCGGCGTGTTTACCGCGCTCGACGATTTTGCCCCCATCCAGCACGAGGGTTTGGTCGGCGTTGCGGACGGTGGATAGGCGGTGGGCGATGACAAAAGATGTGCGCCCTTCTAGTAAGCGATCCAGCGCGCCTTGGATCAGTTTTTCGGTGCGGGTGTCGATGCTGGCGGTGGCTTCGTCCAGGATGAGGATGCGAGGATCGGCTAAAAGCGCACGGGCGATGGCGATGAGCTGACGTTGTCCTTGAGATAAAAGTCCGCCACGCTCGCCAACTTCGGTTTGGTAGCCTTCGGTCATCTTTTGGATGAAGCCGTCAGCATTTGCCGCTTTAGCTGCTTCAACAACTTCTGCCTCTGTAGCATCGAGCCGCCCGTAGCGGATATTGTCCAGCACGGAGCCAGAGAAGAGATAAGGGTCTTGGGTGACGGTTCCCATCTGTGAGCGGAGGCTGTGCTGAGTAACATCGCGCAGGTCGTGCCCGTCAATGGTGATGCTCCCAGCTTGAGAGTCGTAAAAGCGTGCGAGCAAGCCCACGATGGTCGTTTTACCTGCACCGGTGGGTCCAACGAGGGCAATGGTCTCGCCGGGCATCGCGTCTAATGAAACGGTAGCAAGTACACTCACCTCCGCATCGTAGGCGAAGCTGACTTCGTTGAAGCGAACACGCCCTTCGATTCTGGGCATCTGCTCATCGCCATCGACCAACTCGATTTCTTTATCCAATAAAAAGAAGATGCGTTCTGCCGCAGCAAAAGCGGATTGGGCAACTGTCCACATTTGGGCAACGGTCTGGAGCGGACGGAAGAAGTTCTGCACATATTGGATAAAAGCGATGACCGTGCCGATACTGATTGCGCCCGCAATGGCGAGATAGCCGCCATAGGCTGCGACGAGGGCGAGATCGAGGGTGGAGAGAACGTCCATCGCCGGGGCGAAGGCAGAAGTGACGGTGTTTGCGCTGACGTTGGCATCACGATTTGCGGCGTTGCGCTTGGCAAACTCACCGACGTTGCGTTCGGTGCGATTGAAAGCCTGCGCTACTTTTACGCCTGAAACCTGCTCTTCCATCTCGGCGGAGACATCGCCAATGGTGCTGCGCGTTTTGCGGAATGCGCGCCGCGACATGCTTGAAAACACTTTGGTGATGTAAAAAGCGATTGGGATCACGACCAGCGAAATGAGACCAAGACGCCAATTGAGGGAGATCATGGCAATCATGATTCCGATTAGGGCAAAGGTCGAACCAACCATTTGAGCGAGAGACTGGCTGAAGAAATTGTTCAGCGCATCGATGTCGTTGCTCAGGCGGCTCATCAAGTCGCCGGCTTGGCTGCCCTCGAGATATTGGAGATGGAGGGCTTGGAGTTTGTTGAAAACTTCGTCACGCAAGTCTGCGAGTACTTTTTGCCCAGCAACAGACATGGTGTAAATCTGGAAGCGCATCGAAATCATGCCGACAGCGTAGACTGCAAGTAAGGCGATGACCGTGTACAACAAACCTGTTTTATCACCTTCGGAGATTGCGCCGTCAATCGCTCGCCCGATGAGCATGGGGCCAAGCCCCTGCATGGCGGCGTTGACCAAGACCAAGGCAAAAGCTGCTAAAACGTATTTTTTATAGGGCGCAAGGTATTTCACCAATCGCCAGACTACTTGCCCTGTGTTTTGGGCGTGTTCTTCTTCTGTTTCTGCGACGCGTCGCATTCCGTGCATCATAGGTTGCTCCTAAAAACTTTCAGTCTCTGAGCGGAGCATAGCGCAGTCGAAGAGCGATTTATATAAACCGTCCTTCAACTACAGGCTCATTCCATTCGCCTTCCGCTCAGGAACTGGCTAGTTATCTTTCCCAAACTGCGTTTCGATAATTTCCATATAAAGCTCGCTGGTGCGTTGCAGTTCTTCGTGTGTGCCTTCGGCGGCGAGCTTGCCGTTATCGAGCACTAAAATCTTATCCGCACTGCGGACGGTGCTGATGCGTTGGGCAATCACAAAAGTCGTGCGCCCCTTTTGCAGCTCCTCGAGAGCCTGCTGAATTTTATATTCCGTTTCGGCATCTACCGATGAAGTTGAATCATCCATAATCAAGATGCGCGGATCGAGTAGCAAAGCACGCGCAATCGCGATGCGCTGTTTTTGTCCGCCAGAAAGCCCAACGCCGCGCTCACCAACTTCGGTGTCGTAGCCATTGGGTTGTTCCAAAATGAAATCATGCGCTTGGGCGGCTTTCGCCACAGCGGTCACTTCTTCAAGAGTCGCTTCGGGGCGGCCGTAAGCGATATTGTCGCGGATCGTGCCAGAGAAAAGCGTCGTCTCTTGGAGCACAATTCCGATTTGTTTGCGGAGCGAATCGAGCGTCACGTCTCGCACATCGTGCCCGTCGATCAGCACCGCGCCCTCCGCCACGTCATAAAAGCGTGGTATCAGAGTGATGATGGAGGATTTCCCCGCCCCAGTTTGGCCCAAGATCGCCACCGTTTGTCCGGGATTGGCAACAAAGCTGAAATCTGAGACCACATCCGTTTCTGCACCAATGTACCGGAACCGGACATCCCGCAGTTCGACACGCCCCTCGACTTTGGGCAGGCTCACTGCGTCAGGAGCATCTTTCACTTCTGATTCAGCGTCCAGCACGTCGAAAAGCCGTTGCGCCGAAGCCTCTGCTCGAGACATCATCGCGCCGATCATGCCCATCATAAACATGGGCATGAGCATATAAATCAGATAACCAGTAAAAGCGACCAACTCGCCGAGCGTAAGCGTCCCGTTGATGACGAAGAGACCGCCCATGCCAATTACGATGACCATGCCGAGATTGCCCATAAAAAAGACGAGCGGGAAAAAGGTGGTGAAGAGCTTGATCATCGAAACATTCGCATCCAGCAAATCGACATTGGCGGTGCTGTAGCGTTCGATTTCGTAGCCTTCACGAGCAAATGCCTTAACGATGCGCGACCCTGCCAAATTCTCTTGCAAAATCATATTCAGCGTTCCCAGTTTCTGCTGCACTATTTTAGACATGGGCATGATCTTTTTAACGAACATCATGAAAACGCCACCCACGCCGGGAATGATGATCATGACCATCAAGGTCAACTGCCAATTCATGGAAAAGAGCATGACGAGCGTGCCGATCATTAAAACGATGGCAGAGACGAGATTGACCAATCCGCGCCCAAGGAACATGCGGACGAGTTCCACGTCGGAGGTCATACGAGTCATCAATTTGCCGGTATGTGAACGATCGTGATAAGAGAAACTCAAATTTTGGAGTTTCTCAAAGATGCTGTTACGAAGCTCATACGCCACACCTTGCGATGCGATTTCGCCGAGGTAGCCTTGCAGAAAATTGAAGATACCGCGTACAGCCGCAACACCCAAAAGGGCGATAACGACGCTCCAGACCACGTCCATATTGAGGGCGGAGACCCCGTCATCAATGAGGCGTTGAAGGAGCTTCGGCGAGATCAGGTTTGCGGCATTGACCAGCAGGAGGCTGAATAACGCCCCGCCAGTGGGGAGTAGGTATTTCTTTAGATAAGTGAGTGTTCGTTTGATTCCTGTCATTGAGATTCCTTTTCTATAGAACGCGGGGGTTATGGTTGCTTTCTATCTTCGCACGGCGGTGAACCGACCGTGCTAGTTTTACGAAGTCCTTTGGACTTTTTTCTTCTTGTTTTTTCGTGTGACTTCGTGGATATTTTTTATTTTTTTTACGCCTTCCCAAAAGAGATTGACTGCCATTTGAATATCATCTTCTGAAA
The DNA here is from genome assembly GCA_018645405.1 of Anaerolineae bacterium. Classification (GTDB taxonomy): domain Bacteria; phylum Chloroflexota; class Anaerolineae; order Anaerolineales; family Villigracilaceae; genus Desulfolinea. Next base: position 2,796 of record JABGOQ010000031.1, on the reverse strand, counting down.
GCACACATCCTTCAATACCTGCCGAGCGATGCTGTTGAGCTAGTCCATGGAGCATACCGAGTAGCATCGAAGCAGCTTCTTCGGCATTCGGCTGGGATTTGATTTCATCCGTCTCTTGGGCAAGTTGTACCGCTTCAACAATAGGCTCACTGACTGCTTCCATCAGATTGATGCGTTTGACAACTTTTAGCTTGAGATGTCTCGTATCCTTACGCAACATGAAGATCGGGGCGTGCTGTCCCGCAATTGTATTGGCATACGCCTTCAAAATAGCTTCGAGCTTTTCACGTGGCAACTCGATATTCTCCCCCGCTAGAGTCATTTTCTCGCGCAAATTCTTGGCATGACGCTGCATCACCTCGGCGAAAAGGCTCTCTTTATCAGGGAAGTGATAATAAATCGCGGCATTCGTCACCCCACATTCGCCGGCAATAGCGCGAATCGACGCAGATTTATAACCATGCTCGGTAAAGAGCTTTTCGGCAATATCGAGAATATGGTCGCGACCTACGCGCGGATGTGGGGACATGAACTTTCTCCTAACTTACTGAACGTACGGTAAGTTATACTTCCCGAAGAGGAATAGGTCAAGAGAGGCTTTGTTGGAGGAGTGTTAGAAAGGGGAATGGGTTTCATGAGGAAGTCCCGCTTTTGTTTTTGAGATAGAGGAAACTAAATTCCCCTATCACACTACTACAATCTAAAGCTCAGTCGCATTTATAATCAACTTGGCTTGGTGTTCCTCTTTAATCAACTCAAGTCCTCGCCCGGCATGAACAAGATTATGTCCTCGCCAAGAGGATGTCAGTCTATGGCGATCAAGCTTGGGTGAAGTCCTGTCACAGGGTGGAAATGTATGGTCTGATTATCTAAAAACAAATCCTGCAAATATAAGCTATGCTAAAATGTACTCTTTCATACCTTCCTACCTCTTCCCCAATTTGCAGGAGATCAATCAAATGTCAAAACAGAAACCCCAACAATTTGCAACAGCAGCAATTCACGCTGGCGAGATTCACGATGAGCAAGGGGCACATATTGCGCCTATTTATCAGACATCCACTTTTATCTTTGAGAATATGGCAGCTGTAGAAGCCTATAAAAACGAAGAAACAGATGGGCATATCTATAGCAGAGGCAGCCACCCTAACCGAGCGGCATTGGCTGAAAAATTGGCAACGCTGGAGGGCTACCAGCTAATTCAGGATGCATGCGCAGCCGAGAATAATGAACCCGTCGTTGCCGCTGAGATATTTAGCACAGGGATGGCAGCCATTAGCGCAACTTTACTCGGCGTAGCGCAGGCGGGCGATCACGTAATTGCTCAGGATGTTCTCTATGGCTCAAGCGACCATTTCGTAAAAGAAATCATGCCACAATATGGCATTTCAACATCTCGTGTAAAAGGAATGAACCCAGATGCGCTGGCGCAGGCTTTGGCAGACCATCCCAATACAACGGGCATTCTTTTGGAAACGCCCGCTAATCCAACAATGGAATTAGTCGATATTGCCGCGGTCGTTGATGTCGCTCACGCCCATAATACCAAAGTTATCGTAGACAATACTTTTGCATCCCCTGTCCTACAACGTCCCCTTGAGCTGGGTGCCGATGTGGTTCTCCATAGCACAACAAAATATATTAATGGGCACGGAACTCTGCTGGGTGGCGCGGTCATTAGCCGTGATATTCCCTTGATGGAAGAAAAAATCGGGATGCTGATCCGCTACTTTGGAGGCGTTCCCAGCCCCTTCGATTGCTGGCTGACAAACTTGGGACTAAAAACATTACCCTTGCGGATGAAGCAACATAGCGAAAACGGAATTCAGGTTGCGCAGTATCTGGAAGAACAAAAGAAAATAAATTTTGTGCACTACCCTGGCTTAGAAAGTTTCTCCCAACACGAATTAGCCAAACGTCAGATGGATGGTTTTGGCGGCATGATCGCCTGTGAAGTCGCTGGCGGCTACGAAGGAGCAACCCAATTTCTTGATCGGCTGGAGCTATGTTCGCTGGCTGTCAGTCTTGGCAATGTCGATACGCTTATCGAACACCCTGCTTCAATGACCCACGGTGATATAACACCAGAAATCCGTGCAGAAACAGGCATTAGCGATGGCCTGATCCGTCTGTCTGTCGGGCTGGAAGCTGCCGAAGATATTATTGCCGATCTGGATCAGGCATTGAGATAGGCTCAAGGAAAAGACATGCAGAAGAGGCTTTTATCTCTCCGAACATTTCAAAAGATACTCAATATTGGGGGATATTTTGCCCGCAAACCCTATTTCAATCTCGTCACCCGCACGATGATGCGTCTCTTGGCTGATCTGACGATAAAGTTGAAATCTGGGCAAAAGAAAGAAGCGTTGGAAGATATTGGCAAAGAATGGCAACGGATGTTCCCCGGACGGAGATTGGTGCCGATTCGCGAAATTACAGAAGATACCGTTTTGGCCGATGTGCGGGCAACTTGCCGATACGGACGATGTTTCGGCTTGCTACCGTTTAATGGAATATGATCGGCGTCTGCTGGAACATATTGGGGGGGAGTTCGTTGTTCTCGAATCGCAAGCAAGCCCAAATATCCGAGTGTGTCGGGTCGCCATCCGTAAAAAGGGGGCTGACACGGCAGATTTAATCCCCGCACATGAGAAATAAAATAAACCCAAAAACGTAAGTGTTTCTGTGCTTTTACACATCCCCTTTTTTCTATCCGATCGATTTTAATTTTTTTCTCAAATCTCGAATGATCTGCCTAACTTTTTCCTGATTCCCATATTGAATCCCCTTGCCTAA
>JABGOQ010000074.1 GCA_018645405.1 Anaerolineae bacterium | reverse complement strand
TCCTGTTTCGCTTTGTTCCTATCGCTGACGATAAACTGTCAGGTGACTAGAAAATTTCATATTATAAAACTACTAATCTTTACCAAATAGAGCTTGAGTTACAAAGCTCCCCTCTTACTTCGCCTTTTTCAATATCAGACGCGCAATGCGCATCCCATCCATCTCCTCAACTTGGAGACAAATCCCATCTTTTTTGACAGTATCGCCTTCTTCCGGGATACGGTTAAGTTCTCCCATGACAAACCCTGCAATCGTGTCATAGTTCCTATCCTGCAAACTAAGATTAAGCTCTTTATTCACTTCTTCTATCAAAGCTAAACCATCAATCACAACTGAGCCATCGGAGCGTTTTTGAATTTCTGGTTGCGTATTATCAAAGGGGTCGCTGACTTCGCCAACAATTTCTTCCATCAAATCTTCAAGAGTGACCAACCCCGCCGTGCCGCCAAATTCATCTACAACGATGCCAATATGTTTGCGCTGAACGCGAAAATGTTGCAAAACAGACCTCACCGGCACAGGTTCAGGGACAAAATAAGCTTCACGAGCCAATTCTCGTATCTTGCAATTCCTGCGCTTTGGATCATGTTCAGCACGCAATAAATCCTTGATATGTACAATACCAATGATATTATCCAGATCATCATCGTAGATGGGAAATTTAGTGAATGCCGAATGAATGGCAATTTCAATAGCTTCTTTAAGGTAAATATCGGCTTCAAAGGCAGATATCTCCGTCCGCGGAATCATCACCTGTCGTACCAGCAACTCACCAAAATCAAAAATCGCGTGTAGCATTTCTTGTTCTTCAGCTGCCATCACACCCTCCTCCGCGCTGGCAGTCACAATCATCTTCAATTCTTCTACCGAATGAGCCAACTCATGCGCGTCAGCAGGGTTAACTCCAACCATCTTGAGCAAAGCATTTCCTGTTCCATTCAAAGCCCAAATAAAGGGTTTAAAAAACCATTCTGTCCACAAGGTAGGGCGAGCAACCCAAAGAGAAGTTGCTTCTGGATTTTGCAGAGCGATAGATTTTGGCGCAAGTTCACCCACCACAACGTGCAAGAAAGTGATGATAGAGAAAGACAACCCCACAGCAATACTATGGGATGCACCGCTCTGAAGATTACCAGGAAGCCGCTCAATCAACGGCTGCAATAAATGAGACAGAGCTGGTTCGCCAATCCATCCCAACCCAAGGCTTGCAAGCGTTATCCCAAGCTGAGTCGCGGCAATGACCTGATCCGGATGCTCCAATGCCTTTGCCGCCCACTTCGCAGCCGAATTACCTCGAGCAACCAGTTCCTTGATTCGCGTGCCACGTACGCTAACAAGTGCAAATTCTGCCGCTACAAAAAAACCGTTCATCAAAACAAGAATAATGACGGCAACTAACCTGAGTAAATCTGCGCCAATTGTAGATTCCATAATCTCCATTCCATTTTTTTATAAGGAACTAGATTTTAGCACAACTGAGTAAGTCTGAAAATTCGCATAAACAAAAAAGAGACGCTCTCCTTACAGAAAGCGTCTCTTTTCATTTCCTGTTTCCTGCCCCCTAACTAATCTTAAACATCTGCGTTAACTTCATTGCTAAGTTAAGATCGCCAGCCAATTTGAGTTTACCTTGCATGAATGCCGCCATGCCGTCTACTTCGCCAGTAAAAATGCCGACATAATCAGCAGAATCAGCCGTCATTGTCATGGTGGGGTTATCATGTACAGCTTCGACAGTTTGAACTTTATCATCTTTGATAGCGGCGTACCAGTCACTTGCTTGCTCGCCAGTAAAGTGGAATTGAATCACTGCGTCTAAGCCGGGGGCTTTGTCGGGGCGAAACGCACCGGGCATTTTTTCCATGAGGGTTTTGATTGTAAGTGCCATTTTTATATCTCCTGTTTTAATATTATTTTGATTGTATGGGCGTAGCATGCTGCGCCCATACAATCCTACAATTAATTATTGTAAATTCTCAAATATCGCCGCGGCCCCCATGCCGCCGCCGATACACATCGTGACCATGCCATATTTTGAGCCACGTCGCCCCATCTCATAGACAAGTTGAGTAGTCAGTTTTGCGCCTGTACAGCCAAGCGGATGTCCCAAGGCAATCGCGCCGCCGTTGACGTTAACTTTCTCTTCATCAAGCCCTAACTCACGCATCACAGCCAGCGATTGGGACGCGAAGGCTTCGTTCAACTCAAAGAGATCAATATCATCTTTGTCCAATCCTGCCAATTTAAGAGCTTTGGGGATTGCTGCTGTCGGGCCCATGCCCATAATTTCGGGCGGGACTCCACCAACAGCATACGAAACATAACGTGCGAGGGGCTTGATACCCAGCTCCTCAGCTTTTTCTGCTGACATGATAATGACTGCCGCCGCGCCATCTGACATTTGGGAGGAATTCCCAGCAGTAGATGTGCCATTCGTCTTGAAAGGTGTCCCCAAACGAGCCAACCCTTCCACGGTGGAGTTGCCACGCGGACCTTCGTCTCGGGAAACGGTATATTTGCGGGTAGCAGGTTTACCATTCGCGCCAACTTCGACCACTTCCACGTCAACAGGGATAATTTCTGCGTCGAACAATCCCGAATCAACTGCTTTGGCAGCTTTCTGATTCGATTTCACCGCGAAGGCATCTTGCTCTGCACGAGTGACATTATATTTTTCTGCCACATTCTCGGAGGTCAATCCCATATTGGTGAATGCTTCAGGATTTGACTCCGCTTGCGCCAAATTGGGGGCAAATTTATAGCCCGTCATCGGGACTTGGGTCATCGACTCTGCGCCGCCAGCAATAGCGACTTCGATTTGCCCAGACATGATTCCCTGTGCCGCATGAGCGATAGATTGCACGCCCGATGAGCAGAAACGGTTAATCGTCTCGGCGGGGACGGTGTAGGGCAAGCCCGCGCCCATCGCGGTTAGACGTGCCATATTCATGCCCTGCTCGCCTTCGGGGAAGGCACAGCCGAGAATGACATCGTCAATATCAGCAGGGTCAAGTTTGGGGGTACGATTGAGCAATTCTTTGATGACAATCCCTGCCATCTCATCCGCACGGACAGTCGCCAGACCGCCACGTTTGGCTTTTCCTATCGGGGTACGAACAGCGGCAACGATTACAGCTTCTCGCATTTCCATAATTTTCTCCTT
>JABGOQ010000047.1 GCA_018645405.1 Anaerolineae bacterium | reverse complement strand
TTTGGACGATGGGGAGACGTTCTGGTTCGAAGAACATATGCTCGGTGCGGCAGAGACCAATACCTTGTGCGCCATAAGAGCGAGCGCGGCGGGCATCTTCGGGATAATCGGCATTTGCCCAAACTTGAAGACCCTTTGTGGGGTAGCCTTCTGCTTTAGCAACACGAACATCCGATGCGGCAACTTCATCAGCCCAATCAAGGAGGGTGAGCAAGTCTGTCTGCTCCTCCAAAGATGGAGCAACGGAATCAACTGTCCCCAAGAAAACTTCGCCGGTGGTTCCGTCCACAGAAATCCAATCACCTTCGGAAACGGTTACGTCTCCAGCGGTGAAGGTTTTTGCATCCATATTAATCCGCACAGAAGATGCGCCGACAACACAGGGAATACCAAATTGGCGAGCGACAACAGCGGCGTGGGAGGTGGCTCCACCTTCGCTGGTGAGAATACCTTTGGCTGCGAGCATGCCATGAACATCATCAGGCTTGGTGAAAGGGCGCACCATAATTACATCTTGCCCTTCTTCTTTTGCTTTGGATTCTGCGAGGTCGGCGGTGAAATAAACACGACCAACAGCGGCACCGGGGGAGGCATTTACGCCAGAGGCAAAATGATTTGCAGCGGCTTTTGATTCAGCAACAAATTGGGGGTGAAGGAGGGTATCAACTTGATCAGGATGAACACGTTGAATAGCTTCTTCTTTAGAAATCATGCCTTCATTTGCCATATCTACAGCAACTTTGACAGCAGACATAGCGGTACGTTTACCGTTACGGGTTTGGAGCATCCAGAGTTTACCGTTTTCAATGGTGAACTCTACATCTTGCATTTCGCTATAGTGATTTTCGAGAATTCCACAAATACCAATGAATTCATCATAGGCTTTAGGGAGATCGTTTTTCATCTCGTCTATTTCATTCGCATTACGAATACCAGCAACAACATCTTCGCCTTGCGCGTTCATTAGATATTCGCCCCAAACTTTCTTTTCGCCAGTAGATGGGTTACGGGTGAAAGCAACACCTGTCCCGGAATTTGCCATATTGCCGAAAACCATTGTCTGAACGTTGACAGCCGTGCCTAAATCGTGAGAAATACCTGCTGCGTTACGATAATCAATCGCACGTTTAATATTCCAGGAGCTAAAAACAGCTTCAGTCGCTTTTTTGACTTGTTCAAAAACATCTTCAGGGAATTCAAAGCCTGCTTTTTTGGTGGCAACTTTGAATAATTCGGTCATGGCTTTCCAGTCGTCAGCTGTCATATCTGTGTCGTTGGCGTAGCCTTTCTCTTCTTTATATTCATCGAGAGCTTCTTCATAAGCCTCGTCATCAACACCAAGAACAACAGAACCAAACATTTGAACCAAGCGGCGATAAGCATCATAAACAAAGCGTGCATCGCCAGTCAATTCGACCATGCTCTCAGCGACTTCATCATTCATGCCGATATTAAGAACAGTATCCATCATGCCGGGCATAGAAATTTTTGCACCAGAGCGGCAGGATAACAGAAGCGGATTAGCAGCATCACCGAATTTCTTGCCAGTCAATTCTTCGGTGGTTTTGATGGCTTCTAATTCTTGATCCCATAGCCCTTCAGGGAGTTCGTTGCCAGCTTCAAGGTAAGCTAAGCAAGATTCGGTTGTAACTGTGAATCCGGGGGGGACGGGGATGTCAATTCTTGTCATTTCGGCAAGGTTTGCGCCTTTGCCACCAAGTAAACCGCGTACAGCGTCCCAGCTACCTGCTTTTTCTTCTGCTTCGGCAACCTCACCGAAAGTATATACCCATTTATTCATTTAAATCTCCTTAGATTAGGTAAAAAATATGTAATTGAAAAACAACTGTCTCAAGAAATAAAAACCTGATTTACCCGAGTAGTTACGATTAATAGGCTTATTTTTGCCATCGAGTAGTTTACCATAAGCGTTGACAGATTTGCATAGTTTTTGTCACATTTTTTTAGTGCCTAGCAACACCATTTATCAAAACTGTTAACTAACTGAAAAGTCCAAACAACGCTTTTTGTATGATAATGTGGTCGGAGAAACTTATGCCCATAAAAGTATTAGCTATCGACGACGACACCGCCATGACTGAGCTGTTAACGATCTTGCTACAGCCGCACGGTATTGAAATTGTCACAACAAATAGTGGAAAAGAAGGAATCGAACTTATAAAAGAAACTAAACCAAATATAATTATCCTCGACCTAATGATGCCAAATATGGACGGCTGGGAAACTTGCAAACAAATTCGTGCATTTAGCAATACCCCCATTGTTGTCCTTTCTGCGCTCAACAACCCAGGTATGGTTGCCAGTGCGCTAGACGCAGGTGCAGATGATTATCTGATCAAACCTGTTCCTAGTAGCATCTTGATCGCACATATCAAAAATCTTGCCCGCCGCAGTACAGGGCAACTCAAACCCTACCCAAAGAAAATGAAAGTTTCAAACCCGGCGTATTCTTAGCACGACCCTTTTTCAAAAGAGCGTAACGAAAAGTTACGCTCTTTGCTTTTAATTTTCTTCAGCCAACCATTTTTTCCCAAAAGCTAAAGCATCCCCCCTCGTCGCAATCTCACCCATCGCCTGCCCCTCACGAATTGCTTCTATCACCGCGCCCACTCTTGGGCTGGGGCGCAAATCAAAGGCTTTCATCACCTCATGCCCATCTAGCAAAGATTTTGGTTTCACCGTTTCTTCTGGTCGTTCAAAATAATTCTCCAACAAAAGACGCGCCACATCCAACTCTGCTTTCCATAAACCTTCTGGCAATGTATGCTCATAAGTTGCGCGCAAATCGGCAAGGGATAGCAGGATGATGTCGACACCCGCCTCGCGTGTATCTCTGAAAAAGCGATAGATCGTTCTACGGGATGGGCGCTCCGCGCCGCTTCCCTCTTGACCTTTGGCTTGCTCACGCTGCTCAAGCATCCTCCGTGCCATATCGTGGACACGCAAATGTCCGCGTACGATACGTTTTAGTCTATCTATTTCATCATTGCTCAGATGCAATTTCCGTGCCCGCTCGGCAACCATCTCCCCACCTTCAACCTCATGCCCCAAAAATCGGATTCTGCCATCTGCTTCAGTTTTGCTTTTGACAGGTTTTGCAATATCATGATATAGGGCAGCAAAGAAAAGCAACCCATATAATGAGCGATCTACGGTCAAACTCTCCCCGAAATGCGCGGCAAATTTCTCTCGATAACGTCCCAATTTGATTACTATATAACCATTATGAAATTCTGACGCTTTCGATTTATCATATTTAGGAGAGAGCGCAGCAAGCATTGATTCAAGATGGCGCATGGTACTAAGTGTATGTGACCAAACATCATCCACATGCGGCGCAGATTGCTCTACCCCTTTTAGGGCTGCTAACTCCGATAAAAATTCAGGGAGAACGCCGAGCATTTCTAAGGCACGCAAAGCCGTTGCTGGTTGTTTCCCTTCTAATATCTTAAAAAACTCATCTCTTTGGCGTTCAACGGATGTATCAGCCAAGCCAACGACCGCTTCTTTCATCGTTCTTCGTGTTTCAGGCAAAATCTTGAACTCAAAATTTGCCGCCAAACGCACCGCCCGCAAAACCCGAACGGGGTCATCCCTCAAACTTGTGGGGGAACAAAGACGCAATTCTTTTGCACGCAAATCTGCCGCGCCGCCTAATGGGTCATAAATATTATGCGTATGCATATCTAAGGCAATGGCATTGAGGGTGAAATCGCGCCCACGTAAGTCTTCTTCGAGCGTTTCTCCCCGAAAGGCGGCGAAGTCTAGCACATCACGTGTGCCATCATCGTGGATAAGAACAAGTCGTGCCGCTCCACGCTCACTATCAAGAGGATAATAAGCTGCACCGATCTTATTTGCGATTCGCCGAGCAACTCTTAGGGAATCGCCGGGCAAGCCAAAATCGAGATCGTGGCTGGTGCGTCCAAGGAGCATATCCCGTACGGCACCACCAATTAGATATAGCGGTTGATCTGCGGGGAGCGCATCCAGCACATCCAATAAAAGAGGAGGGAGATTGAGAGGGGTTGGCATATAGGTAATTTCAGTTTTTTCTTTGTGACGGGTTTTTTCCGCAGCATGGCGGGCTTGCTCAGGTGTGCCGCCGTGTGCGACAATTTTTTGATTTACACGCGCCACCCAACGTCCTGCATAAGGAGATTCGGGCGGCAGCTTGGGCATAATTATTCCTAAATATGAGACACTCGGTTTTTTCTTTTGAAAATGGCATTAGGCTGAAAATGGTCTCTTTTCATATAGGCAAAAACCGAGTGTCTTTAGATTTTAATCTTCTGGTTCATATTTATCTAAATCAACAACGCCGATAAAGGGAAGCCCGCGGAAATACTCATCAATATCGAGACCGTAACCAAAGACAAATTTATCTTCAATATCGAACCCACAGTATCTGATGGGGACATCTACTTCGCGTCGGGAGGCTTTGTCCAGCAGAGTACAAACTTCGAGGGAGGCAGGGTGTTGAATCCTTAGTTTTTCGATAACACTTGAAAGAGTATGACCGCTATCGATAATATCTTCAACAAGCAGGACATGTTTGTCTTTGATATTTGTTTGAATATCGTAGGTGATGCGCACATTGCCAGTTGATTCGCGGGCGCCAATGCCGTAGGAAGAAATGCCCATGAATTCTACAACATGGGGGATATCTATATTTTTCATCAAATCTACGGTGAAAAATACACCACCACGCAAGATGGAAATAAGAAGGAGTTCTTTGCCTTCATAATCTTGACTAATTTCTTCGCCTAGTTCGGTGATACGCTTCTGAAGGTTTTCTCTTGTGATGAGAACTTCTTTGAGAAAATTTTTATAGTCTTCCATAATTGTTCCTTGAGAGTAAAACGTGAAGACGTGTTGTGTGAAATTTTCACCACAGAGAACACAGAGTTCACAAAGTTTTTAAGAAAAAAAGAGAGGAATACGAGAGCAGGATTCACCACTCATGATTTCACATTCTGTATTTATTTTCGCGGCACTTCATGATGCTCTCGACAGCGTGCTTCATAAAGTTCATCTGCGCCAACGATCACAACAGGATCATTATAGTTTGCTGGTTTTCCATTTACAAGCCGTTGTGTGCGGCTTGCTTCTCCAGCACAGACAACACAAATAGCACGCAGTTTTCTTACTTTTTCAGCCTTTGCCATTATTGCGGGCATGGGACCAAATGGCTCGGCACGAAAATCTGTGTCTAATCCCGCAACGATAACGCGGAGGCCTTTCTCTGCTAATACGCTAGCAATATTAACAATACCTTCGTCAAAAAATTGCGCTTCATCAATTGCGACAACGGTTATATCATCTTCAAGGTGTTCCAGGATTTCATTACTAGTTTTGACGGGTAGTGCATCAAACTGTGCCCCTGCATGAGATGTCACCTTTTCGACAGCGTAGCGAATATCAATCGCGGGCTTAAAAACCTGCACTTTTTGTTTTGCGATCGTTGCTCGCCGCAAACGGCGGATCAACTCATCTGTTTTTCCGCAGAACATAGACCCTGTAATGACTTCAATTGAACCATTGATATGCTTCATACCACTCCTAAATCTAATATCAGAAAAGACATTCAAAATTAGCTAATAAGCCCTTGCATCTCGTTTTGCATGAGAAAATCTCCGTATAAAATAAAATATGCGAGGATAAAAAAATTGGGCAGATGCGAATGCCTCTGCCCAATAAGTGTACCTGAGATTATTTTTAGCGCAAGCCCAAAGACTTATTCAGCCTCTGGGAGATCATATCCCATCGCGCGCAATGCCTTTTTGGCATCAATCAGAGATTTTTGGCCAAAACCAGAAATCGCTAAAACTGTTTTTTCGCCTTCTTCGTATTTCTTCATGAATTCGCCAACATTGGTAATGCCAGCTTTCAATAAAGCATCATTAGAACGCTTTGTAAGCTCCAATTCTGCAATCGGGCGAGTTGGGGAAACACGCGCTTGTTCTTTTGCGTCTTTCTCTTCAACATAATCTTGTCGAGCCTGCAAACGCTTGTAGAAGCGATCAACCTGACCTTCGGTATCAACGAGACGTTGCAAATCACCGGTATAGAAAGGATGACAATTTGAGCAAATTTCAGTACGGATTTCTTGTTGTGTAGAACCGGTTTGCCAAGTATTCCCGCAAACGCAGGTTACAGTAGCATCCGAATAATAAGTGGGGTGAATATCGGGCTTCATTTTCTTTCCTTTTACTGACGAGCACTAGCTCTCAAGTGGAACAACATTAATTCGTTTGCGTCCACGAGTAATATCAAACATCACCGTACCTTCGACAACAGCGAAGATAGTGTAGTCTTTACCTAGCCCAACATTTTTGCCGGGTTTAATTTTTGTTCCGCGTTGACGAACCAAAATATTGCCAGAAAGGACATGCTCGCCTGCATATTTTTTAACGCCTAAGCGTTTTGATTTACTATCGCGACCATTGCGGGTTGAGCCGCCACCAGTTTTATGTGCCATAATTACCTCTCAAACTCACTATTCTTTTTTCGCCGATTTTGCAGGTTTCTTTGCTGCAGTTTTTTTGGCTGCTGGTTTCTTTGCTGCAACCTTCTTGTCTTTTGCAGGAGTCTCTTCAGCTTTTACTGCTTTTTTTGCAGCAACTTTGCCAATCTTCTCAATCGCCAAACGCGTGTATTGCTGGCGATGACCTTTTTTAAGTCGATAGCGTTTCTTTGGATGATATTTGAAAACGATTATTTTCTTCCCTTTGAAATGCTCTGCAATAGTTGCTTTGACCTTTACGCCTTTTACTTCAGGAGTGCCAACGGTATGAACATCACCATCAACAACCATTAAAACGCGTTCCAGGTCAATTTTTGCACCTTCTTCGTCAGCGAGACGATCTACATCGATCATCTCGCCTTCGACGGCTTTATATTGCTTGCCGCCACATTCAACAATAGCATACTTCATATTTTATTCTCCAATCTTCACTCTGCCACATCTCCTGCGAGGACTTTCATCCCAACGCCTGAATGCGGGAAAGTTTGGGTTTTGACAAAAATTTACTCCCGTCAGTCTTTAGCGGGAGCTTAACGGGCTGTATTATAGCACAAGAAAGGGGGAAGTCAAAGAAATTATTAGACCAATATCGCCCTTATGAAGCAAGGGCGATTTTAATTTTTTTAAGATCTTTTCTTCTTATAGCTACGCTTTTTCGCCGAAGCTTTTGAGGCCTTCTTTACTGGTTGCTTCCCTTCTTTCAAGCTCGCCACCTCGTCATCTGTCAGATAACGCCATTCTCTAGGCTTTAGTCGCCCCAAATGCAAACTTGCCAATTGGACTCGGTTAATCTTTACCACAGGCAAGCCCAATAAACTCCCCGTTTCACGGATTTGGCGTTTGCGTCCCTCTGTCAGGATTATTGTCAGGCGTGAGCCTTTGCCCGCTTTTCCATCGACATAAACTTTTGCAGGGGCGGTTCTATAGCCGTCTTCAAGAACGATACCACGCCGCCAGGCTTCAAGTTGTTTTCTATCAGGATGACTGGCAACCAAAACCTTATACACCTTTTCATGCCCGTAGCGGGGATGTGAAAGTTTATTCGCCAAATCACCGTCGTCTGTCATCAAGATCAACCCTTCGCTTTCAATATCCAAACGCCCCACAGGGTAAATCCGTCTTTCGATCGGTATCAGATCGCGCACGGTCGGGCGGGGGTCAGGGCTTGTCACCGCAGAGATAACTCCACGCGGCTTATTAAGCATGATGTAAATATTTGCTTCAGGGACCGAAATTGTTTTTCCGTCAACGCTGATACTATCTTTCGCAACATCCGCTTTTTGCCCCAGTTTGGCAACTTTGCCATTAACCTGTACGCGCCCAGCAGTAATGAAGTCTTCGCATCCACGCCGTGAACCAAATCCGGCTTTTGCCAATATTTTTTGTAATCGTTCTTCCATAATTCTTTTCCTTCTAACTTTATCTAACTCTTCAATATCTCATTATCCGCATCTTCAGTTACAACTTCCGAAAGGTCTATACTCGGCATTGCAGAGAGAGAATCCAGACCAAAATGTTGTAAAAATTCTGGGGTCGTTGCATATAAAATCGGGCGGCCAGGCCCATCAGTGCGCCCACCCTCTTGGATCAACCCCTTGCTCAAAAGTGAGCGCATTACACCATCGCTGTTGACGCCACGAATCGCATCCACTTGGGGGCGCGTAACGGGCTGTTGATAGGCGATGATAGAGAGGGCCTCCAGCGCAGCGGGGCTAAGGCGCGTAGTTGCGTCCAAGTTTAGAAACTCTTGAATTAGAGACGCAAGTTCAGGGGCAGTTGTTAATTGCACGCGACCACGTTGGGTTTGGATCCGCAAGCCTCGGGTCACGAGTGTTTCGTCCAATTCGTCCAACGCCTTCTTTATTTTTGCGGGTGTTAAATCCAATACTGTCCCCAACTGCGCCAAGGGAACAGGTTCCGCGGCAACAAAAAGTAAAGCCTCCAGCTTGGCAGCAGAAGAAAATTCTGCGGGTTTTTTAGAGTCGCTCATGCTATAATTACTCCGTTCTTTTAATCATAAAAAGTGAAAAATATGCTGAATAAAAAGATTTTTATCCTTCTATCGCTAGTTTTGTTTAGTTTAGCCTGCACACTGAGCATTGGTGGGCCAGACGATCCTTACCCGCAGACAGAAATACCTGTCTCTGCGCAGGCTGTTGAAAATATGCGAGCGCAATTCAAAGGTGCATTTGAAACTGGGCTAACTGGCGAAAATATCATCCTCACCATCACTGAGGCGCAAATCACCTCTTTCCTTGCCTTAAAGCTTGCCTCTGAAAACGATCCTTTCTTTACTGACCCGCAAGTCTATTTACGAGACGGACAGATGCAAATTTTTGGGAAAGCATCACAAAGCTATTTTACCGCCACAACCAACGTGGTCGTTTCAGTCGGCATCGATGAGCAAGGAGAGCCAGATATGCGAATTACCTCAGCAGATTTTGGGCCTCTTCCTGTGCCAGACAGCCTCGCTAGTGGTCTCTCCGCTATCATCAAAGAGGCATACACCGGCGCAGTTGGGCCTGTTGCCACTGGTTTTCGAATTGAGCAGATCGGCATCAGAGATGGTTTTATGGTCATGTCTGGTAAGGTGAAATAGCGAGTGGATTATACCAGCATGATGGCATATTTCGTATTGCGTATTGCGTATTTTAAAAACACTCTCGCAGACCGACCTTTGAGCAGGATATTACCCTCACGTGGATTTCTGTATTCGACTATTTTCGTATTCGCTCTCCTTTTAGCTGGCTGCCGTTCCCCGAACACCCTCCAAGAAGAAATACAGATTACCGTTAACATGGATGGCGAAAGCACAGAACACAAACTCCCTGTGGGCAGCAATGTTGAAGAAGCACTAAATAGCGCGGGGATTAATTTTGCAGAATCAGATCGTGTAGAACCGCCCCTCTACACGCTTCTAGCGGATGGGGAGCAAATTCAAATTACCCGTATCCGCGAGGAATTCAAGACAGAAGAAGAGATAATCCCCTTTGAGCGGCAAGTGGTACGAAACGAATCTCTCCCAGAGGGTGAAACTCGCCTCATTCAATTGGGAAAAAACGGCTTAGAAGAAATTACCTATCGCAGTGCTTATGAAGATGGCATTGAGATTAGCGACGCTCTGGTTAAAAAAGTCATCATTCGCGAGGCAATCCCAGAAATCACAATGGTTGGCGTGCAAGCGATTTTTGCGCCAATCCCCATCCCCGGTGTGATTGCCTATCTCTCTGGGGGCAATGCTTGGATCATGGAAGATTCCACCGCAAACCGTAGACCACTCGTCACCACCGCAGATCTCGACGGACGTATCTTTGCCCTTTCTCCTAACGCTGGCTGGCTGCTTTATACCCGTAAATCAGAGAAAGACCCCGCTGAAGAAATCAACACTTTATGGGCAGTCAGCACAACCGGCAGACCTAAAGACCCCATAAAACTCGGGGCTTCCAATGTGGTACACTTCGCCGGTTGGCGCCCCAATGGCGGGACGCGCATCTATTATTCAACGGTAGAACCGCGCGCTGCTGCTCCCGGCTGGCAAGCCAATAACGATCTATACCAAGTCAGTTTTAGTGCGGGCTGGTCAACAAATCCCAAAGAAATCATCGAGGCAAACGCAGGCGGCATCTATGGTTGGTGGGGTGTGGATTTCGTCTGGTCTCCCAATGGGCAAAAACTCGCCTATGCCCGCCCAGATGGAATTGGTACCGTTGATATTGCCACTGGCGAATTTGAACCTCTGCTTGAAATTACAGAATTAAGCACCTTTAGCGATTGGGCTTGGATACCCGGAATCACATGGGGTGGCGATAGCAGAACGCTCTACACCGTCACACATGCCCCTTCTTCAAGTCTTGTTAGCCTCGAAGAATCTCCTTATTTTGATCTTAGTGCGGTTCCTATCTCAAATGCCACTAGCATAGAGATGGCACTGCAAACAGGCATGTTTGCTTATCCATCCAGTTCGCCTATACGCCCAAGCGGAAAAGAGTATATGTACCAAATTGCGTATTTGCAGGCAATTTTTCCGTCGCAAAGCGAAAGTAGCCGTTATCGCGTTATCGTCATGGATCGAGATGGATCAAATCGCCACGAAGTCTTCCCTCCCGAAGATGCGCAAGGGATAAATCCCCAAACCCCCATCTGGGCACCTGAACCAATTTCCGGTCAGGAAGGTGACTTTTTAGCAGTTGTTTATCAAGGCAATTTATGGCTAGTGGATTCTGCTTCTGGACAATCTCATCAGATTACTGGTGATGGACTAATTAGTCGAATTGACTGGCAAAGTCTTGAAGAAAAATAATTAAGAATATATTTCATACCAATAAAAGGAAAACTTATGCGTATTCTCATCACTGGCGCAGCCGGATTTCTCGGCTCCCACCTCTGCGACTATCTTCTGGCTGACGGACATCAAGTTGTTGGCATGGATAATTTCATCACAGGCAATCCTGAAAACATCGCTCACTTAATGGGAAATAGTGATTTCAATTTTTATAAACACGATGTCTCCAACTATATCTTCGCGCCCGAAAAAGTGGATGCAGTGATGCACTTTGCCTCGCCCGCAAGCCCAAATCCAGAATCGGAGCGGGCGTACTTCAACCTCCCTATCCAGACAATGAAAGCAGGAGCATTGGGAACGCATAACACGCTCGGCGTCGCAAAAGCGCATAATGCCAAATTCCTGCTCGCATCTACAAGCGAGATTTACGGCGACCCAACCGTTCATCCACAAAGCGAAGATTACCCGGGTAATGTAGATACTATCGGGAAGCGTGCAGTATACGACGAAGCAAAACGCTTCGCCGAAGCACTCACGATGGCATATCATCGTTATCACGGTGTGGATACACGCATTGTGCGCATTTTCAACACATATGGTCCTCGCATGGATTTGGAAGATGGGCGCGCATTGCCCAACTTCCTCAAACAGGCTCTTCTTGAGCAAGAACTTACAGTCTACGGTGATGGGCAACAAACCCGTTCTTTCTGTTATGTGGAAGATTTGATCGAGGGCATCGTTCGTCTGCTTTATTCGGATGAAAATCTCCCTGTCAATATCGGCAACCCAGACGAAATGACCATCCTTCAATTTGCTGAGGCGATCAATCGCGTTACGAGCAATCCAAGCGGAGTCACCTTCGTCCCTGCTGGACGCAGCGCACGGGACCCTCAGCGCCGTCGCCCTGATGTAACCCGCGCAAAAAACATCCTCGACTGGGAAGCAAAAATCGACTTGGAAGAAGGTATCAAGAAAACAATGCCATACTTCCAAGCAAGGCTAGGTCTCTAAAGTGGCAGAAAATCCACTCACGAGCAAAAAAGAACGCACACGCTTTCTAAAGTTTGTGGCAGTTGGCGTCATTGGTGCCGTAATCGACTTTGGCATAATGAACCTTCTCACTCAAAAAGTTGGGATGTCTCTAGTAGTAGCGGGCACAATCTCCTTTATCGCTGCCATCATCTCCAATTTCATCTGGAATCGTTATTGGACATACCCGGAATCACGCTCCCGTCCGATTGCCAAGCAATTGGCAATGTTCTTTGCTGTAAATATCGCCGGCATGGTAATCCGTCTTCCAATTTTACACTTTGCGGAGCCACCCATATTTAACCTCTTCAACATATTAAATTTGAATATCTCGCTAGATGCTGAATTTCTCGCCAAAAACTTTACCCTTGCTCTAGCGGTTGGGATTGTTATGCTCTGGAACTTCTTCGTCAATCGATACTGGACATATAATGATGTAGACCAACCTGCACCAATAGAAATATAGGCAAAATGCTCTGAAACTGAAAGATTATCCAAGCATAAAAAGACTAGAATCAAATTATGGCTAAATCAATTATCCCCATCTATACGACCAAAGGCGATGCAGAAGCTTTTCTGCTTTACCCTTATCTCTACAACCGCATTGGCGAATGGATAGGCTGGGTCACCCCAGATCGTGAAATTTACTCGGTAATTGGGCATTATATCGGCTTTCTTGCCAAGGGACCACGTATCCTTCGCAAGCGCGCCATTGAAGTAGCAACTATGCATAAACGCCCGCCTGCAAAACCGTCCAAAGTTTATCCGCCTGCAACCGTTCCTCTCGCCCCGATGATGCCAGAACTTAACCATAGCGATATTGATGTGCTTCTTGACGAACCAGAAAGATTGCACACTGCCGACTCTGGCGAATTCAGAGATGATTTGGATTAAATCATGAACCATACCCCTTCCCCAAAACCGATGCATGCCTCGCGCATCACGATCTCTCAATTGATGCAACCTGAGCACGCCAATTTCCATGGCAATGTTCACGGCGGCTGGATCATGAAACTCGTAGATGAAGCTGGTGCGCTGGCTTGTATGCGCCATGCCCAACATCGTGTCGTCACTATCGCAATTGACCAAATGGTCTTTCGGCAACCAATCCGCATCGGCGACCTGATCGTTCTCAAAGCAGAAGTCACTTATGCTGGCCGCACTTCCCTCGAAGCTGAGGTACAGGTCGTCGCAGAAAACCCCATTACTGGCGAGCAAGTCCACACAAATACGGCTTATCTGGTTTACGTCGCCCTTGATAGTGATGGGAACGCAACCGAAGTCCCCTGTCTAATTGCAAAAACGCCTGATGATGAAGAACGGATGCAGGAAGCTGAAAAGCGCCAAATGCACCGTCTCGCCCAAAAGAAAAAATGACCGAAGAATCCCTCCCCCCACTCCCCGAACTTAAAAGTGAAGAAAAAGTGCGTCAGGCGCATCCTTTTCGAACGCTCAAAGAGCTGCTTGATCATGCTTCGGGCAAAGATTTGCCGCCCGTTAAATTTGAAGATAGCGGCAAAGCCGAGATTCTCCCCTTCCCATTTTTAGCAATTGTTGGACAATGGGAAATGAAGCTCGCTCTTGTTTTGGGCTTGGTCAACCCCAATATAGGTGGGATTCTGCTGGTAGGTCCGCGCGGTACCGCAAAAACAACCGCCGTCCGCAGCCTGATCGATTTGCTCCCAATGGTCAAGCGAAGCGCATGTCAATATGGTTGTTTACCAGAAGATATCGAAGAGGGCGGCTTGGATGCTGTCTGTCCTGATTGCGCGAAGAAATATGGTGAAGGGCTATCGCTCACCAATCCAGATCGTGTTCGGTTGATCGAACTTCCGCTTAACGCAAAACTTGAGAACGTAATCGGCGGCATGGATGAGCGTGCTGCAATGCACTCAAAAATGCGACTTAAGCGTGGCATCCTCGCCCAAGCCGATAAAAATTTGCTATATATCGACGAAGTCAATCTTCTTGGAGACGATGTGATTGACGCCATCCTCGACGCCGCCGCGCAAGGTTCGTACACCCTTCGGCGTGGAGCAGCCTCCGCTACCTATAGATCACGATTTCTTCTGGTCGGCTCCATGAACCCAGAAGAGGGAAATCTCCGCCCACAAATTATGGATCGATTCGGTCTACGCGTCATTGTGCGGGGATTGGAAGATTCTAAAGAACGCCTTAAAGCATATCGGCGCGTTCAGGATTATCTAAATGCTCCACGCCAGGTAATCGGAGAATATGCAGAAGCGCTGAATGCCCTTAGAGATGAACTGGAAGCCACCCGCAATCGTCTTCAGAATGTTCGCATTTCAACCAGAGTCGCAAAAAAAGCCATCGGCATGATTCAGGAACTTGGCATAGATTCATTGCGTGCAGAGATCACCTGGTTTGAAGCTGCCCGCGCCCACGCTGCCGCCAGCGGACGTATCACCGTCAAACTTGCCGATCTACACGCTGTCGCACCGATGGCGTTGCGCTTGCGCCGTTCAGAGTTTATCAATGAATACTTTGCTGAACAAAAAGGGGAAGAAGAAGAACTTGAAGCATTGATAAAGCCTTTCAAACGAAAAAGACGAACGGCTAAAAAAAGAATCTGAAACGTAGCCTCGTTTTTTTATTTGTATCCCGTAAAACCTTTTTTAGTGTTCATCAATTCACGCTATCATGTTTTACACCTTCACATTTCATAAACCAAATGCTCTTTAAATCAAAACACTTCCCCATTCTCGTCCTTCTTCTCATCAGCCTTCTTATTGGAATTTTCACCTTCAAAGACTACGGTATGGCTTGGGATGAATTTCTCTATTATCAATACGCAGATTCTATCGGTTACGCATACTCAATACCCGAACGTTTAAGCGATGATTATGATCTATCACTAGCCTTTGAACCTAGTGCATGGGATCATCAAAATCATGGACCTGCCTATTTGATTATCGCACGCGGGGCTGTTTACACCCTACAATCTTTTACAGGAATTGACAAAGTTGCCGTTTGGCATCTATTGAACTTTATCAATTTTCTGATTGGTGTATATTTTCTTTACTATTTAAGCCTGAGATGGTTTCGTCCTTCTGTTGCAATCTCCTTGACTCTGTTATATACCACTCAACCTGTACTTTGGGGGCACGCCTTCATCAATCCTAAAGACCCCCCTTTCGCAACACTCTTCATTGCAACCATGTATTTTGGGTTTCGAATGGTTGACAACCTTGCCGCTTCCCGGCACAAATCTCCACCGTGGAAAGATATCATTATCACTGGTATTTTGATTGGGCTAGCAACAAACTTACGCATCATTGGACCACTCCTCGGCATTATGCTTTTTGCCTACGCCACACTAAAAAAGAAATTCAAGATATTGTTCTGGTTTATTCCAACCGCATTCATCGCAATACTAATAACCTATATCACATGGCCCTATCTCTGGGATGCTCCAATTGCCAAATTCATTGAAATTCTTCAAACAATGGCAAATTACCCCGTCAGCCCAAAAACGCTCTTCTATGGCACCCCTTATAAATCATATGAAGTACCACTACGATATCTTCCTGTTCTTCTTGGAATAACCCTCACAGAGCCCGTCTGGTTGCTTTTCGCTTTTGGCATGAGTAATATTCTTTATCGCCTATATAAAAAAAATATAGAATGGAGAAGTCTAAGCATCATACTCTTCTGGTTCTTTTTTATGATTGCTTACGTTCTCATTATGCGCCCAGCAATGTATGATAATTATCGTCACTTCCTTTTCATTCTCCCTCCCATTTTTATCGTTATAGGTTTTGCCTTTGAAAAGTTTTTTGTATGGATACGTGCTCCATGGATGCGAGCCGTCATTGTTCTAGCTTTTCTTATATTTGGTATCAATGGCATCATAGAACTACACCCTTACCAATATACTTATTACAACGCTATCACCGGTGGCACAGGCGGTGCAGAAGGTAGTTACGAAACCGACTACTGGTTAACTTGCTATAAAGAAGCCCTTGAAAAATTTGGAAATTTTACTGAAAAAGAAGAAACGCTAATCGTATTCAGGGAGGCTCCCAATGCCGCTTATTATGCTCCCGAACATATCAATGTCATTGGCTATCGTCAGTTGGAACCAGGTGACTATGTGCTTATTTCCGCTCGTTTAAATCAGGCTACTACAGCTAAACGCCACTCTCCCGATATCCTCAGCGTCAAACGGGATGGGGCGACTTTCTGCGTTATAAAGGAGATCCAATAATGATTACTCACCGTGAACGATTAGAAGCGACTTTGGCGGGTGAAAAAACTGACCGATTGCCAATTGCCCTTTGGCGGCATTTCCCTGTTGACGATCAGTCCCCCCAAGACTTAGCCGCAGCAACGCTGAATTTTCAACGAAACTATGATTTTGATCTCGTCAAAGTGACGCCATCATCATCTCATTTCTGCAAAGATTGGGGAATTATGGATCAATGGGAAGGCAGCTCTGAGGGAACGCGACGTTATACCAAAACAGTTATCCACAAACCGGAAGATTGGGAGAAACTTCCCGTTCTCGAGCCAGATGCGACTCATCTCGCAGAGTTAATAACTTGTCTCCGTTTAATTCGCTCAGGAGTAGGTCCTGAAACGCCCATCCTGCAAACCATTTTCAGCCCATTGGCACAAGCCAAAAATCTTGTGGGTAAAGAACATATCGTCAAACATATCCGCAAATATCCAGAGGCAGTGCTCAAGGGTCTTGAAACGATTACCGAAAGCACGCGCCGTTTTATCGAGGCGATGCTCTCGGACAAGGAAATTGCTCTTGATGGCGTCTTTTATTCCGTTCAACATGCGCAGGCGAGCTTACTCACACCTGAAGAATACGGCACCTTCGGTCTCGCATTTGAGAAGAGAAGTATTCAGCCTGCCACCGATCTTTGGTGTAATCTTTTGCATCTTCATGGCGAAGATTTGTATTTTGAACAAATTATCAGCGATGACGCATTGGGTGCCTACTTCCCCATTATCAATTGGCATGATAGAGATACGCCCCCAACACTGCAAGCCGCTCGAGCACAAACAAAACATGTTTTTTGTGGCGGGTTGAGTCGCGAGACAATGGTCTTGGGCACACCAAAAGATATTCAAGCAGAAGCCAATGATGCGTTAGAGCAAACAGAAGGAAAAGGCTTTATTCTTGGCACGGGGTGCGTAGTCCCCATCACTGCGCCGCATGGGAATATCGTCGCGGCGAAGGAAATCGCGTTAAATGCTACAGGGAAAAATTAATGAGTCTACGCGTAATTGCAGGTAAAGCCAGAGGACATAAATTGAAGACCGTGCCTGGCAAGGAAACACGACCGATCACTGACCGTGTGAAAGAGAATCTCTTCAACATCATCGGCGCGGACGTGGTTGAATCAACTTGGTGGGATCTCTTCGGCGGAACGGGAGCCGTTGGCATCGAGGCGTTGAGTCGTGGGGCAACTTTTGTGCGTTACAGCGAGATGGGGCGCGAGGCGATTAACGTGATCCGTGAAAATTTGGCACATTGCAAATTTGACGGCGACCAAGCCGAAATCAAGCGCGGAGACGCTTTTGCTTTCCTGGAATCCGCTCCCAATTATGCTTTCGATTATATCTACATCGCTCCGCCCCAATATAAAGAAATGTGGTTACGCGCTCTCCTGCTTGTAGACGAGCATCCAGATTGGTTAAGCGATGAGAGTTGGGTTGTTGTCCAAATCCATCCTAGAGAGTTTAGGGGACATGAAGAAGTTGAGTTGAAAAACCTCGTCAAATTTGATGAACGAAAATATGGAAGCACGCTACTTGTTTTTTATGAGAGAGAAATAATCTAAAGATTGCTGGCTGGAGAGTGTAATGGAAGAACCTGAAGATAAATATCAACGCAATTGGGTGCAAAAAACACTGCTGAGATTCACTTCTTCAAAAATAGGCGCACGGATAGCTTCACGCATTCTTCACCCTCTGGATAAAGCAATCTTGAAGGCTAGCAATAATAGAAGCTCGCTAACAAGCCTGTTGTCGGGCATCCCTGTAATCGTCTTGACCTCCATTGGTGCCAAAAGCGGGAAATTTAGAACTGTGCCCTTGCTGGGAGTGATAAAAGGAGAAGATGTTTTTTTGATTGCGTCAAATTGGGGGCAAGCGCGTCATCCTAGCTGGTACTACAACTTGAGAGCAAATCCAGAAGCGCAATTATCCATAGGCAAAGAAACTGGGCAATACATCGCACAAGATGCAACAGATGCCGAGCGCGAAGCGTATTGGGATGAAGCAGTGAGAATGTATGCGGGATATGCCGAATATAAAAAACGTATCGTGACCAGAGAAATACCGATGTTTGTTTTATCTCCGATTAAGAAATAGGAAAGGAATCAAAAATGAACGGAAACGATGTAAAATTTATCCGAATTGCCATTGAAGTTGCAGAAAATGCTAGAAAGAACGGAAACCACCCCTTTGGCGCAATACTGGTTGGCGAAGATGGGGAAATTCTCTTGAAAGCTGAAAACAGCGTCAATACCGAAAGAGATTGCACAGGGCATGCCGAAACCAACCTGATGCGATTAGCATCGAAAAATTACGATGCTGACTTTCTTGCAAAATGTACTCTCTACACCAGCACAGAACCTTGCGCTATGTGCTCAGGCGCGATATTTTGGGGAAACGTGAGGCGCGTAATATACGGTCTCACCGAAGAAGGGCTGTACGAAATGGTTGATGAGAATGCCGAAGAAGTTCTTTATCTGCCTTCTCGAGAGCTTTTCGCAAAGGGACGAAAGAAAATTGAAGTTCTTGGCCCTGTACTTGAAGATGAAGCGAGAAAGGTGCATGAAGGATTTTGGCAGTAGACTCAAAATGAACATCTACTTTTCTCACGGTAAATTGGGAACACCGGCTGGGACAAAGATACAGCGTCTCGCCGAAATAGCAACGAGGATCGGACACACCGTCCGCGCCGTCGACTATACCGACACTCTTGACCCCGACTTGCGTGCCAAACGCCTGAGCGGATTGCTGGAGAAAGACTCTGCTGAAAAGCTACTCGTCGGCTCCAGCATGGGCGGGTACGCATCCCTTCTTGCAGCAGAAAACACGTCTGTAAAGGGGATATTTCTGCTCGCGCCTGCTCTTTATTTGGATGGCTATCAAGTGCAGGATTTCGCACCCAAAGCTGAAGCCATATCCATTATTCACGGCTGGAGCGACACGACCGTTCCTGTCGAAAATTCAATCCGATTTGCCAAGAAACATCGTGCCGCCTTACACATTTTAGACAGTGATCATCGGCTATATAGTGCACTGGATAAAGTAGAGCAGCTATTTGCAATCTTTCTGAAAAACCTTAGTTCAGCAGTGAAACCAGATAGGTCTTATCCATGAAAAAAATTGCTATCGCTTATTTTTCTGCAACCAATGTTACACGCACTTATGCAGAAAAAATGGCGGCAGAAATCAAGGCACAAAACCATGAGGCAAGCCTGCTCGATATTACATCTTTTGCCAGTCGTGAAGAAAAATTGCCCATCCAGGAATTTGATTTTTTCATTTTCGGCTTTCCTGTCTTTGTCAGCTTTGCCCCAAAAGTAATTAATCAGTGGATACCAACGCTAAA
Source organism: Anaerolineae bacterium (assembly GCA_018645405.1). GTDB lineage: Bacteria > Chloroflexota > Anaerolineae > Anaerolineales > Villigracilaceae > Desulfolinea. Next base: position 2,065 of record JABGOQ010000047.1, on the reverse strand, counting down.
CGCGGAAGGCAAGCGAGCCGCCCAATTTTTCACATACGGGGCACGCACCGCAGGGTATTCTCATTACCACACAAAGAGATTATTAGAAGAGGAAGCTGGCTTTAAGGTTATGCTCTCTGCCGAATTTCTTGGGCGACATTCTAATAATCTCGCAGGTTGGCAGATCATCCCCGAACGCCCTGATGAGCAAGATTTTTCTGTCGCTAAAGAGTATATTCGCGTTGCTCTGGAAAGATTTCTAAGCAAGAGATTACCTGCATATCAATTGCAAAAACCTTTTGAATACACCCAGGCGATCAAAAAATTGGCGGAGGCAAAACCAAGCATAGAACGTGGTTGGAGGCATCCTATCAGGATAACAGAAGAATGTAGCATGTGTCGTGAATGCGAAACCGAGTGCCCTACATCCGCTTTTGATGCCGACTTGGGCGAATCTGCTCCAGACAAATGTATCGAATGTATGCGCTGTGTCTATATTTGCCCAGAAGAAGTCATAAAAGCAGATGAACGCCTGAAAGATGTCTATGAAGACTTCAAACGTTCCTGGAATCTAACCGAAGAGATGATGCGCGCAAAACGAAGTAAAATCATCACAGAATTTTGGCAAACTACTTGCTAAAATACCGTAGCAATCCAAACACATATCAAATCATATAACTATCGAAGTTTTTTCTAAAGACAAGGAGCTATCAACAAAATGGAAATCAATCGAGTAATTATCATTATTTTAGACAGCGCAGGCATTGGCGCAGCACCTGACGCGGCATTATTTGGCGATGTAGGCAGCCACACGCTGGGGAATATCGCCCAAGCTGTGGGCGGGCTGGATGTGCCCAATATGGAAGCGATGGGATTAGGCAATATCGCCATCATGGAGGGCGTAAAGCCCCAACTGAAACCAAGCGCGGCATTTGGGAAAATGGATGAGGTCTCGGCAGGCAAAGATACCACTGCGGGACACTGGGAGTTAGCCGGAATTCACATCACCCAAGCTTTTCCCATGTACCCAGAGGGTTTCCCGCCCGAAGTGATGGATGCATTCGAGGCCCAAACTGGGCGCGGCTTCCTCGGCAATTATCCATCCTCAGGCACCGTTATCCTCGACAAATTAGGCGCAGAGCATCTTGAGACAGGTAAACTGATCGTTTACACATCTGGCGATAGCGTATTTCAGATTGCGGCGCATGAAGAGATTGTCCCCGTTGAAGATTTGTACAACTACTGCAAAATGGCCCGTGAAATTTTACGCGGAAAGCATGAAGTCAGCCGCGTGATCGCCCGTCCCTTCATCGGTGAGCCGGGGAATTTCACCCGCACAGCGAATAGACACGATTACTCGGTCATCCCACCAGAGGCCACCGTGCTGGATAATCTAAAAGATGCGGGCTTGATAGTCTTGGGCATCGGGAAAATCAACGATATTTATGTTGGGCACGGCGTCACAAAAGCCATCCACACTCAGAGCAATAAAGATGGGATTGAGAAAACAATTGATGCCATCCGCACGCATACGGACAAGGGATTAATTTTCACCAATCTGGTTGATTTTGATGCAAAATTCGGTCATCGCAATAACCCAGAAGGCTACGCGGATGCTTTAGCAGAGTTTGATCAATACCTACCCCAAATCATGGATGCCCTCGCCGAAGATGACATCCTCGTCCTCACCGCCGATCACGGCAATGACCCCACCTATCCAGGCACCGATCATACGCGAGAGTATGTGCCGATTTTGATTGCGGGTTCTGCTGTTCAGGCAGTCAATCTTGGTGTTCGCTCCACATTCGCTGATCTTGCGGCAACGATTGCCGATATTTTTGATGTTAAGGCTCCGCCGCAAGGGGAGTCATTTAGGGGAGAGATTCTTGACAAATAAGTAATACGACATTCATGTCGTAGTTTTACAAGGGCGAGACGAATCTCACGTTAGGGACATAAAAAGAGACGCTTTCTCAACCGAAAGCGTCTCTTTTTAAAAGAATCCATTGAAAATAAAAATTAGTTTGAAAATTTCCTAGTCACCTGACAGTTTAAGAAAAGAGCAGTTGATCGGCATAAATTCTCC
>JABGOQ010000011.1 GCA_018645405.1 Anaerolineae bacterium | reverse complement strand
TACTCGATTTTGCCTGCCAATCAACCAACTAATTACTAACTGTCATGTCGCTAGATATCTTATACAATTTTATAAAAAAAAGCCCCGCGCCCTGCTTTTAGAAACAGCAGCACGGGGCTGTAATTTTGAAAATTTAGATTATTCGTATTTAACAGTAGTAATTCGAAATTTGATGCTTCCATCAGGCGTTTCGATTTCTACCTCTTCACCAGCTTTATGCCCCAATACAGCCTTGCCGATCGGAGATTCATTGGAAATCATACCATTACGGGGGTCTGCCTCTGCTGCACCGACGATAACGTATTTATCCGAGCGTTTTTCACCATCTTCACGAAGATAAACGGTTGAACCAACCTGAACATAACTATTATCGCCATTTTCTTCATCGTAATCAATGATATGTGCATTAGCGAGAAGTTGTTTTAGTTCGCTGATACGACCCTCTACAAAAGATTGCTCATTCTTAGCGGATTCATATTCGGCATTTTCGATTAATTCCCCGCCTTCCATTGCTTCACGGAGACGTTCAGCAACTTCGCTGCGTTTATTAGAACGCAATTCATCCAATTCTTTCTGTAATTTTATATAGCCATTCTTTGTTAAATATGATGTAGGCATATCCTTTTCCTCTACTATCCAACCTTTCGTATTACCACAATTTATGATCACATCTTAGCCAGATGTGATATAACAAAAAGCATACTCTTTCAGCATAACGCCGACAATATATCATAAATCAGGAGCGAAGACAATCCCTTTTACGGGGCTTGTGTCGCTTCTGGCGCAGCACCTGTCCAGGAGAAAACGCGCTCCATACTTAGAGCCCCTGCAGATTCCCAAATCGGATCACCCTGATCATCAGACCCAGCTTGTCGCACAGTCGAAACATTCCAACGCATCACATGAGGAAGGTTATCTTTTGGACGGAAGGAGACGGGGACGATGAACTTCGTATCGCTCACGTATTCAACTAGCTTCCGCCCTTCACCTTCGGTGACGTCTTCAACTGTGATCCGATAAACTTCGTTATCACGCAATACGCCAATAGACGCCCATTGCAGAGTAACAACATCATCAGCCAGAGTGAAGGATGCACCATCCGCAGGTAAGAGCAAATTGGGTGCTTGATATGGGGGCGGCGTCGTCGGGGTCGGGGTAGGCCCAGGTGTAGCAGCGCGCAAACATAAAGGAATCTGAATCTGCATCCCCAAGAAAACGGTATCAGTGCTGAGACCATTGAAAGACTTTATCGCATCCTGAGGAACATTATAATTCGCCGCAATACTGGAAAGGGTATCGTTCGCCTGAACGGTATAGTTGACTTTCTCGCAAGCTTGTTCCGTTGCGATGTCTCCCGATAAGGTTGCTGTTGGGAAAGGTGTTACCGTTGGTGTCGGGTAAGGAATCTGCAAGATTTGTCCAACATTCACAAAACACTCTGATGAGAGATTATTAAGAATGATGATGCTGTTAATATCAATCCCAAATTGAGCTGCGATATGTCCGCATAATTCTCCATCTCGAACTGTGTATTCAAACGGAGGCTGCGGCGTAATTGTCGGGACGGGGGTTGGCGTCAATGTAGCTGTGGACGTTGGCGTAATGGTGACAGTCACAGTCGCGGTAGGAATCGTTGTTGGCTCGATCACGCGATCTGTGGCACGTAAAGTCATAAAAACTGCGCCTGCACCAATTACCAAAAAGAGTGCCAAAAAGCCCAATGCAGCCGGTAGGCTGAGGGTTATTTTTGGCATTATGCTACCCTGAACGGATTTTTTTGTCCTCGCTGCTTTTCCAGGTGAATCAAATGTTGCACCACAGACAAGACATTTTGTCGCGTTGTCGCTGAGGCGTGTGCCACAGGTTGGGCATATTTTTGTCTTTGAATCTTTCTCTGTTTTACTCATACGGGGCAAGATTATACCATTATTGAAAGAAAATCAGAAAATATTTACGTAATGAAAATAGTACGCGATATATACTATTTCTCCACTCTGATTCCATCCCCTGCCACTACTTCACCAATATGCCAGAGGGGTTGATCAAGTTCTTTAGCATGCGTAAGGAGAGCGTCTAGTTTTTCAGATGGAACAGAAAGAAGCAGACCGCCACTTGTTTGAGCGTCAAAGAGAAGCATTTTATTTTCTTCATCTATGCCTTCATCAAAAGTGACGTGCTTCTCAAAATAGAGTTTATTATCCGCTGACCCGCCAGGGAAAGTCCACGATTCGGCATATTTGCGGGCACAAGAGATCATTGGAATTTCAGACAAGTTGAAGCATAATCCCACGCCCGACGTTTCTGCCATCTCATAAGCGTGCCCGAGCAGACTGAAACCGGTGATGTCAGTCGCGCCACGAACGCCAAATTCCAGAGCAAGTTCGGAGGCGGTTTTGTTGAGGCTGCTCATCCAGCCTACCACTTCGGCAATCTCTTCGGGCGTAGCCTTCTGCTGTTTTATCGCGGTCGTTGTCGTCCCAAATCCAATTGGTTTACTCAGCACAAGCGCATCCCCAACTTGCGCGCCACCTTTTGTCATCATCTTGTCAATATCGGCAAATCCCAACACAACGAGACCATATTTCGGCTCTTCATCCATAATGGTATGCCCACCCGCAATTACAACACCAGCTTCACGTGATTTTTCTGCGCCGCCACGCAAAATCTCACTAGAAACTTCAGGCGGCAATTTCGGCGGAAGCGCAGTCACATTGAGCGCAAGAAAGGGGCTCGCACCCATTGCATAAGCATCAGAAAGGCTGTTTGCTGCAGCAATTGCGCCATAATCATAGGCTTCATCCACAACAGGGGTGAAAAAATCGGTGGTGACAATCAGGGCGCGTTTATCGTCCAAACGCCATGCTGCGGCATCATCAGGGTCGCCAATTCCTATTAAGAGATCGGGATAATTTTCTGTCTGATAAATATTTTGAATCGGACGCAGAACCTGCGCCAGCGCTTCTGCGCTTAATTTAGATGCTCAACCAGCACAGGCTGCAAGGCTGGTGAGCCGGATTTTCTGTTCGGATGCTTTTGCTGCATCTGGCATAATTCACCTTCTTTTTTTATGCGTTTCGTTCCTGAATTTGAGCTTGCTTTCGTTTATAAATATTTTTTGCGAAAAATTTATTTCACTAAATAAAAACACAAAAACGGCAAGGGCTATTTTACTAGACCCTTGCCGCTCTTTCAATAAAGATTTTTCTTGCTTATGGTGTGGGGATTCCTGCTCCAACTTCTGGTAAGGGAAAGAGGAAAGGCGAATCGTTCGGCAACAGCATCACGTCAATATCTGGTGCGAGCTTGCTGATATATTGATAAGTGAGCAAATCGGGCTTGTTCTGAATAGCACTATTGATTAACTCCAAGGCGGCAGCCTCTGCCTCAGCTTCGATGAGACGCGCATCTGCCTTCCCTTGTGCGGCGATAACAGCTGCGTCTGCGACACCCTGCGCAACCTGACGAGCTTGCTCCGCTTCTTGCTTCTTCGATTCAACCACGAATTTAGCTTGTTGCGCTTGTTGTTCTGCAATTTGTTTTTGCTCAACGGCTACAGCGTATTCCGCACTAAAGTGAATATCTCTCAAAACAAAATCAACTAGGATTAGATTGTTTTCTGTAAATTTTGCACTCATCGATTCGGTGATCGCGTTCTCCAAAGAAGCACGCTGAGAACTAACGATTTCTTCAATCCCGTACTGAGAGGCTACATCACGAACAATACCGCGTGTAGTCGGGCGAACAAGTTCATTGAGATAACGGTTTGACCATTCAATATGAAGCTGGGTAACTTTCACAGCATCCACTTGAAAAATGACCGAAGCATCAATAAAGACTTCTTGCCCATCTTTAGTACGGGCACGAATCGAATCATCTCCGACAATAGTCCCTTCGCTTGATGCAGCCGACATAGTGTATGTCTGCCGCGAGATCGAGTAAATACGCGCGTTTTCACCAGGAACGATCCAGCGCAAGCCCGGGGTGAGTGCCTCTTCGAGGTAGCCTTGCGGTGCTCTGAAGCCATAAGGCGAGACGACAACTGCACGCTCATTCGGCTCGATGAAGACAATCCCAGCACTGATAACTGAAATAACCATTGCAAAAATAAGCACACCAATTAAAAGCGATGTGAGGCCTTTTGTCGGCTGCTTTCTTGATGCACGCATAACGATAATGCCAAGAACAACAATAAAAGCAAACCATGAAAGGCTGGCTAAACCTTGAAATAACAATGCGATATTCATACTTCCTCCGATTATTTAAAAAACTGATAAAAGACTAACTTACAGGATGATACCATGCAAATATCTGAGGTCATATTGGAAATATATCAGAAATTTAGCAAAGAAAAAGCCGCCCAAAGGCGGCTCAAGAGATAGAACTCATTTATTTTTTAATCTAATACCAAATACGGAAGGATGTGGATGTCTGCCCGTTAAGCTCTCCGTGTGTAACTTGCACATCGATTGTCACCAAGCCGCCATAAGCCTGATCAGCCACAGGCAACGCCAAAGTGGCGATTCCCTTCGCGTCCGTTACTATGGGAAAGGTTCCCACAGTTCCCGTTGTCCACTTGACCGTCGCATTTCCTGTTGCCCCTCCAACAGGCTGTAGAGTTTGGTCCTGAACGACAATGAAGATAACCTGCTGATCTGTTGAATATGTTACCGCTTTCCACGGAAATGCGCGTACCTTTAGAGATAGAACTTGAGAAGATCCAATGGTGTTGGTAGGTGGAAAAATGCCTGTGAGACGTACAGAGTCTTCGTTTATCGCTTTGAAATAGATTGACCCCAAATTTCCCATCACAACGCGTTGTCCTTCCGGGTTAGAGGCATGCCATTCCAAGCGTCCATTCTCAAAATATTGAACGATCATATTATCTTGAAACTCAAAAGAAGAAATCGGTCTTCCTAAAAGAGTCACCCCACCGTGAATATCAAAAAAATCAAGGAAAGCAAAACAAACTGAAAAACCAGTGTCATATTGCCGACAAGCTAACGAATTATTAATCTTAAGTTGTACACCAACCTTATAAGTTAGCCTCCCTAATGGGGAAAGGCGCACTTGTCCGTTTTGTGTTTCAAGGCGAGCGCGTTGAAAATACTGCACCAAAACACCATCACGATTGGTAAATTGCTCTGTAATTGGATATCCTAATACAACTTCTGCATCAGGCACGCTTTGATAATACTGCCAAAATGCCCCCTGCACATTATGCCTAGTCTGATCAAAAAAACGAGAATTTTCTATACCCTGCGCCTGGGTGGGAACCACCGCCAACAGACTTAGAATAATAACCAGTCCTACGAAATATTTCCCAAGTTTCATCATATTGTTATTATACACAAAAAATGCCATAGGAATAAAGTACCAATCGTAATTATTCAACCTGAAACAGCCCTGCAAAATCTTTATATTTGCGCAAAAAATCTAAAAAATCACTTCTCAAATGTCTGCAAAATATCAACTATATTTTTTGCCGCATTCCCGTCCCCAAAAGGATTCACAGCTTGTGCCATTGCGGCATGAGCAACAGGACCATTAAGCAAATAATTTGCTTCGTTCACGATCTTCCGCTCATCGGTACCGACCAACTTCAAAGTCCCCGCCTGCACCCCTTCCGGCCGCTCTGTCACATCTCGCAAAACCAAAACAGGCACGCCAAAAGCCGGAGCTTCCTCTTGGATTCCGCCTGAATCTGTCAGGATCAAATCGGCATTCTTCATCAAGTGGACAAGCGGCAAATACTCCAGCGGTGGCAAAAGGGTGATATTAGGAATATCTCCAAGTAGACGCTTGACAGGCTCTTGTACATTGGGATTAAGATGCACTGGATAGACAATTTCAACATCTCCACGTGAGGCGATAGCTTTCAACGCGGCGCAAATTTGCTCCAGAGGCTGACCATGATTTTCGCGCCGATGGGCAGTTACCAACACAAACCGCTTCGGCCCAAACGAGGATAACAGGCTTGCCACCTTTGTGGGAACTTCCTGCTTGGTAACAAAAATCAGCGCGTCAATAACAGGATTCCCGGTCACATGCACAATCTCTTTATCCACCCCTTCTTTCAGTAAATTCTGCATCGACCATTTTGTAGGCGCAAAATGCAAATCTGCTGTCACCCCTGCCACACGCCGATTGATCTCTTCAGGGAAAGGCTCCCATTTATTATGCGTTCTCAAACCAGCTTCTACATGCCCCACTTTTATGCGACGATAATAAGCATTTAGCGCAGCAGACATGACCGTAGTTGTATCACCTTGTACCAAAACCCAATCCGGTTTCATCTCTGCTAAAACGGGATCAAGATGCGTAAAAACCGACGCGGTAATTTGCGCCAATGACTGATTTGGGCGCATGAGGTTCAAATCTACATCAGGTTCGATTTCAAAAAGAGATAAAACCTGATCGAGCATTTCACGATGTTGCGCTGTCACACAAACACGCGATTCTATGCCCTCTCGTTGAGCAAGTTCACGCACAACAGGCGCCATTTTTATTGCTTCGGGGCGAGTACCAAAGATAGATAATATTTTCATGATGACGTATTGCGTATTGCGTAAAAAAATACGCAATACCTTTTATATTTATCCTCCTACACCTAAACGCAAAATATCAAAACCTGCGTTTTTCCACACGCTCACATTCCATCCATTGACTACATCCACGGCAACATATCCATTCATTATTTCAGAAATTTCCGTTGCATCCAAGCTTTTAAATTGACTATGCGCTACCAACAAGATAACCGCATCTGCATCTTCGAGAGCTTCATTTAAAGCAGGAACGGTTGTCAGATTTGGCAATTTTGCATTTGGCGCAAATGGCTCAAAGGCTTTCACGCTTGCGCCTGCATCTTGAAGGAGATGCACAACTTCCACTGCGGGGCTTTCACGTAGGTCATCTACATCGGGTTTATAGGCTAAGCCCAATGCAGCGATTTTTTTGCCTTCTAACGATCCGAGTGCACGTTTCACCAAATCCACTACAAATTGCGGTTGAGCATCGTTCACTTCACGTGCGGTGCGGATAAAAGGCGTCAGATCGGGCGCGGCTTCAACAAGAAACCAGGGATCAACGCTGATGCAATGCCCCCCCACGCCGGGACCAGGACGCAAAATATTAATCCGTGGATGCAAATTTGCGAGTGAAATCGCTTCCCAAACGTCTACACCGAATCGGTCAGCAAGGCGAGAAAACTCATTGGCAATAGCGATATTCACATCACGGGTGGTATTCTCCATCAATTTAACCATCTCGGCAGTTGTAGAATTAGTCTTGATGATATTACCTCTAACAAAAGTTGCATAGAGATCATATCCCGCCTGCGCAGATTCGGATGTAATCCCACCCACCACGCGGGCATTTTCAATCAACTCGCGCAAAATCTGACCAGGCAATACGCGCTCAGGAGAATAAGCAAGATGAAAATCTACGCCAGCTTTCAGCCCGGATTTTTCAAGGATGGGGGCAAGCAAATCAACTGTTGTACGAGGCGGGGATGTTGACTCAAGAATAACAAGGTTGCCTTTTTGCAGATGAGGTGTAATCGCCTCAGCTGCTGAGGTAACGGCACGCATATCGGCGCGTTTGTCGTCCTCATAAAATGGGGTCGGCACCGCGATGATAAACGCATCCGCAGGTTCAGGTTGCGCAGCGACACGCAGCATCCCAGATTGAATCGCTCCGCTTACCAGCGTCCGCAATCCTGGTTCGTGGATATGCAATCCACCACTTTTCAGCGTTGCGATAACTGCTTCGTTAACATCTACGCCCACAACTTCTAGTCCATTCGTAGCGAAGGTGCTGGCGGTGGGCAAACCGATATAGCCCAGCCCAAGAACACAAAGTTTTTGAAATTTCACAGAAGCTCCAATATTAGCGTAGGGGCGACTCTTTCTTCTTTAGAAAAGCAGATTTTCTTTTAGCTCAACTGCCTAATGAATAGTACGAGGCAGATAACATTCAAAATGGGTTGCCCTTACTTGTATGTTTTACGCACGTATTATACAACCAACTGCAAAAAAAATCGTAGATATATTGTATAATAGATTTGTCGTTCTCAGAAAAGAGGAAAAAATGGATACTATCTTGCTCAACCCCAATATCGCATACCTATTTTTAGTTGGCGGTGTTTTGTTGACCTTCTTTGCATTGGTCACGCCCGGCACAGGCTTTTTAGAAGTCGGCGCGTTCTTTATGATGGCATTAGCAGGATATGCTATCTACTTTTTGCCAATTCACATCTGGGCACTGGTTTTACTCGTGATGAGTATAGTGCCTTTTGTGATCGCGACAAGAAGCGCATCTCGCCGTGGACTTTATCTCGGCTCGAGCATTGTCGGCGTAATCATCGGGTCGGCATATCTCTTCCGTGGGGAAGGCTTGGCTCCGGCTGTCAACATCTGGTTGGTGATTATCGTTTCTCTGCTTATGGGAGGCTTTTTATGGTTCGTTATTATCAAGACCCTTGAAGCCCTTGAAGCTCTCCCTTCGCACGATTTAAGCTCCATCGTTGGGAAAATAGGCGAAGCGAAAACAGATATTCACGACGAAGGTTCTGCCCAAGTAGTAGGCGAGTTGTGGACGGCGCGCAGTGAAAACCCCATTCCAGCTGGCGCGCGCGTGCGTGTAATTGGACGAAGTGGTTTTGTTATAGAAGTAGAGCCAGCTGAAGAGTAGCTTATAATGCCCATTTCATAATTTGTGATTAAAGGCTTAGAAACTACGATTATCAAATATCGAATAACCCAATTTAGGAGGCAGTAAAAATGGAAGCAACACTATTATGTCTTGTTGGCGGCGTTGGCGTGATCGTCATCGCGCTAGTCGCCAGCGCAATCCGTATCGTTCCCGAATATCAGCGTTTGGTCGTCTTTCGACTGGGACGTTGTGTCGGCGAAAAGGGACCAGGCATTGTTATTCTGATCCCCGTAGTTGACCGTGCCGCGCGTGTTGACCTGCGTGAGCAAGTTCGTGAAATCCCGCATCAGACCGCGATCACCAAAGATAACGCCGGCATCTCGATAGATTTTATCTGGTATTACAAAGTTCTTGATCCCACCGAATCTGTCTTGGCAGTTGGGAATTTTGAAGCGGCTGCTCAGGGTATGGCGACCACAACCTTGCGTGCGATCCTCGGTTCTATCATTTTGGATGAAGTTCTTTCAGAACGCGAACATATCAACACGATGCTCCGCACCCGTCTTGATGAAGTTACCGAGCGTTGGGGTGTGAAAGTCACCAATGTTGAAATCCGCGAAATTATCCCACCACGCGAAATTCAGGAATCAATGAATCGCCAAATGACGGCTGAACGTATCCGCCGCGCTGTTGTGACAGAATCTCTCGGTACCAAAGAAGCAGAGATTACGGTCGCAGAAGGTGCAAAACAAGCTGCCATTCTGGAAGCAGAAGGTGAGAAACAAGCTGCCGTTCTCGAAGCAGAAGGTCAGAAAGCGGCACAGGAGTTGAAAGCAGCAGGTTACGCAGCAGCTCTCAGCAATATCTTTGAATCAGCCAAGGCCATTGACCAAAAGACGATGACCCTGCAATACTTTGAAACCCTCAAAGAAATGGGACAAGGCGAATCGACTAAATATATCTTCCCGATGGAATTCACTAGTATGATCGAGAAGTTTGTTGGCGGCAGTAAAGGCTAGATTTAGGTAATTGAGAATTTGAGACCTGACAGGTTTCCAAAACCTGTCAGGTTTTCTCTTTAATCATGACAACGCCCTACGAAATTATCCCCGCCACCTTTCGCGACCTAAACGCCCTGCGCCATTTGGAAAAGGTTTGTTTTCCTCAAGATGTCTGGGCTATTTTAGATCTCGCCGCGGTACTAACCTTCCCTAATATAGTTCGCCTAAAAGCTATCCATAACGGGGAAATGATCGGGTTTATCGCTGGAGATCCACGTCCATCACAGGGATTCTCGTGGATAGCAACTATTGGTGTTTTGCCAGATTATCGGCAACAAGGAATCGGGCGCAGACTCCTGCATCTTTGCGAGGAGCAACTTCCAACCGCGCGCGTGCGGCTTTCTGTCCGCATATCCAATGAAACTGCCATCCAACTTTATCGACAAGAGGGCTACCAGACCATCAACATCTGGGAAAAATACTATAACGATGGCTCAGATGCGGTAGTGATGGAGAAAAGCCGTATTGTGCGAGGGTTCTAGACCTGACAGGTTTTTTCTTAGAGGGGTATAATGAAATCATGACAAAGAAAACACTCCCGCCACCAGAATGGGTGGCAAGCAAAACAGCCCTAAGCAAAATGACCGATGCGCTCGCTCGCGAGTCACGCATCGCCATAGACACCGAGTCAAATAGCTTACACGCTTATCAGGAACAAGTTTGTCTGATTCAATTTTCGACCCCTTCACAAGATTATCTGCTTGACCCACTTGCCTTGCCCGATCTCAGTATTCTTGCGCCACTTTTTGAAAACCCCGAAATTGAAAAAATATTCCACGCCGCCGAATATGATCTAATATGCCTGAAACGAGATTTCGATTTTAATTTTATCAACCTTTTTGACACCATGATTGCCGCACGTATTCTGGGCTATAAAAAGTTTGGGTTAGGCAATATTCTCGAACTGAAATTTAGGGAAAAAGTCAATAAAAAATTCCAAAAAGCGGATTGGGGAAAACGCCCGCTAACGAAGGAAATGCTTAATTATGCCCGCCTTGATACTCATTACCTGATTGAATTGCGTGATATTTTCAAGTTGAAACTGGAGAAAAATGCTCATTGGTCACTGGCACAGGAAGATTTCGAGATGGCAGCCACTTTAGCGGGATTAAATGATCGTAAGCCACTGCCCGTCTGGGAGCGTGTCGATGGGCGAGCCAAACTTGACCCTCGGCAGGCTACCGTTTTGAATGAAGTTTGTCTGGCACGTGAGCAGCTTGCCGCTAAACTAAACCGTCCTGTCTTCAAGATTATTGGTAATAAATCGCTTATCAAGCTGGCTGAAACTCAGCCCAGAAATCGCCGTGATATGGAAATAGAAGGATTCTCCCCAAAGCAAATTGGCGGATTTGGAAATGCCTTCATCGCCGCTGTCAAGCGTGGTTTACACGCCGATCTCGTTAAGCGCACCTCCTCTCCTCGCCCCAGTGATGCCTTTATGTTTCGCTTCGAAAAACTCCGTAATTGGCGAAAAGAAAAAGCTCAAAAGATAGGCGTCGAATCGGATATTGTTATGCCACGCTTTTTAATAGAAGTAGTTGCCAAAGAAAATCCCTCTAATCTGGATGAGTTGGCAATTGTTTTAGCAAAGTCCCCGTGGAGACTGAATGAGTACGGGGAAGAGATTTTGAACGTGACGCATTAGTTAGCTCACAAAGGGTATAAAAAGGAAAGGTATGAATCTGGAATCTCTCCAAAAAATCCTGCTCAAAAAAAAAGGAACAACTGAAGAAATACCTTTTGGTCCTGAAGCATTGGTCTACAAAGTAATGGGGAAAATGTTCGGACTAATTGCATGGGAAGAAAGCCCTCTTCACCTCACCCTAAAATGCGACCCTGATCTTGCACTCGCCTTACGCGCTCAATATGAAGCTATCACAGCGGGCTATCATATGAGTAAAAAGCATTGGAATACAATCATTCTTGATGGGAGCGTTCCCAAAGACCAGATTTTAGGAATGATCGATGAATCTTATGCGCTGGTTGTTAAAAAATTGAAGAAAATTGAGAGAGAAAAATTAGCAACTTTATAATGCGATATTTATGGCACATTACAAGAAAAAATTCTCGAGACGAGAAATACACTTTTCAACTAAACTCTGTAAGCTTTCCATCTTCCTTCACATCTGAATAGAAAACCTATCTTTTAGGAGGCTACGATGAAAATCCATTTCCACGGCGCAGCTCGCACGGTAACAGGTTCGATGCACCTGCTCGAAATTAACGGAGCATTTATTTTGCTTGAATGTGGTCTCTTTCAAGGTAAACGAAAAGAGACTTATAAACGCAACAAAAACTTCCCTTTTGACCCCGCCAAATTGGATGCCGTTCTACTCTCGCACGCGCATATAGACCACAGCGGAAATCTGCCTAACCTTGTAAAACAAGGTTACGAAGGGAAAATTACCGCCACACGCGCCACCACACACCTCGTCAAACTCATGTTACGAGATTCTGGCCATATTCAAGAAAGTGACGCGGCTTATGTTAATAAAAAACGTGCAAAAAAAGGATTGCCCCCTGTTGAGCCGCTTTACACACTCGAAGACGCCGAAATCGTGGCTGGGCATTTTCAATCAGTTGAATACGATGACCCGATCGAAATCATCGAAGGTGTCCGCGCTACCTTCATGGATGCGGGGCATATTCTTGGCTCTGCGTGCATCGCCCTCGATATCGAGGAAAAAGGGCGCAAATTCCGCTTGTGGTTCTCAGGAGATATAGGGCGGCGTAATCTGCCCATCCTTCGTGACCCCGTTTTACCAGTCAATGCCGACTACCTCATCATGGAATCTACTTATGGCGATAGAGGGCATCGTGCACCCCACTTAGCCTATGAAGAGTTACGCGAGGTGGTTCAGAAAACAATTGAACGCGGGGGCAAAGTCATCATCCCCTCTTTTGCTGTAGGGCGTACTCAAGAATTAGCCGTTTTTCTACACCAGATGATGTCGAAAGGGGAAATTCCTAATGTGCCGGTTTATGTAGATAGTCCTTTAGCGATCAATGCCTCACAAATCTTCAACGAGCACCCCGAAGTGATGGATGCAGAAACTATCGCAGATATTCGTGCGCATGGTCATGCCGCACTCGATTTCAAAGAAATCACTTATACGCGTTCTGTTGCAGAATCTAAAGCGATCAATGATTATAAAAAGCCCGCTGTTATTATCTCAGCTTCAGGGATGGCAGAAGCAGGTCGTATTTTGCATCATCTCCGTAATAATATCGGCGACCCACGCAATACCATTCTGATTGTCGGCTGGCAGGCTCCGCATACCCTTGGTCGTCGCCTTGCCGACCGCGAGACTCAAATCAAAATCTTTGGTGAAAAATTTATCCGCAAAGCTGAAGTGGAAACCATCGGTGGTCTCTCTGCCCATGGTGGCTGTGAGATGCTGATCGAATATGCATCGGCAGTCAAGGACCAGGTGCAAAAAGTTTTCCTCGTCCACGGCGAAGATCGGGGTGCATTACCGCTCAAAAAAGAACTCGAAATGCAGGGTTTTAAAGAAGTTATTTATCCCGAAAAAGAGTCGATTTTTGAAATCTGATCACTAAAAAAAGCTATCGCGTTTTCAAAACGCGGTGGCTTTTTCTTTTAACGAGTGTGGCTTTTCTCAAAATAAAATCTCAAAAAACGAGAGCAAGCTAAGGGTCAAGAGGGACACAGTACTTTTCATCCATCTATTATACTTTTCAAATCTGCTACTCTTACCCCTTGATATTCATTAAAGTCAAGTGGTTCACGGCTGGTGATTTCTGAGGGGATGTTTTCAAGAAGAAAATCCCATTTTTTCTTATCGAGAGATATAACAAAATCGGCAAAACCCTGCGCTTGGATATTATGGGGAAGATATTTCTTATACATTTGAGCGATGCACTGGAGCATACTCAAATAGGGTTGAATATCGGTGGTCGTGGATGCGGCTTCGCTATCTATCCATGCAATAGGGACTTTAGAAATAGAGTTTTGGTGATGCAACTCTGCTTTAAGAAGTAATTCGATATCGAAAGCAAATTGCTTTTCAAGCATATCGGGGATAATGCGCGCTACCGTCTCAGCAGTAAAGGCTTTAAAACCACATTGCGTATCCACAATATAATTCAAATTAGGCAACATTCGTTTCCAGAGATAAATAAAGAGTTTTCCGCGATCGTTGCGCGCTCCCTTTTTGATCACAATTGATTCTTTTTCTCGTCGAGAACCAACGGCAGCGTCTTTTCCCTGCTTTATGATTGGGTCAATCAATAGCCCAACCTGCCCCAAATGCGTGGATAAATCTGCGTCGGTAAAGATAATAATGTGATTTGGTTTGAATTGTTGAGTAGCATCCCACATCCCATAGATAATAGAGCCACCCTTGCGACTTTCATCAGTAGATCGCATTGGGGCTGTTACAGGAATTCCTTGCCGAATAGCTTCTTCAAGGAAGATAACCTTGACATTATCCCCATCATATTTTTCTGAAAGGATTTCTTCTGCGATTTTCCCACTTTTAGCAGGATCACCATCATCGACCACAGTCATATCCCAAGAGAAATTGGGCGCACCATCAAAGAGCCAATTAAGTTGTTTTATTTTACGGAGCAAAAAGTTTTCTCCGTGAGGGTGCTCCTCTCTCGTGCGGATGCGGTTATGCTCTTTATAGACTGCAAAAACGATCGTGACGTGAACAGCATCGGAGATATTCCGTACAATTTGTTTTGATTTTGCCAGCTTCGTTGCCAGATGTGTCATCAAAGGAAAAGCATCTTTATTTGATATAAGTTGGTTTTCAAAAGCTTCAATTGCCTCATATGTAAGACAAGAAACCAGAATCTTCTCTGCAACTTCAAGAACCTGCTCAAGATGAGTTGAGTTGGTCAGATCTAAATTTGACGATGATGCGTGGATTATTTTTTCGTAGTCAATCGAGTTCAATGATTTCATATTTATTTCTCATAAGTAAAGTTATGTACCAATATCCGCCAAAGTATACCAACTATTCCTACATCATCTCCAGATATTAATTCTCTCTGATAATCTAAATTTAAGTTATAATACGCCCGCCCAAAGGAGAGGTGCCAGAGTGGTTGAATGGGGCGGTCTCGAAAACCGTTGTAGTCTTCGGGCTACCGAGGGTTCGAATCCCTCTCTCTCCGCTACGCCGCCGAAGCCACATGCTCGGCGGCTCTTTTTTTAGACAGACGACTATTCAGGTAAAATGACCAAAATAAAATTAGCCCTCGCACAAATCAATACAAAATTAGGGGATGTGGATGCGAATCTCGAAAAGCATCTGGATTTAATCGAACGCGCCCGCGCACGTGAGACAGACTTGATTCTGTTCCCTGAACTTTCTCTGACGGGATACACCCTCCAAGACCTGACTCCAAGCGTAGCACATCGCCCTAGTGCAGATGATCCGATTTTTGCTCCGCTTCTCAAAGCCAGCCACGAAATCGATATGGTCGTCGGCTTTGTGGATGAAGATGAACGTCACCGATTCTATATCGCGGATGCCTATCTCTCGAAAGGCGAAGTTGTCCACGTCCACCACAAAGTTTATTTGCCAACTTACGGTCTCTTCGACGAAGGTCGCTTCTTTGCCTGGGGAGATTCCATCCGCGCCTTTGATACGCGTTTTGGGCGTGTGGGGATGCTGATCTGCGAGGATTTTTGGCATATCTCCCCTCCCTACCTCCTCTGGCTGGACGGAGCTGATATTCTTCTTTTGACCTCCGCATCACCTGGACGCGGCCTAAAAGATGACGACAGACTCGAATCTGCACGTTGGGTAGAGCATACAAACCGCGCTTACGCCAATCTCTTCACTTGTTTCGTAGCTCACAGTAACCGTGTTGGTTACGAGGACGGGCTGAATTTCTGGGGAGGCTCAACAGTTTACGATCCCAATGGTGAGTTATTAGCAAAAGGTCCCTATCACGAAGAAGCCCTTAGTTTTGTAGAGTTAGATCTAAATCAACTTCACCGTACACGGGCGCGTTTGCCGCTCTTAAGAGACGAACGCACAGCTTTGGTGCAGCGCGAGTTAGAACGAATTCTTAATGGTAAAGGACATACGGGAAGATAAAGCGCGTATTGCGTAAAACGTATTACGTAATACAAGAATCTACAAAAAACAATGACAAAATCTAACCTCAGCATCAACACAGATTTGGCACGCAAAATCCTAACCGGCTTCATTAAATCGGAGTTAAGCCGTGTCGGGTTCAACAAAGCGGTGATCGGGCTTTCGGGGGGGATTGATTCAGCCCTCTCCCTTACTCTTACAGCGGAAGCAATTGGAAAGGAGAATGTTCTCGCGATTCGGATGCCGTACAAAGCCTCCAGCCAGGATTCTCTTGACCACGCCCAAACTCTGATTGAGCAGCTCGGCGTCCAATCTCTTACTATCCCCATCACAGAGATGGCAGATCCGCTCATCGCCCTTGATTCTGAAATATCGAAAACACGCAAGGGGAATATCATGGCGCGCTGCCGAATGATCGTCTTATACGACCAATCCGAATCCTTTGGTGGGCTGGTGATCGGAACGAGCAACAAAACCGAAATTTTGTTGGGCTACTCCACTATTTTTGGAGATTCAGCCTCTGCTATCAACCCGATTGGTGACCTTTATAAAACACAAGTGCGTCAACTTTCACGCGCAATGGGCGTCCCTGACTCTATTGTAGATAAAGCCCCTTCTGCTGATCTGTGGGCAAACCAGACCGATGAAAATGAACTTGGTTTCACCTATGAAGAAGTGGATAAACTTTTTTATTTGCTGATTGACCAGCGTTATCGCGTGGAAGAGTGTGTAGATGCCGGCTTTGACGAAAGTTTTGTGCGCTCCGTTTTGAAGCGTGTGCAGCGCAATCAATTTAAACGGATGATGCCACCGATTGCAAAAGTCAGTAATCGCACGATCGGCTATGATTTTCTCTACCTACGAGATTGGGGAACGTAGAGCAATATTCAGTTTTTTGTTAGAAATTCATTACACTTGGAAAACACCCGTTGACGTAAGCCTGATTTCGCTATATACTCATAGCACGATGAGAGTAGAAACGACATACTCCCCTTTTTGCCTTCAAACGCACGCGATTTTCGCGTGCGTTTTTGTATTCACCCACTAATCACTAAAGGAGAATAAAAATGGACTCTGGAATGATCGGCAAAATTCAAAAAGCGAAACGTTACGCTCAAGAACGAGAGCGTTTTACAATCGAAACACTTCTTATTTCTGTAGATGGAACCAATAACGGACATCATGTGGAGCTTAAAGATGGGAAATTAAGCTGTACATGCGATTTTTATCAATCACGCGAATATTGCAGCCACACAATGGCGATTGAAGAGATTATGAAGGGGATGGCACCGATAACTTAGCACCAAATATACACAGAGATAAAAGCAGCCTTCACTAATGGGAAATAGTGAAGGTTGCTTTTTTTTGTAAGGATCACGCCTAGAGTTACATCTTATTTAGTAAGTAAATGTCTAATCTAATATTAAATCATCATTCTCAAAAATAAGGTAAAATTCAGACATAATGACTACGATTTCAAGGCGAGACTTTCTTAAACTTAGCGCATTGGCTTTTGGGAGCATGGCTTTTTCACCCCCGAAAGATAATTTTGGCGTCTTCGACGACAGAATGCTGGTACGCGTGGCAACTGAGGCAATTAGCGTACACAGCCAACCTAATGATAAAAGCCGTATTGTTGGGCAATGGTATCGCGACAACTTGCTCACCGTCTACGAAGAAGTAACCGCCAAAACACCCACTTCTAACCCTATCTGGTATCGCGTTTGGGGTGGATTTGTGCACCGTGCTCGTTTACAGCGCGTTCAGGTTCTCTATAATCCCACTCAAACCTTTTTTGAAGAAGGCACGCGTTATCTTGCCGAGGTGACTGTTCCCTACACGCGCGCCATGCGCCACTCAAAATTTTATGGATGGGAGCCACTCTACCGTCTCTACTACGAATCTGTTCATTGGGTTGATGGGATGGCTGAAGGCCCTGATGGGACGCTTTGGTATCGCATTTTCGATGAGCTTGCTTCCGTACCCTATCATGTTCCCCCCTCCCATCTGCGGATGATTCCCCCAGAAGAAATTACCCCTATCTCCCCTGAAGTTGACTTTTTGGATAAGTACGTTGATGTTGATTTAACCACTCAAAAACTAACTGCCTATGAATATGAAAAGGTTGTTTTTGAAACAACAATTTCATCTGGATTAAATCAGGGAAACCCTAACGGTATCGGTTTAAAAACCCCAACAGGCACATTTCATATCCGTGAAAAAATGCCATCCAAACATATGGGCAATGGCAGCCTTGCTTCTGATATTAACGCCTATGAACTCCCCGGCGTCCCCTGGACTTCTTTCTTCACCGAGGCAGGACACGCTTTTCATGGCACCTATTGGCACGAAAATTACACAATACCAATGAGCCACGGTTGTATAAATATGCGTACCAACGAAGCCAAATGGCTCTTCCGTTGGCTTCGTCCAATCCACGATGGACCGCAACTTTATCGTCGCGGCTATGGGACAACAATTAATATTTTCAACAGCTAGGTTTTCCCTCCAGATCCCCATCATTCTAAGAACAGATTTTAGGGGAAGAACTCCGTCAACTTGAAACTCTTAACTTCCAACTAAAAATGCCCCTTCTCACCTGGCACAACAAAAAACATATCACACCCCAAGCCGCTTCGCTCAAAACAGAAGCGTGGATAAACCCATCCCATCCCCATCATCCTCCAGAAAACAGGTTGATTCTTGGCGATAATCTAGCCATTATGGCTGCCCTCCTGTCTGAATATGAAGGGCGCATTAATTTGATCTATATTGACCCACCCTTTTTTACTAATCGAAAATTCTCTGCCCGCATTGGTCGCGGAGAAGACTCCCGCAAACCGAAAGAATGGGAAATGACAGAGGGCTACCAAGATAATTGGAAAGACATCGATTCTTATCTTGATTTTCTCTATCGACGCCTCGTTCTTATGCACCGCCTGCTCGCCCCCAACGGCACGCTCTATCTTCACCTCGATTGGCACGCCAACGCATACGCTCGCCTCCTCCTCGATGAAATATTCGGTGCAGACAATCTGCTCAACGAAATCATCTGGACATATCACGGACCCTCCCCCATCAAGAGCGCATTCAATCGCAAACACGATACGATCTTATCGTATACAAAAAATAAAAAAGACTATATATTCAACGCCGACGCTGTTCGCGAACCATATAACCCCAATACCGTTAAAACATTTAAATCATCGAAAAAAGCTGGTTTTGGCAAAACGCCCAATCTCAAACGTGGCAAAGTTCCCGAAGATTGGTGGTATTTTCCAGTCGTCGCGCGTTTACACAATGAGCGCACAGGTTACCCCACCCAAAAACCAGAAGCCTTGCTAGAACGGATCATCAAAGCATCATCCAATGAAGGTGATCTTGTAGCGGATTTCTTTTCTGGATCGGGGACGACTGCTCTCGTCGCGGCAAAATTAGGACGAAGCTTTATTACAACAGATGCGACTTGGCGGGCAACGCACACGACCTTGGGCAGGCTTGCTGCAAAAAAAACATCCTTCACCTTTGAACGAGATACCGTCTCCCCCCTCCCCAAAGCGGAATCCGTTAACTTTGCGCGGCTCGAAGGAGATCAAGTATTCCTCGAAGCAGACAAACTATCAGACTTGTCGTATTGGGAGGTTGACCAAGATTGGGATGAGAAGATTTTCAAGAGCACCGAGCAAGCCATTCTCCCCGTGCGACGCGGCTCAATTCCCCAAAATCTGCATATATCAGGCAAAATCGGCAGGAAGATTTGCATCCGCGCTGTGGGAGTCAACGGAGAGCGTTATCAAATAATATTAAAAAAATAAGGCGACCAATTGGTCGCCTTTCTTTTTAAACATCTAGCCGATAACCAACCCCGCGAATTGTTCGCAGGAATTTCGGCTTAGTGGGGTTTGGTTCAATGGCTTTTCGGAGCCACGAAATATGAACATCAAGCGTGCGCGTATCGCCTGTATAGTCTGTTTCCCAAACTTTTTTGAAGAGTTCTTCACGCTCAACCACTTCGCCGGGGTGTTCCATGAGAGTCTGCAAAAGCATAATGAGGCGCGGTGTAAGCCGTGTGTTTTGCCCCAAACAACGAACGCGTTTACGGTCAAGATCAAGGCGAATAGCCCCCTCTTGGATGATATTATTTCCATCACTAGGAAGAAGAGGCTTGATACGATTGGTCAATTTTAAAATGGTGAAGGGATGCCGAAGGACAAGAATAGGACCATCATCACTAACGTTTTTATCAGGATCAATAATAAGAATAATAGGAAGTTCTTCGTCTTTTTCTTGAAGTTTTTTACAAATACGAATTCCACTACTCCGCATTGATGCAGCATTAACAACAAGAACGTCTGGGGCTATTTCTTCAAGTTGCGCCAATGCCTGTGCGCCACTTTTTACTACGCGCGCATCAAATCCTTTTTTCTGCAAGGGGATAGCAAAAGAAGGAAAATCAGCATGTTTTCCTTCTATAATCAAAACTGTTGCATCAATTGATTTTGCGCGTGACATTTTATATAAATAATCCAATAAGACTGGGTTTTTATCCCCAAATGATTAAGCCAATTAATTTAAGGTTAATCCATTATACCTTAATCTTAAAGAAAACTAGTCAGTTCTCAAGTCCTGTTTTCTTTAACATTTGACTTGCAAAAAAGAAATGCGCCCGTTATAATCACGCACGTTATTTCGGGATGTGGCGCAGCCCGGCCAGCGCGCGCCGTTCGGGTCGGCGAGGTCGTGGGTTCAAATCCCACCATCCCGACTTTTTAGAAAAATTGCTTACCGCAGATTGCATGCATGAAAAAACAGTATCTATATAATGTTCAGCAGCAAATGAGGGGCTTACTCTGCACTGTAGGCGTATATCTAAAAGGTTTTGAATGCCTAAAAAATGGGGGACTTTCAATTTATGAAGGAGAGTTATGGAGATAATAAAAACAAATATCCCCGATGTATTATTATTGAAGCCACGCGTATTTGAAGATAAACGTGGCTTTTTTATGGAAACTTTTCAAACTGAGAAAATGAAAGCAGCTGGGATAAATCATCGTTTTGTGCAGGATAACCACTCTCGTTCAATGCGGGGAACTTTACGAGGTTTACACTACCAGATAGATAACGTGCAGGGGAAACTCGTTCGCGTAGCGATTGGCAAAATTTATGACGTTGCGGTTGATATACGAAAATCATCCCCTACTTTTGGTAAATGGGTGGGCGTTATTCTCTCAGCAGAAAATAAAAACCAGCTTTGGGTTCCACCAGGATTTGCGCATGGTTTTTATGTGATTTCTGAGAGCGCAGATGTTTTATATAAAGCAACTGATTTTTATAACGCAAGCGCAGAAAGATGTATTATGTGGAATGATAGGGCTTTAGATATTGACTGGCATTTGATTGAAGGTGTTGAGCCGATATTGTCAGTAAAAGATTTAGAAGGAAAATCATTAGAAAATACGGAGGTTTTCAATTAATGTATAAACGTATTTTGGTTACAGGTGGGGCTGGGTTTATTGGCTCTAATTTTCTTCGCTATGTTTTGGGCAATTTTCAGGATATTGAGCTTGTTAATTTAGATTTATTAACCTATGCTGGAAGCTTGGAGAATCTAAGAAATTTACCAAATGAAAAAAACTATCAATTCATTGAAGGGGATATTTTAGACAAAGATTTGGTAGAAGGTATTCTTAGAGAGCATGAGATTGATGCTATTGTGCACTTTGCGGCAGAGTCGCATGTGGATCGTTCTATCTTAGGACCCAGTGCCTTTGTGCAAACAAATATCATGGGGACTTTCTCTCTTCTTGAAGCATCACGAAAAGTTTGGTTAGAAGAAAAGAAATTGGTTGAGGGTGAAGTTCGTTTTCATCATATCTCAACGGATGAAGTCTATGGGACACTGGCTCCAGGCGACCCTGCCTTTGAGGAAGGAACCCCTTACGCGCCCAATTCCCCTTATGCAGCATCGAAAGCCAGCAGTGACCACCTTGTTCGCTCTTATACTCATACTTATGGGATGCCAACAACACTGACCAATTGCACTAACAATTATGGTCCTTATCAATTCCCCGAGAAACTGATTCCTCTTATGGTTTTGA
>JABGOQ010000201.1 GCA_018645405.1 Anaerolineae bacterium | reverse complement strand
TGAAGTCTCTCTTAGAAATATGAGTTTTTGTCTAATGGGGTATGACGCATCACAAAACTAGGACACATTATTCGTAATCCCGCTCTTGCAACCACACCTCCCAGATCAAAATCTCAAGAGATGAAAATATTCAATGAAATAGAAGTCGGTCAATTTCTAGGTTCAGTTAGAGGAACACGCAATGAGGCTTTCTACCACCTAGCAATCGCAACAGGGATGAGGCAATCAGAGTTACTCGGGCTTCAATAGGTAGATTTGAATTGGGAGAAGAAAACTCTAATCATCCAACGCCAACTCAAGCGCAAGTTCAAAGTTGGCGATTATTTTGTATCCCCAAAAACCAGATCTGGTCGCAGAACTATCGTTTTAGGCATTAGAACTCTAAAGGTGCTCCATGAGCACTTGAAACGCCAAGATGAAGCAAAAAGAGCAGGAGCTCATCGATGGACAGATAACGATCTTGTTTTTCCATCAACAATAGGTACTCCAATCAACCATAGTAATCTGTATAGAAGTTTTAAAAAGCTTTTACGCTTATCGGGATTACCTGAAATACGCTTCCACGATCTTCGCCATACGGCAGCATCCCTGATGCTAAACCATGGCGTTCCAAGCATCATAGTTTCCCGAAGATTAGGACATTCGAAAGTCAGCACAACGCTAGACATCTACGGGCACCTAATTCCAGAAATGCAGAATGAAGCAGCCGAACTAATCGATGATCTAATCTTCCCAATCGAAGTAGAATTGCACACGAATTGCACACGAAAAGACAAATCATCAAACAAGTACCCCCACCACTGGAACAAAAAAGGGCCTACAGAGAAGTAGACCCTACATATTGGGGTGGCTGACGGGGCTCGAACCCGCGACATCCTGATCCACAGACAGGTGCTCTGCCAGCTGAGCTACAGCCACCATATTTCTAAAGCCCGCAGATTATATCACTACGACTAGTCACCTGCAAGGATTTTTTGGACTTTTTCCGGGACGTCTGCGCGCGCAATCTTAACTTGCTCGCCGCTTAATAAATTTTTGACTGCCACCTGACCAGATTCCACTTCATCGGCACCCAAAACAAGTGCGACTTTCACCCCCATCTTATTCGCAAACTTGAATTGTTTTCCGATTTTCGCGGCTTCGGGATAGCTTATTACCTTGATCCCATTTTCGCGCAACTCAGCAGAGAGAGCCAAAGATTCTGCCAAAAACTCTTTACCAAAAACCGTCACCAAAACAGGAGCGGGAGAAGGCTCAAACTCGGGGATGAGATCATTCTCCTCCAGCACGATGCCTGCGACCACATCCCCCATTGCGAAACCAACGGCTGAGAGTGGGTCTCCGCCCACGTCGGCAAGGAGATTATTATAGCGCCCGCCACCCAAAAGGGAGCGATGCACGCTTCCACTGACATCGAATGCTTCAAAGACGGTGCCTGTGTAGTATAGCAAACCGCGGACGACATTTGGGTCAAATTCGACGTACTCACTCACGCCGAGAGCATCCAGCGCAGCGAAGAGCCGAACAAGGTCTTTTGATTCTTTCCAGAGATCTTTATTTTCAAGGAGCGTAACAAGCCCATCGAGTTGGGATTGAGTTATGCCAGCTTCGAGAGCATATTTAGCCCATGCATCCGCTTTCATTTTCCTCCGCCTGTCGACAAGATTCGAGACCATTAAACGGGACTCTGTTGGGATTTCCAGTTTATCGAACTCAGAGTCCATCAACCGTCGATTGTTTACATAAATGCGAGCAAGTTTAGGGTCAAGTCCGACCGACTTCATAAATTTCGCAGCAACCGCTATCAGCTCCGCATCCGCTTCTGGGGAATCAGGTCCCAGCATATCAATATTCCATTGAAAAAACTCACGCGAGCGTCCCTTTTGCGGACGTTCATATCGCCAAAAAGGCCCAAAAGACCACCAGCGCAAAGGGTAAACGAGTTGGCGTTGTTTTTTTGCGATCATGCGCGCAAGGCTTGGTGTGAGTTCCGGGCGCAAGGTGACCTGCGACCCACCGCGATCTTTAAAGGTGAAGGCTTGCTCTTTGACCAGCTCCTCACCTGATTTTGCAGCGTAAAGCTCAAGGGTCTCAAGATAGGGGGCATCCCACTCCTGATAGCCAAAAGATTGCGAGGCTTCGCGCACTTTTTCATAGATAAAGTTGCGCCGTGCCATCTCTTCAGGGTAAAATTCGCGTGTTCCTTTAACTGAAGGGATAATGATGTTTTTTGCCATGATATTGCTCCAATTTGCTGATTTATCGTCACAGCATTTTAGCACAAGTTGTGGTATATTCGAGCAGATTAGACCACTTTTATACGAGGAAAACATGAAAATTGATTATAAAGAAACAACCAACGACTTACTAAAACGTATCAATATCCATGAAGAGTACGGCGCGCGCGATATTGACGAATGGATGCTCGATTTACTTGAGCCAAAAGCAGACGACAAAATCTTAGACGTGGCTTGTGGTGCGGGGAAACAATGCAAGCTATACCATGAGCATACTAAGGGCAAAGCTCAAATCACTGGCGGAGATGTAAACGAGGAGTTGCTCACAAAAGCTCGCAGCGTAAACAAAGAACTGGGCGACGCATTTGCGTTAATTCCGCTTGATTTTGATGAGCGTTTTCCTTTTGATGATAATCAATTTGATTTAGAGTCCTGCTGTTTTGCGATTTATTATGCATCTGATATTCCCGCGACAATCAAAGAAATGCACCGCGTTTTAAAACCGGGCGGACGTTTGTTTACATCAGGCCCCTTGCCCGCAAACAAACAACTTTTTTATGAAATCATCACCGAAGCAACAGGAATGGTCATTCCACCTATGCCAGGAAGTTCGCGCTACGAGAGCGAGATTCTGTCTGCAATGAAAGCCACCTTCGCCAAAGTAGATGTAAACATCTTCGAAAACCCGCTCACCTTCCCTACCGTTGAGCCATTTATTGCCTATGTGCGCGCTTCCTTATCCGAAGATCGTAAGTTATGGGGCGATCTTTTCAATGGCGCAGAAGAATTTGAAGAGGTAATGGCAAAAATTACCGCAACTGCCCAGAAAAAATTAGAAAAAGATGGCAACCTGGTTATGACAAAAGTTGTCGGCGGTTTTGTTGGAACAAAATAAGATATCAGACCTAAGCAAAAACAAGATTGGTGTCTTAAGTCTAAGGTTTTAAGTCTATGCAATTTTACGGAAAACGAGTCCTTTTT
>JABGOQ010000088.1 GCA_018645405.1 Anaerolineae bacterium | reverse complement strand
AACTTTTATAAAAAAGGATATTCTTCCAGGCAATTTTTTTCAGCGGATCCATCGCCTAAGAAGCATCACCTCCTTTTATCGGGATTAGTCGGAGCGACCGTGTTTTTTGCTTGCTTGCCACTCCCAAGCATTTTCTGGGCCTGAGGTTTTCTGTGTTCTAGACCTCAGGCTTTGGACTTTAGTCCTTGCTTAGTGCAACGCGAAGCGTTTCAAGAGACAGGTCTGAAATCTAAAATCTTAAGTCTTCTTTTTGCCTTCTGCAACTGCATGCAATGCAACGCTCAAAGCCTGCACAATTGCGCCTGTGCTAGAAGAACGTTTGCCCAATAACGCCGCTGTAATCCGAACATTGGTCGTAGCGGCGGGCAAACTCCGCTCTTTAACAGTTTTACGAATTGGTTCAAGAAATAGATCGCCAATTTGCGCCACGCCACCACCAACCACGATCATATCGGGGTTAAAGATATTTACTAAACCAGCCAGCGCAATACCAAGATTTTCGCCAGCTTTTTCCATGATTTTTTGAGAAATCAAATCACCGCGCTGAGCGGCTCTTGCAACACTTTTGGCAGAAACTTCATCCAAGGGGATGTTTGCTAAACGTGTATATGTTTTCTTTTTTACAGCTTCACGAGCCTGACGTGCAATTGCATCTCCCCCAGAAAGCGCCTCGAGGCAACCGCGATTGCCACAGGTGCAGAGGGGACCCTCGATATTTATCGTTAAATGTCCGATCTCGCCCGCCGATCCAGTTGAACCACGATAGATCCGCCCGTCAATCAGCAAGCCTGCGCCGATTCCTGTCCCAACTTTGATATAAGCTAGATCACTTGCATCGCGTCCCGCACCATAAGCCCACTCGCCCAATGCGCCTAACTCGGCATCGTTATTGACCGAGACGGGTAATCCCCACATATCTTCGAGCGTCTTGCGGATAGGGAATTGATCCCAGCCAGGCATAATCGGGGGGGCGATAACCATCCCCACATCGCTGGAAATAGGACCAGGAACACCAAAACCAATCGCCTCAAGCTGCGTCAATTTCAAGCCCGCTTCTGTGAGCAATTCTTTTAGCAATTCGTCGGCTTGTTGGATACAAAGATTAGGGTCTTTTGAAATATCAAAAGGGATTTCTTTCTCGCTAAGTACTTGCGCTCTAAAATTGGATATAGCAATGCGCAAATGTTTTGCCCCCATATCTATTCCGGCAACAAAACCTGCTTCTGGGGTGATCTCAAGGAGTGTACGCGGACGACCGCTTGTCCCCGTTTTTTTAGCAGATTCTCGAATTGTGCCCGTTTCCATTAAGTCATTAATAATTGTTGTTATTGCCGAGCGACTCAGCCCAAGCTGACGCGCCAACTCAGCTCGTGCAATACCCCCAGATGTGAATTGAATTAGACTCAAAATCACATGTTTGTTAATATTTCTGACATTCTTTTTTGAGAAATGTTGAAAATAGGCATTCACAAGCATCAAACCTTCTTGAAATCAATAAGTTACGCCGAAATAATAACAGTTAGAAAAAACTTTGTCAAGTATTCTAACAAAGTAATTTTAAAATAAAAAGATTGCTTTTTTGCAATCTTTTTTGAAAATACGGGGACTTAGCTTATTCTACAAACGCTTTCTCTTGCCAAAAAACAAGGCTACTTCCGAGTAATGCGGTCGCGATACTTAAATCCAGTATGGCGACACCGAGCAAAAAGGAGAAATTGCCGTGAGCTAGCCGAGATAAAGTCGCGCCGGTGGCGATCATTAGTGCCAAAAACAAGAAAAAATTCGGGCGATAGAATTGCCAGAGTTTGGGGTGCTCTAAGGCATCAATACGTACGAGATTCTTTTTGCAGGCCTTTCGGAAAATATATTTCGCTTTAATGCCACCAAGCGTAACACCAAATATGATGGCAAATAATATCCACAGCGATGTGGACGCAAGCGCATAGGCTTCAAATACTAATTCGCTTGCTTTTCGGATAAGCATTATGCCACCAATCATCCAGAGTGCCAGAGCTAAAACTTTAAGCGTACGACGAGACGTGGTAATTCTTTGAAATTTGGCAAAATTAATCATTTCCCCAGTTTAACGAAGGTAAAAGAAAGATGGTAGGTAGGTTTCTATAGAATTTTGATTAATCTTTGCCAAGAAAACGCCCATCTGATTTTTTCTTGTGTACCTTTCCTTTCGCTTTTTCTATCCAGCCTGTGCGAATATCTTCTGCACCTTCAAATTCTGGAATATAAGGTTTAATATCGAGCAAAGGTGTTTCATTTAGCACATCTATATTTTCAACAAAGACAAAATTCCCTTCAACTCGTTCTATTTTTACTAAAGAAAGCCCAATAGCATTTGGTCGTCTTGGCGCACGAGTAGAGAAAACGCCGCGTTTCTCATCATCAAGAAATGGTTTTAATTGCAACTTGGCTGGCGCGGCTTTGTGCAAATGGTAGAGCAAATAAATATGCGAAAAACCATCCAAATCTTTTAGACCATCAAGAAATTCGGGATAAATTTCAAGATGCCCTTTTGCGCTGCTCTCACTGGTGGGTTGGATGGGCATTCCGCTTAATTCGGTAAAGGGGCTGTGGATGATTCCGATAGGCTTGAAGATAATTCCCATTAAAACTCACCGTATATCTGGTTGGGTGTTAGAACTTCGCTGAATTGTGGACGCAGTTCTCGGCGCGCCCAATCGCAGAGGTGGCAGGCATCGGCGTATTTTTCTTTGGATGACAAGCCGTATCGCTCTACCAATTTGGCTGGTCCGCCCTTTAATAACATCCCCGTAATTGGATGCGTTTTCGCGTTATATTCCGTACAAATTTCATTGATGGGCGTCTCGAAGATATTCCCAAGCGAGATTCCCTGGCAGATGTGCATATGCCCAAAGGGATCAATATGAACGCGCCCCGGTTCGCGCAGATCTTCGTAGGGGCACTCCGTAAAAGATTGCCACGCCTGCCCCTCGACACAGTCAGCAAGTTTATCTGCCGCGCGTCCCTGATATTTAATCCCAGAGAAACCTTCGGGGAGTTGTCCAATACCTACTTCGGCAGAGTCGTCCTCCGGTTGGGCAATGCTGATGAAATCAAGAGAAATGCCCAACTTGCGTGCCGCGTTTTGTGCGTTTTGGGCTTGCCTGCTGAGTTCCTCGCTATAATGGAATAAATCGCTGCTGACAGAGATGCTGTCGAGAATTTTCGCTAGGGAGCGTAGCCATTCAAGAGCATCTTCTTTGGTCGTTGCCCAATAACCGTTTGAAACGATGCCAGTCTCAAAGCCAAGTTCAGATGCCAGTTGGATGCCCTTGAGCAAAATGGGATAATAAAGAAAAGGCTCACCGCCCTCGAAGTAAATCGATTTGATTGAAGGATGCTCCTGTGCCTGACGTAGAATTTCCCGAATTTGCTTAAGCGTCATTGTGCCGTTTTGGCGTGGGCTTCCCCATAGAAAACAATGGTCACATTCAAAATTACACCGATAGGTTAGCAGTAAATGTAAGCCAGTCAACTTCATGATGCACTCCTTAAATCTATTTTCGCCGTACCTTTAGTATAGCAATTTTTGTCGAATGATTAAAGGGATTTGGGTCAATTGGTTGTTCTCCAACTTGCGTTTTCGCATAGCCAGTAAAGTCTTCAGGCACGGGAATCAATCGCTCAATCTCCAGATAGCCATCTTTGCAGAGATTTTCTAGAGTTTGCATATATTCCCCGCCGTTCAGGAAAAGTGCATTGTTGATCGCTACCAAATAGCCCTCGTTATCAATCAATGGGCGGACTTTATTAATTAACCGCGCGCTATTTTTCGATAGATCTACCCGTCCCCGCTTTGTATCTGCAAAAAAGGGTGGGTCAAGAAAAACGCAATCGAAGAGTTCATCTGCGCGTTTGAGCTTGTTGCTATATGCCCAAAAATCACCTGTCTGAAAATCTTTTTTGTTGATGGGAAATCCGTTCAGGGTATAAGATGTTTTCCCCACATTCAAAAATTTGCGACTTAAATCAGCTTGCACAACTTTTGTTGCCCCCCCAGCTTGTGCCGCGACTCCCAGACTGCCTGTATAGGCAAAAGTATTCAAAACGCGTTTGCCTGCTAAATTATCAATTGCCCATTTGCGCAAATTCCGGGTATCCAAATAGAGGCTGGCATCTCTATTCATTGTTAAGTCGAGCGCATACCAAACCCCATATTCGCGGATTCGGTCGTCTGTTTTTTCACCATAGAGCAAAACCCCGTTTTTCTCTTGGGGTGTTTTTCCCTTACGCGTTTTGAGCAGAACAGCCTTAATCCACGGGAATTCTTTAAGTAAAAACCCTTTTGCTATTTGAGCAATCTCTTCGCCCTCGGCTGGTGAATCTGCATAATTGTGGATGACGATTGTGCGAGCGTATAAATCAATCGCAATATCAGGATCGCCTTCCAGGAATCCATTAAAAAGCCGAAAAGCGGATTGATGCTTCTCGTCAAGGAGTGCCGCGCGGGCTGTGAGAGCTTTTTTTAGGGAAGGGAGAAAGCTTGAGGGCATATTTTTCAAGAAGTATATCTATATTCAGTTCTCTTATTTTATCCTAAAACATTCGATTTTTTGTGATTTAGCACGCATACTCGGCTTCATACCTAACTCTCACGTATGATCGCGGATTAGACAGAGGCGTTACGCGCTCTGAGTTGGTTGAAGATGATGATGGTATAATCATAAATGCAATAAATTGTTCGGAAGATATTTGTTCATTTAATCTACTTAACGATTTTTTAGGGTCGGGCTTATATCGTGAACGAGATACTTAATCCGTATATTGCTGGAGCACCTGTTGTCGAGACCAGTATGTTTTTTGGTCGCGAAGGTGTCTTTAGTTGGATTGAGCAAAGTTTGGGGGGAAAATATGTTGACCATATTTTGGTTTTACATGGTCAGCGGCGTGTTGGCAAAACCTCTGTTCTGAAGCAAATTCCCAATTTTTTACCTGACAAGTACATACAAGTTTTCTTTGATCTACAAGGGCGCACTGGTACCACCATCGATCGTTTTCTTTGGTGGTTAGCCAGTGAAATTGTACGTACGTTGAAAAAAGAGCGTGGCATCACACTGCCCAAACCTGATCGAAAAGCCTTTAAAGACACCGAATATTTAATTAATGAGTTTCTACCCAGCTTGCGACCGATTTTAGGCAAACAGGTTTTATTATTGACTTTTGATGAGTTTGATACTCTCGATCGTCCCGAAATTCAGGAAAAACTTGCGAAACCACTCATCTCCTATCTGCGCCGTTTGATTGAGATGGATGGCTTGAGTTTCATTTTTTCAATTGGATCTTCGGGGGATAAATTGGAGAATATGCAGGCATCGTATACTGATTTTTTCAAGAGTGCTCTGTATCGTAAGATCAGCTTTCTGCCTCATGACGATTGTCATCGCTTAATCACCAAACCAGTTGAAGATGTCATAAAATATGATAAGAAAGCAGTTACTCAGATTGCCGAGATCAGTTCTGGGCATCCTTATTTTGCACAACTGATATGTCATGAGCTTTTCTCTCTTTGCCAGAAGACAGGAGCACGCGAGATTTCTGCCAAAGATGTTGAAGATGTTTTGGAAGATGTGATTGAACGTGGCACGGTCAATCTGAAATTTGTCTGGGACGAAGCTTCTGATCTTGAAAAGTGGATTTTAGCTGCGTTGGCGAAAAAAGATGGAGGTGACAAACAAGAACTTGCTCAAGTCTTGCGTGAACAACGTGTGCGCTTCAGCGATCCTGATTTGAATTCATCAATTATTCATTTAAGAGATAAAGATGTCCTGACGAAAGATAATCGTTTCGTAATCCATTTAATGCGCATGTGGCTGGTTGCCAACCGTCCGATGGATCGCGTTCGTGAAGAGTTGGTCGAAGTCAACCCGATTGCCAATCGCTATATTGAAATTGGGGATGAGTACCGTGATCGCGGTCAAAACCAGCCAGCAATTGATAGCTATCAGCAGGCATTGAATGCTGACCCAGAAAATTTGAAGGCACAAATTAATATTGCTTTGGTTTATTTGGAAAGGGAAGACTACCCTGAAGCGGTTGCGGCATTTGAAGAAGCATTGAAGATTGATGATGAAGATGTCGTTGCACGGACAGGTTATTGTGATGCGCATCTGGCCTTGGGAGATGTGGCGCAAAGCCGCGGTGAAACGGACGAGGCGATTAGCTTGTTCCAGACTATTTTAGTGTTGAACCCGGCTCATACAGATGCTCGTCAACGGTTAGCGAAGATTTATCGGAAGCAAGCTGAAGATTTGCTTGATGCGGGGAAAGATGATAAAGCGTTAAGCACCTTTGATCAAGCAATCATGTTTACACCAGATGATGATGATTTATCCGCCCGTTATGAAGAAGTGCTGACAGAAAAGAAATCTAAAGTAATTAATACCTGGCTGAGTAAGGCGGAAAAGGCTCTGTCTCGTCGGCGCTGGGATGACGCTGCTGAGATGGTGGCAGAAGCGGTCAAGATTGACCCTGACAATCAGGAGTTAAAAACTAAACTCGCTGAAGTCAAGGATGCCCTGCGCCAATTTAAATTGCAAGGCTGCAGGCGTGAAGCTGAACAAGCTCTTGCGCGTGGTAATTGGGATAAAGCTATTGCTGCCATAGAAACAGCTCTTCAACTTGCACCAGAAGATCTATCTTGGGTAGATTGGTTGAACACTGTCCGTGCTGACCAATTGAATGAGCAGCTTGATTTGTATGCTCAACAGGCTGAAAAAGCTGTCGAAGGCAAAGATTGGGATATCGCCATTCAAGCTGCTCAGAGCGCCATTAAACTGGCTCCGAAAGATAAGAAGTGGCAAACTCGACTGGATGAAATTGAGCGCGCTCGCCATCAAGCCCAACTCGCCGCTCTCCAAGCAAAGGCGAACGAAGCTCGTAAAAATAGTTTCTGGGATAAAGCTATTCGTGCCCTGGAAGAACTCTTGAAGTTGGAAGATAGCGAGGACGTGCGAGCTGAGATTGAAAGTATTCGAAAAGAAAAACGTGATAGTGAATTAGCCGTTTTTCGTTCGCAGGCTGAAAAAGCTGTTATAGCCAAAAATTGGAATGTTGCCATTCAAGCTGTCCAAAACGCGATGAAACTAGCACCGAAAGAGGAGAACTGGCAAGTTCGACTGGATGAGATTGAGCACGCACGCCACCAGGCTCAACTGGATGCTCTTCAAACAAAGGCGAATGAAGCCCGCAGAAATAGACACTGGGATGAGGCGATCAGCATTCTAGAAGAACTCCTGAAATTAGAAAATAGCGCACATATACGCGCTGAAATTGAGGATATTCAAAAAGAAAAACGCGATAGTGAATTACTCGCTTTTCGTTCTCAAGCTGAGAAAGCGACTGAAATTGAGAACTGGGATGAAGCCGCACAGGCTTGGGAAGCGTATCTGGCACTTAACCCAAATGATGGTGCTAGCATTGAGAGCAAATTGCAGCATACTCGTAAGTATGCCAAGATTGCTGGAGATTATACCGAGGCTCAGCAATCTATCCGCAAAAAACGCTATGGACGCGCAATTGAGTTGTTACAAGGAGTCATTGCGCAAGACCCAACTTATAAATCCACCTCTCGGTTGCTGGTTGAAGCTGTGGAATCAAACAAGGCCATCCCTGTTTGGCGTAGGTCGTGGATGTATTGGGCGTTGGGAATCGTTGGAGTTGTAGCGTTAGGTATTTTCTTTGGACCGGGGCTTTTTACTAAATTTAGTCTATCAGCACCTATGGTTACTGAAGAAATAATCGAGGCAACCAGTACTGTAGCACCTCTTCTGACTTCTACTCCTCTTCCAACTGAAACATCAATAAACTTTAATGTTGCTGTTACCACTGTTCTGACTTATGTCAATGAGCATTCACCTACATTCGAAGATAATTTTTCAATATCCAGAGAAGATTGGGGCTTCACCAGCGAAGAATATATTATTGATAATCCTCTTTTAGGTCGTTTTTTTAAAGTCTCTGACGCTATACAGGGAAGCAATGAATTGTTGCTTGATAATGGATTGAGCGGTTTCTCCTTCCCAGCAAATGGATTATTTGATGCAACCAATTTTTGGCTTGAATTCGATTGTAATTTGACTCCTGACGATCAACAGCTTGATGAAATGGGTATCATATTTCGTGCTGCACAGGATCATAGCGAATATTATAATTTCAAATTCGTTAATAACGATTCTGCCTGGGGGTGGGAATTGGTTCAACAGGAAGCCAATGGCAAATTCTCATCCTTGGCTAGTGGAGGAATTGATATTTCATCTGATTCAATCTTTAACAATTTTCTAATTGTTGTTATTGAAAACAATCTATTATTTTTGATGAACGATACGCTTATATACTCGACAGAAAATATCGCCCTTAGGGGGGATACAAACTTATTCTTTGAAGCCGGTTCTGATACAGCCTATGCCTTGCTTGATAACGTCAAATTCTGGAATCTTGAAGGTTTGGTGTTCGGAGCACAGGAAGATGTGTCTGTAAATGAACTCGATCCCGTCATCCAAACTTATTTGGTGGAGCATGAGCCCACCTTTGAAGACGATTTTTCAGCAGCAAGTCAAGTTTGGAATTCTCTCGCTCAAGATCCTCACCTGGCAAATTATGAAATTGTTGGTCAGGTATTGCAACTGGAACTTCAAAAGGGTGATGTAGAACCTTACGCAGAAGTGTTTCTGGGGATGGATTTCTTAAAAGCAACTGACTTCGGTATCGAATTTGAATACCTTGTAGTAGAAGCAGATTCGAATTTCCGGACAGTGATTGGCATTGATTATTATGAAGATGTCAAAGATCTATATGTAGAAATTGATGCAATTTCCGGGGAATTGCAAGGCAGCAAAATAGAACATACAGGCCAGCCTGTTACCGAAGCTGGTGTTTCCGGCAAATGGACAAAAATGAGACTTGTTGCGGTTGATGGGTTTTTTTCAGTCTATGTGAATGATACCCCTGTAGCTTATTATGAGGATGATACTAACGCAGGTCTTATAAACCGGATAAAAGTTTTTACATTGGGCAAAAGAGTATTGGTCGATATTGATAATATCAAGTTTTGGAATCTGGATGGGGTGAATATTAATCCATGAGGCAATCTGATGAGTACTAATCCCTTCACTTTCGGTAACCCCATCCGCGACCCAGCCCGTTTTTATGGGCGTAGCGAAGATATTCGGCAGATCGTCAACCGGCTGCGTTCTAGCGCGCATGAGAGCACGTCTGTGGTTGGTGAGCGGCGTATCGGCAAAACATCTCTGCTCAAACATCTTGATACCCCTGAAGTTGCCAGAGAACTGGGACTGCCGCCTGAAGAATTCTGCATGATCTATATTGATTTTCAGGGGTTGACTGATATCACCCCTCAGCGTTTCTGGCAACGAGTGCTACGCAAGATGGAACGTTCTATTTGTGTTCCTGACCTGATCCCTGAGATCAAAGAACTGCGTGAGCAAGAAGATTTTGATTTATTTGATTTAGAAGACTTGTTTGAGGTAATTACAGATTCAGGGCTAACGATTGTTTTATTATTGGACGAATTTGAGTATGTGACCCAGAATCCCAACTTTGGATCTGATTTCTTTGGCGGATTGCGCGCATTAGCTATCCACCAGAATATGCCCTTGGTTACTGCAACCCGACGGGAATTGATCGATCTATGTCATTCTGAAGAGTTAAAAGGGTCTCCTTTCTTCAATATCTTTGCCAATGTTGTTTTGCGCCCCTTTAGTCGTGACGAAGTGATTGAAATGCTGGATGGCTATCTCTCAGGAAGCGAGATGTCCATTTCTGATAAGGAGAAGGAAGTTATTATTCGGTTGGGCGGAGGATATCCTTTTTTTGTGCAGATTGCTGGTCATTACCTGATAGAAGCCAAGCAAAAGGAGTTAGAGGTCGAGGTTGCTGTAAAAGAGATGGTGACTCAATTTGATACTCAGGCTGATTCCCATTTCAAATATATGTGGTCACATTCATCTGAGAGCGAGAAAATCAATCTGCTGGCGATTATTGCTCTCAATCAGCAAAAACCATCCAAGAAGACGATTCCCACTATTGAGAATTTAGCCAAGATTCATTCTCGCGCTCATTTGGATATCCCTGAATTAAGCAAACGAGGCTTGCTTTTGAAAGATATAGAAACCTCAGCTTATCATTTATTTTCAATTAGCCTAGAGCGTTGGATTGTGCGCGAGGTATCTGCTGTGCCGGGGGAAGAGGAATCAGATGCAAGCGTACAGACATGGCTTGCCGCTGGTGGACGAGAAGATATGAAGCCTGTTGGTGGGGTACTGCCCAAGTTTAAGAAGAAATACTGGCCTGTTGTCAGTACTGTGATGCAGGAATTATCTTTTGAACTTATGGGAGCGGCGACCTTTGAGCTGATTTTAAAAATGCTTCTATAAATAAGGGGGTAATGATCAAAACTCACGCAACTGCAATATCGGGATTCCCTTCCAGAAAACTATTAAAAAACCGAGAAGTAGTATTGATGCTTCTCGGCAAGTAATACTGCGCGGGCGGTGAGGGCTTTTTGAAGATTTTTTTGAAATGCTTTCATCAGAATTTCTTAAACAGAAAGGGCACAAAGAAGCACAAAGAAAAAACTTTGTGAACCTTTGTGCCCTTTGAATTTAGTTTTATCTCCTGCGCGGTTTTCGGTCTCTTCTGCCTCGATTTGACGGCTTCTTCTTATATTGCTTTTTCTGCTCCGACCTCTTCTTTGGCTTTGCTACAAATTTATGCTGCGCTTTTTGATAATAGTCGTCCAACAACATCGTAATGATGGGGAGTTCATCTTCACCTTCGGAGAGTTTTTGTGCCAGCAATTTAAAGCGTTGACTGCGATCATCCTGTAATTTATCTCTTTCGCGGAGGCTGGCTTCGAGGAAAATCATGGCGCGCTCGGCGACTATTTTGGCAACTTCTTCTTCAGTGGGGACGTCTCTCTCTTCAAATTCGAGTTTGTAATGGGCAGAGATGCGCGTAAGTTGACGTTTTTCTACACCGTAAACGAGCATCATCGCTGTTCCGCTTGCGCCCGCCCGCCCGGTGCGCCCTGCGCGGTGGATATAGGCTTCCAGGTCGTCGGGTGGCTCGAACTGGATGACGTGCGACAGGGAATCGATGTCGATACCTCGGGCGGCAACATCTGTCGCGACGAGAAAACGCAAATTGCCATCGCGCACGCGTCCCAACGTTCGTTCCCGTCGCGACTGCGATAAATCCGAGCTTAGCTCATCTGCATCGTATCCGTATCTTTGTAAAATCGTCTTTACATAATTCACCCTTTGTTTAGTATTGCAGAAAATAATTGCAGAGTGTGGGTTTTCCAACTCGATCAACCGAATGAGCGTCCTCTCCTTCTGCATACTCGGCACCATATAGGCGATATGATCGGTATCAGTAACGTGGACATGCTCACTGCTCAGGCTGAAAAATTCGGCGGCGTGCATAAACTCATTGGCGGCGCGTTTGACATGAATGGGGAAAGTGGCAGAAAACATGCAGGTGTTCACAGCGTGGCGCGGCAAATGGCTCTGCACTTCTTTCATATCGGGGTAAAAACCCATCGAGAGCATTCGGTCGGCTTCGTCGAAAATAAGCATTTCAAGCCGATCGAGATTAAAGCTGCGCTTAATGAGATGATCGAGAACGCGCCCGGGCGTGCCAACAACGATTTGCGCTCCTTCTTTAAAGGCTTGGAGTTGGGGACCGTATCCGACTCCCCCATAAACTGCTACCGTTTTAAGAGCAGAGTCTCGGCATATTACTTGTGCTTCCTTCTCGACCTGTTGAGCGAGTTCCCGCGTGGGGACAAGGATGAGCGCCTGACAATATTTTTTATTTGGGCGTAGCCGCTCGAGCATGGGGAGCAAAAATGCCCCGGTTTTTCCGCTGCCTGTGCGGGCCTGGATCATCACATCCCTTTTGGCGGTGAGATAGGGAATTGCCTTCCGCTGAACGGGCATCAATGAATCCCAGCCTACGTTTTTTGCAGCGTTTTGTGATTTTTCGGGGAGCTCCGCGAAAGTGATTTCGGGGAGGCTTTGGTTTTCTTCGGTTTCTTCTTCTGGATTATTCAAAATTTACTCTCTCTTTTATTGTTTTAACGCGAATAGTACGAATGTTTTTTACCACAGAGTACCCAGAGAGCACAGAGTTTTTCTCTTTTCAAAAATCGCTCTGTGTACTTTGTGCTCTCTGTGGTGAATCTTTTTATTCAAGTATTTCCTTAACACGTCCGACCTGCCCATCCATCAAGCGGACTTTGATCCCGTGCGGATGCGAGGCAGAATTGGTCAGAATATCTTTAACGATTCCTTCGGTCAAATTGCCGCTGCGCTGGTCTTTCTTCAGCACAATCGCAACTTTGAGACCGGGTTTAATTTCTGAGCGTTTGGGTGTGTTCATAGGGTGATTGTATCAGGCATTAGAAAAGTTCGCAGCAATACCGGTGAAGAGCACTTACTCAATCTTTCCGTTTCACTAATTTGAATTATTTATTGCTTTTCATCTGTTAAAACACTTAGTGTTTACCCGCCTAATGCAATATCCAAAGCAGAGCTCAAACGCTCCATATCATTATGAAAATCTGGATCGGGACGAATTTGGATTCCGTTCCGAAATGCCAGCCCTTTGATTTCTGATGGCAGTTCTTCTTCTATCGGCATCATTGCTCTGCGCACAAGAAGAGGGATGACAGGGATATTGCGTTTCAGTGCTGATTCGATTTCAATCCGTACATAATCTCGAAAATCGTCCAAGCGTCGGTTTCCATCGTCATCGGTGATTGTGACCCACTGATTTCCAATAATAACGAGGAGCACTTGGCATTGACCAACTTTCTCATCCAAGAAGGTTCTGAAATCAACGCCCAAAGGGATTGAATCCACATCTTTAAAAATAGGTTCTTTCCCATAGTGCTGCACGAGCCTGTCGTAAATACGTCCAGCGACATTTTCACTATCTGCTCGTCTATAGCAAATGAAGATATTGGCATTTATATTTCTTCTTGGTGTTTTTTCTGTAGAGGGAACATTCCTTTTGCTTTTTTTCTTTTTGGGCAAACTTGAGCTTCGTTTATTCAGGTAACGAAGTGCTATAAAGGAATATAGGAAAGGTGGAAAAATAGAGAAAGCCCACCATGCTAGAGATGGTGAACGGAGCTGGAAAATATATGTAAGCCCTGCAGATGTAATATAGGATGAGATGTATACAGGAATTATGGCAATGAACTTTTGCCCTCGAGAAAAGCCTCTCCCGAAAATAGTGAAGAAGATTATTGGTACAGCCAGCAGTAAGCCTAAAGCAAATACACCTTCAGACATGATTTGTCTCCCATCTAACACAAGCACTAAATAGACCGTCAATATCCTAAAATCATTATACGGTATTCAGATAAAAAAAGAAACAAAACCTAAGGTGAATTCAACGCCTCGCGCATGATCGGCATGATCTTATAGCGGTTGGGAAGCAGCAGCATTGCGCCACTATAGGGTTCTATCCAGTCGTAAACGGGACCGTAGCCAATCACATAGCGATTGATATTTTGCGTATTGACTAATATTTTTGCGGCAGGGAGTAAAGAGCCAATATCGCCAAGACCTATATCTGTAGAAACACTATCTTTATAAATTTTATAAAGCGCTGGAGCGCGAGTGAGAATGTCGAAACTGAGCAAGCGATAGCCAATAGCCTGGATCACTTCCTGTGCGCGGCGGAGACGGTCAATATCGCTGGTGGTATACCGAGAACGGATATACCAAAGTGCGGTATCGCCATCCATATGAACAGTTCCTTTTTTGACCTGGTACCAGTTAAAGCCTGTGCGTTGGTCAGAGAAATCTTGCCCTACTTCCACATCAATCCCGTCGAGGCTATTGACGATCACCACAAAATTTGAGAAGTTAACCATCACATAATGATCAGGATAAACTCCAAAGTTATACGCCATCGTCATCCCAAGTGTATGATAATCGCCATGCCCCATCGCGGTATTAATACGTTGCATTGTCCAGCCAGGGATGTAGACATAGAGATCGCGCGGAAAAGAAGTCAGGTTAACGGTGCCCAGATTTTTGTTGATCGTTAGCAAAATGATCGTGTCTGTACGAAAATGGGTGGTATTTGGTCGCTGATCTGAGCCAAGTAAAAGGATGTTGATTTGATCTTTAGGTTGAGAAAGCATCCCAACTGGGAAAGGGATACTGGTAGAAATGGGGTAAATACTTGGCTCAGGGTAATTAGCCCAATCGTTGCCATAAAAATTGGGGGTTGCGATCATACCCACATCTTGTGTAGGGAGAGCATAAGTATTTGTTGGCGTGAATGCAAGCGAAGAGGTATTTGTCGGCCAAGGGGTGAGTGTTATTTCTGTGGAGGTGTTTTCGGAGAGCGTTTCGGTAGGGAATGGAGAAGGTTCTTCTGCAGAAAGATTTGTATTGTAATCAGGTTGAAAAGGGGTTGGGGTCGCTGTGCCTTGTATATTTGGCGTCACCAAAATATAAGAAGGCAAATATTTTGTCGGGAGGGGAGTGGGGGGCGTATTTTGACACCCTGTCAGCACGCCTAAGAGAATTCCCCAAAAAAGATAGCGGAAACGAATGAAATACATGCTTAAGGAATAGGGGTGAATGTGAAGGTTGGTGAAGGAATCTCTGTTGCTGTATTTGTGGGCGTGGGAGGCTCTGTTGGTAGAGGCGAGATTTCCGTTGCTGTAGCGGTATCGGTAAAAGTAGCCGTCAGCGTTGAGAGTGGTGTAGAAAGCGTAGCGGTGGGCGTTGCTGTCGTTGTTGGCATTGGTGTATTGGTAGCAACAGGTGTGCTGGTCGGCACATTGGGGACGGATAGTTTTTGCCCAACGTTAATGCGTACTGAAGACCCCAGACAATTCGCATTCTGTAATTGCCCTACACTAACACGGTAGGCAAGACCAATTCTGTATAAATTATCTCCCGCCTTAACGGTGTAAAAGATCCAACCATAAGGTGCCCCGCAAGGGATCAACGTCGCGGTCGGCGTGGGTGGTACCGAAATGCGCGTATTTGGAAGCAGGCTATTGCCGATTAGGCAATTGGCTTCTTTCAAGGTATTTGGAAAAATCCCATAGCGCGCCGCTAACCCCTCTAGCGTATCACCGATTTGGATGATATACGATGTCCAGCCATTTGGAGCAGGGCAAGTTGTCGAAGGTGGGATTGTAGCGGTAGGGGATGGGGATGAGGAGATGGTTGCAGACGGAAGCAAGCCTGGGGCGGAGAGCGTGGCCGTGAACAAATCCGCCGTATCGCTCGTGGGGATAGGTGTCTCCGTTATGGTGGGCAGGGGTTGGTCAATCCGATCTTCTGCCAAGGTCGTTGAAAGCCCGCCCAAGACGAGAAAAAGGGAGAGTGCTGCAAAAAGGATGCTGCTGCCGAGTTTCTGCAAACCTTGCATAGCGCCCCTTTATGCCTCGTCTACAGCGTTGGGCGAGGAGATGGGCAATAAAACACTGAAAGTTGCACCGATATTTTCTTCTGAGTCTACCCAAATGCGCCCATCTTGGGCTTCTGTGAGTGTTTTTGCAATGGATAGCCCAACGCCGGTATCTCCAACACCCTGAATGAGAACGTTTTCGGCGCGATAAAGACGTGAGAAGACGCGTTGTAAATCTTCTGCAGGAATGCCGCCACCAGTATCGGAAACCTGAATAAGGATAAAATCTTGCCCTTCTTCTTCATGATTTTTAACCCCTAAAGTGATCGTGCCGTCCACAGGGGATGCCGCACCCGCGTTTTGGATCAGGTGAATTAAAATTTGCTGGATTGCGTCTTTATCAGCATGGATGGGTGGGAGGACTTTCGGCAATTCAAGATGGATCGATATGTTTTTCTCACGTGCCTGGCTGCTTGTATACGCCATTGCATTATCTATGATCGCGTTTAGATCAACAGGCTCAGCTTTGAGTTCAGAAAGCCCTACTTCGAGTGTGGTGACCTGGATAATATCGTCAATCAAATTTCCAGTTCTTTCAATGGAGGCTTTGATGCGCTCGACAAATTTGCGCTGGAGTGCGCCTAAAATGCCGACAGATTCGCCCAGTAGCAGATCTGTATACCCAACAATGGACGACATCGGCTGTCGTAATTCTTGCGAAATAGAGGCGATGACTGCCGCTT
The DNA here is from genome assembly GCA_018645405.1 of Anaerolineae bacterium. Lineage (GTDB taxonomy): Bacteria > Chloroflexota > Anaerolineae > Anaerolineales > Villigracilaceae > Desulfolinea. Next base: position 6,103 of record JABGOQ010000088.1, on the reverse strand, counting down.
GTTCATTGGGGTCTTCTTGAGGCGTTCCGCTTTCCAATTCCAAGATTTTCAGATTTGCTTGCGCTTGTTGATTTTGCAGATGAGCAACCTCTTGAAGCGTGGCTTTCAATTCGCTTTCAAGATGGCTGGTTCCTACACTTTTTGTAGAGCTTGTTTTTTCTTCTGCTTCCGGCAATTTGCGTGCGCTGAGTTCTTCATTTTCTTTTTGGAGCTTCGTGATTTCAAGTTGCGCTTCTTCTTGAAGAGCAAGTAATGCTTCTACATTATCACTTTGAACTTTGGTTTTTGCAGAATCCTTGTCTATCTTTTCCAGTTCTGCTGCCAGCGCGTTCTTTTCGTCTCGTAACATCTCGATCTGTAGGCGGTATTCTTCAGATACCTCTTGGCTTCTTTCTTTACCGCGTTTGATTTCATCCAATTTATGACCACGTTGAATGATAGAGATCAGCGATGACGAAATATTGCCTAAAAAGGCTTGGTCATCCTGGTTCCATAATCGATTCGAATAAGGGGAAAGAAGCAGGATACCGCCTATCGATTTTTTCCCTTCATCTATGATCGGAGTGCTAAGTAAATGCCCAGGATTAGAGAGATTAAGCAACTCGCCCAGCCCCTGAAGATCGGGTGATGTGCTGCTTTGGGGAAGACGCAAGGCTTTTCCGCGTTGGAGAGCATTTGCCAGCATAGGGATAGTTTCTTTATTCAGGCTGGAGCCTTCAAGATTTTCTTCACGGATCGAATCGTAGCCACTGGAAATTACCATTTGCTTGGTATCTTCGCTGAGGTAGATCAAAAAACATAAATCGGCCAGCATGGTTTGGGCAATTGCCCGTGTGATGGCATGGTTGATCTTATTCGCGTCGACTTCAGATGCTAAAGAAAGCAGGGCATGAAAGGTTTTCGGGTCAGTGCTATAGCGCCGTCTCTCGCGAAATGGGACATCATCCCTCTGATGGACAATAGTGGGGGTATTATGGCTGGCAGATAGGGGAGTTGGTCCTGGAAAGCGTTGCGGGAGTGTTAGCAAAATAGGAAACGCAGCTAAATAAAATAAGCGTACAATGCCAGGAAAATTCCCTGCCCCGTACCCAAAAATTAGATGCAGAACGTGTCCTAAGAAGGCCAATCCCAGTAGAATAAAACCATTCGTCCAGCCATTGGGGCGGCGGATGAAAAGCGTTACTCCGGCAATGGCGATAAAGCCCAGCGAAAAGAATTGCCAAATGCTATCTTGTGTCGTCAGGTTATATACCTGTGCCGCGACTTGTGGTATCCATGTGACATAACTTAATGCCAGGCCAGTGAAAACGAGCAGACTTAAGAGCGCGTTCCCCGCATCTGCTGGGCGGCTGGGTTCAGGAAAAATCCACAACCACGCAATCCAAATTAAACTAAATAAGGTGATTGCACGGTCAAGGGGCGGTAAAACCATCGTCGGGTTAATTAAGGCTTGCCAAGACATCGCACTGACGACAAAGAGAACGATCTGTCCTAGCAAAAGAACAGAAAGTCCTAAAATAGTTCGTCGCACCTGTGGAAAACGACTTGAACGCCAATGACTAAAGGCAACCTGCAAAGAGCCGGCAATCGAAAACGCCAGCACCAGATGAAAAATCAAACTACCGGGTGCTTCGGTTATTAAGGATGTGAGTTGTACAAAAAGTTCATTCATAATTCGGTATAGCGATTATACTTCCTTTTTACGAAAAACTAAAACGAAGGCACGAATTTGCAATATAATGATGATACAGATTGCAAAGGAGAGAAGGGTTTCAAATGGTTAAAAGGCTGGCTATTCTAATTTTACTGCTTATGCTCGCTATTTCTCCGCGCATTGCTCTTGGGTTTCAGAATGAGCGAATTGCGCAGCAAGCAATTCGTGATGGCAACTTTAAGCGTGCAGCCGAAGAGTTTGAATTAGCCGCCCAGCGTCTTTTTTGGCGGGGAGATTTATGGAATGAAACAGGGAAAGCAAAATTAATTTCCGGGCAACGAGAAGAAGCAATTATTGCCTATGAAAGAGCAAAAGAAAAAGATGCTCTCTCAGCATTTGGATGGGATATTTTGGGGCAAGAGCACTGGAATAAGGGCGACCATGAAGGCGCCCTTGCTTTCTGGGAAAAAGGGCTTAAGCATCACCCTGCTTATTTTGAGCTCTACACTCGTTTGGCAATGGCTTATCGTGAAAAAGGCGATTATATTTCTGAGCGAGATGCGCTTGAAAATCAGCTCAAAAACGAAGAAGACCTAGCCTTTGCTCATTATAGATTAGGATTACTTCTGATCCTTACCTCGCCTGAAAGCGCATTGGATGAGTTGACACTCGCGGCGCGCGCGGACGAGAAATTTGCTCCCGTTGTGGAGACTTTACGCACATCCCTCAACTTGGCTCTGCTAGAAAGCGATCCCGCCGAGAAGATGATCTTGCATGGACGCGGACTCGCATTGGCGGAAGAATGGCAACTTGCCTCAGAAGTCTTTTATAACGCCACGCAAGCCCACCCTGAGAGCGCATCCGCTTGGGCTTGGCTGGGGGAGGCAAAACAGCACCTTGACGAGGATGCTTTCCCAGATTTAGATAACGCTCTCAATCTTGACCCTGATTCGACTTTAGTGCGTTCTTTACGTGGTCTTTATTGGCAACGTCAGGGGAATTTGGAAGAGGCTTTGGATGAGTTTCAGGCTGCGGCGAGATTGGAGCCTGAGAACCCAAACTGGCAATCTGCCTTGGGAGAGATCTATGCTCGTTTAGGAGATTTGCCGCTCGCACTTGGTGCATATGAACAGTCGACTATTTTGGCTCCTGAAGCTCCGCAATATTGGCATTTATTGGCTCTGTTTTCTGTACAATACGCCGTACAACTGGAAGATGTTGGGCTGCCAGCAGCGCAAAAAGCGCTTGACCTGCGCCCCGAAGATGCAACTTTTGTGGACATGCTGGGGTGGGTTTATTTTGATTTGGAGCGTGACAAGGAAGCTGAAGAACAATTTTTATACGCTCTTCAGCTTGACCCAAATTTGAGCGCGGCACACCTCCATTTGGGGATGTTTTACCTGAAACATAGTCATCGAGATTTGGCACGCCAGTCCCTTTTGCAGGCTCGTGAGCTTTCACAGGGCGACTTCTTTGGGAAACAAGCTGCACGTCTTTTGGAAGAATATTTTAAGGAATAGTGGTGAAATGATGAAATTTAAACTTTTTCTGACGGTTTTTCTATGCTCTCTTTTTTTAATCGCCTGCCAACCGGAACCGGTTCTTTTGTCGGGGGATATTCTTTTTGAAGATGATTTCTCTACCAGAGAGAATCAGTGGACAAGCCTTGTCAATGATGGCGGGGTGATGAATTATGATGCGAGCGGTTTTCGTTTTTATATCAAGGATGCGGGCTTAAATTATTGGGCAACACCGGGCATGAACTTTAACGACGTTCGCGTTGAAGTGGATGCTTTGCAATATACTGGTCCCATCGAAAACAGGATTGGAGTCATTTGTCGTTATCAGAATGATCAAAATTTTTATTTTTTTGTAATTAGCGCAGATGGTTATTATGCTATCGGGAAAATGAAGGCTGGAGAGTTGAGGCTTTTGGGGCAAGACTCAATGCTTTATTCGAGTGCGATCATAACCGGCGTGGCGATTAATCATTTGCGTGCAGAGTGCCATGGAAATACACTACGCTTTTATATTAATGATTCTCCGATTGCCTTGGTAGAAGATTTTGATTTTACCGTAGGTGATGTTGGTCTTTTGGCAGGCACTTTTGAAGAGGGTGGTTTGGATGTTCTTTTTGATGAGTTTGTTGTCTTTCAACCTTGAGTTATCGTTTTTAAGCGAATCAAAAAGGCTGGGTTTCATAATTAAACCCAGCCTTTTTCTTTCTGAAAATAGTGTAGCGTTAGGGTTTTCTGACCACAAAATTATCAAAAGTGATTTCAGCATTGGAGATTTCGAAGGTACCTGCCATCAATCCAACATCGCCGCCCGTGAAGGCAGAGTCGTTTATGGTGGCAACTTCTTGTCCATTAACATATAAAGTTAGAGTGCTCCCAACACAATCTAGGCGTAGGTGATTGGTTGATGAACCTTGTTTGATCGCATCAGATAAAGCCATTAATTCGGTGGAAATATATTCCGAAGCACCGTCTGTCGTTTTTCCGATTACCGCGTAACCATCGCTACTGATAATGGAGAAATAGTAGCTGGGGCTTTCGGGTGATCCTGAATAGCGGCAAATTAAACCATAATCATTATCATCTTCTCCGCCGACTTTGGTCGCATCGGCTTCCACGCGCACGTCGCCTTCGAAGTATTGGCCCGGGTTAGCCCAAATATCATAGGAGGAAACCTTGACATGTATTCTATAGACACCATCGCTGTAGTCGGCTGAGCCGTCATCCCAATCGGCACGGTCCCATCCGCTGCTGGGATTTGAGAAATCATCCTGAAATAGGATATTGCTATCGGCAGCAGGTGCGTCACCTGTTGTAGAACCAGAGAAGACACTGCAAGCCAGAGTAGTAGCCAGTAAAACCAATAATAGGGGGAGTAGAGAATTTTTCATTTTATTTCCTTTTTTATACGAGTAAGATAATTGAGTATACACATCAATAGAGCAATAAACAATCACTATTTTGTCTTATTGCATCTTCTTAATCTTCGCCGACCATTTTCAAGAAGATATCTATAATATGTGGGTCAAAGCGTGATCCGGATTCGTTTTTTATATAATCAACAACGGTTTGCTTTTCCCAGGCTTCTCGATAAGGACGATCTGAGAGCAGTGCGTCCCAGACATCAATTATTGAGAAGATACGCGCTGCAACGGGAATCTCCTCACCTTTTAAGCCGCGTGGATACCCAGCACCATCCCAGCGTTCGTGATGCCCATAAGGAATGTCTAGCGCGGGGATAAGATATGGGATCGAGGAAATCATCTCATAAGCAAATTTAGGATGTTGTCGCATGATGCTCCATTCTTCTTTTGTGAGGGGGCCTGGTTTTCGGAGAATACTATCAGGGATGCCCATTTTGCCAATATCATGAAGCAGCGCACCGCGATAGACATGGATGAGATCGGCTTCAGAGACGCCCATTTCGCGCGCAAGTTGCAGGGTTAGGTCGGTGACATTGAGCGTATGTCCCTGCGTTTCTTTGTCGCGCAATTCGAGAGCTTTTCCCCAGCCTTCGAGGGTAGTGTCGTAGGCAAGAGCAAGCTCTTTGTTACTATATTTCAGATCTTTGAAGAGATTATTATTGTCAATTGCGATCGCAGCTTGCCCGGCAAGTGCCTGTAGAAAATCTTCCCATTCTTGTGTGGGGCTGAGATTTTGACGATTAAATACTTCCAAAACGCCAAGCGTCTCTCCTTTTGCGATCAGAGGCACGCAATAATAGCTGTTAAATTTTTCTTCAACAAACCAAGCAGAACGACTGCAAATCTCATCAGCATAGGGCACTTCAAGATGTTGTGTTTTTCGTTCTTTTATAGCTATTCCAGGCAATCCTTTTCCTGCTTGTAGAATGGAGTTTTGGAAAAGATTTGTTTCGAATCCCCTTCCGATGAAGTATTTCAAATCTTGGGATGTAGATTCTGTTAATAAAATATCGGCTGCGTTTATATTTAGTTGCGAAATTGTGTGGTCAAGAAGGAGTTGGAGCGTCACCTGGAGATCAAAATTTGCGCTAATAGCAGCATCAATATTGCGCAAAGCCGTCAGACGCCTGACTTGTTCTTCAGTGCGTTCATGGAGGCGAGCACGTTGAATGGCATTCCCAGACATTTCTGCAAGCGTGACCAGTAGGCGAATATCCTCTTCTGTAAAATTACGCGGTATTTCAGCCATAACGGCAACTACACCAATAATTGCATCTGTTGAGCGGATTGGAACCCAGACCCCCGTCCAACCTTCGGGGAATTTTTCCCCACCGGCAAGCCGAACATAAGCATCTTTGTTTAGGTCAGGAGAAATATGAAGTTCTCCACTTTGATAGACATGACCAATTAATCCAACATCATTCAGTTGGCGATCAGGTTGCGTTTCCCTAATCCAACCACGGGCAACCGCTCGATACACTTCTTTGGTAGCTAGGTCACTTAGCCAG
>JABGOQ010000200.1 GCA_018645405.1 Anaerolineae bacterium | reverse complement strand
TGGTGGGTAATTGTAGTTGTCGTTAACCGGTGAGACTGAAAGCCCACTCAGCGCATTGCTCGAAGACCTTGTATTCTATTGGAGCGAACCCGAACAAAAGAAAAAACGCCCTGAAACACCTACAGAATCATGGAAACGGGTAGCAGAGCGTGCTCGTAAACGAGCGAAAAAAGATAGCTAGAATAATTTATTAAGGAGGCCTTATGAAAATTCAAAAATCATCACAAGGGCAGGGGCTTGTTGAATACGCACTCATTGCCGCCCTCATCATCTCGGGTGTACTTGTCACACTAGAGCTGACAGGCTATACAGTTCGTGAAGCCTATTGTCGTGCAGCTGAAGGCTTGGGAAGTGCAAATGCCTGCGCCACAGAGAAAGTCTATTGTGAAGATGATTTCTCTTCAGCTGATAATTGGACATCTCAATATGGCAATTGGACAAACCCAGAAGGCCAGCTATGCACTTCTCGTGGTGCAAAAAGTTATAATAACTGCTCAGAAAGCATGAGTACTAATGAAGATTACACCATAAAAATCGATGGTGCACAGCTTGATACTGGTAACGGATACGGAGTCTTTTTTCGCGGGACAGAAATGGGCGAGCGCACAAACGGTTATATCGTCCAGTATGATCCTGGCTGGCGTGGTGGCTCAATTATCATGCGCAAATGGGTAAATGGGCGTGAACTGCCTCCCTTCGCAACAAAAAGAATGCCCGGCTATGATTGGCATGGAGAGCCTCACGATATGCAACTCAATGTAGAAGGCGATACCTTTACTTTTTCTCTTGATGGCGAAGAAGTCCTCGTCGGTCAAGATGATACCTATACAGAAGGTGGTGTCGGCTTACGCTCATGGAATGGTACAGAAGTCTGCTTTGATAATATCTCAATTAGTGAACTCGCCAGAAATGCAGGAGGTGAATAATGGCTCTTGAAAACTCCCCATCCCTAGATGAATTTGAAGAAGGTATTCCTGAGAAACTCTTAGACCCATCGGCCAAGAAAAAACGTATTCGCTCTAGTATCTTTGTTTTACTCGGACTTGTTATCCTGCTCGCTGTTTTTTCCTTTGCCCAAAGCAATGCTGCTGAACTCGTTGCGGGCAAAGGCAGTTTGAGTGGTTTGGTTCTTGATGATAATAACCAACCCTTTCAGGGGTATATCTTTATTTTAGGAACAGAACTGGAAACCCAAACCAACGCAGAAGGACGCTTCTTAATTGAAAAAGTGCCTGCAGGAGCGCGTATTCTGATCGTTGCCAACGATTTTGCTGGATATGAATTTCCTGTTGTCGTCATCGCTGGTGAAACTACCGATATAGGGCAACTTCAATTTATCACCACAGCTATCCCAGAAGAATTGATCTCAACAGAAAAATTGGAATAAAAAGAGAGACATAGCAACAAGAGCCGTGTCTCTCTTTTTGTTTGAACTTTTGCACAAGCAAGCGTGCGCTAAAGTTTATCTCTTATGCCGCGCTTTCATGCGTTTATAAACTCGTTGTAATGTTTCACTTGGCTCAGAGGGTTTGCTCTTTTTATGTTCACTTTGGCTAAGGTGAAAGGAGAAATCTTCAAATAACCCTGCCACTGCATCTGTGGGATTATTAGAAAGAAAGGGTTGCCCATAATTGATCGCGTGAACAAATTTGTTAGCAACATAGGGGATTGTAACTTTAATCGGTAACGAAAGTGCGCTTTCAATTTTTTCTTTTGATAACCCTGAGCGTGGCATAATGGCATTCAAAACAAGGTTTATCTTTTCAGGCGGATAATTTAATTTGTTATACGTATCCAGCGCGGCAGCAGCGGCGCGGATAGATGCCATTTCGGGTGCAACGAGTAGCAAGACAAGGTCGGTTTCATCCAATGTGCTGAGTGTCATCGGATTGAAGTCGTGAGGCAAATCAGCAATAATGTAGCTAAATTTTTCTCGCAGCATTTTCAATATCGTACCCAGCGTTTCTTTTTCCAAGGGTTTTGCCTCAGAAGGCAAAGTTGGAGCAGGGATAAAGGAGAGACCGCTCTCGTGTTGGTTGATAACCGAATTAATTGCCTCGAAATCAATACCCCCTGCATCAAATCGGGCAAGGTCTGCCCAAGTGCGTTTGAGAGGGGTGTTTAGCATTAAGGCGACCTGCCCTGCTGTCATGGCAAGGTCAAGGAGGATGGTGGGTTTCTGCCAGAGATTGTACATCCCTAAAGAGAGATTAACGGCAAGGCTGGTGCATCCTGTTCCACCACGCAAACTATGAACGGCGATCAGAGATGCCCTCTTTTCAGACTCAGGTTCTGCTTTCTGCGTGGTTTTTGTGCGCTGCGCTCGCCTTAGCAATGCTTCAAGGCGTACTACCAATTCTTTAGGGACAAAAGGCTTGGTGAGATGGTCATCCGCTCCAGCTTCAAAGGATTCAAGTTTTGCTTTCATATCTGCTTGGGCAGTGAGTACCAAAATTGGCGTATGCGCAAAAGCATCTTCTTTTCGTAGTGCACTGGTTACTTCGTAGCCATTCATATCCGGCATCATCACATCGGTGATAATCAAGTCAGGTTTAAAGATGCGTGCTTTTTTAATCCCCTCGCTCCCGTTGGAAGCGGTTTCAACTTGATAATCCTTTTCTTTGAGTGCATGGATGATCATATTATGATAAATTTTTTCATCGTCAATGGCAAGAATTTTAATCATGTTTTTTACCTTTTGGCCTATATTTAACTTCCAATTCCGATGGTTATTAAATGCTTTGAAATAAGCTCGGCTTCTTTCTCAATTTCTGTGATTAGTTCATTCGCCTGACTGAGATCGCCTTGACCGCTTCTTGCTTCCAATTCTTCGTTCAAATCGGTTAACTTTGCAGCTGAAAAAGTAGCAGCCATCCCTTTGAGATTATGAGCGGCTCGATTTAGAGAAACTGAATCCACTTTTGAGAGGGCGGTTTTCATCTCGACAATACTCTTGGGAATACTGTGGAAGAAATCGTTGCACATCTCATTAAAGAAATCACGGTCATCGCCGAAGCGGGGTAGTGCCGATTCGATATCTAATGGAGGAAGTTCCTTGGAAGGGAATCCAGCCGAAGTTAGAGAATCGGGGACGGGCTTTTCATCCACTATATCCCCCCCGCCAAGAGCAGAGAGATCCTGCTCGAAAGGAAAATCATCGGGGATGACGGAAAAATCTTCTTCTCTTTCTTTATCTTCTTTCATGGGGGAGGTCCTTTTTGTCCAGCGATCAATTGCGGATTCCGGTGAAACAATCCACTGATTCCGTTTTATGTCGTCCACTTTAG
>JABGOQ010000126.1 GCA_018645405.1 Anaerolineae bacterium | reverse complement strand
TGTCGCGAAAAAAATGAAAAATACGCATAAATTCAAAATCCCCGCACTAGTATACAGTGCGGGGATTTTGCCTTATCTTCCTCATTCCCCTATCCAGTGGTATTATCGCGGGCATGTTTAAACCTATTATCTGGAAAACTTTCCCTCGTGATTTTCTTCGTATCCAAATTGGTTTTGCTCTTTTTGGCCTATCTATTGCATTTCTTATTCAAGGTAATTTAGGCACAGGTGCTTGGGGGGTGCTGGAAGTGGGAATATCCTATCTTCTGAATGTCACACCAGGCACAATAACCGTTGCTTCCGGGTTTACGGTACTGACTGGCGCACTACTTATGCGCGAACAAATTGGCTGGGGGACACTCGCCAATATTCTCAGTATTGGACCCTGGCTCGATTTTTTTCTTCGGCTTGTCCCTTCGATTAAAAATAATTTATTCGTGCAAATCCCCATGTTGTTAACAGCCATTCTGATGATGGGCTTTGCCAGCGCAATCTACATCGGTGTGAACGCAGGCGCAGGTCCGCGTGATAGCCTGATGCTCGGCCTTAAACGTACAAGAGGAATCAGTGTCCGAAAAGCGCGTACATTTATCGAAATTACGGTAGTAACCGTCGGCTGGTTAATAGGTGGTCCTGCTGGAATCGGGACGCTTGTTTTTGCCTTGTTAATTGGCCCCGCCATACAATGGGGATTTAAGATCTTTAAGGTTGAGCCACATCAACCACAAGATGATAAAATAGAGCACAGAAATTGATCATAAAGTCCATAGGAAAACGCTATGTTTAAACGAAATCCATCCTCTCCCGAAGACAATCAACCCATTCCATCTGTGGAACGGATTACCTCTGTACTTGGCAGTGGTGTCATCTGGCAGGGTGCTCTTGATGGCACTGGCGGTGTACGCATCGAAGGTGCGTTTGAAGGCAAAATCGCATTACGCGGTATGCTCGTCGTTGGCGAAACAGGGCGTGTCACCTGCGAGAATATCCGTGCCAATACCGTTATTGTTGCAGGTGCAGTGCGCGGTAATATCACCACTCAAAAATTGGAGATCCGTGCCACAGGTCGTGTTTGGGGAGATGTGGTCACAACCGCCTTCGTCACTGAAGAAGGTTCTTTCCTTCGTGGACAGATTCGGATGGAAGAAAGCGTTGACCTTGAGCTAGGTCCCGCCCCCGAAACAACTCCCGCCGAAGAAGCCGACGCAACCGCCCCTGATCCTGAACCTGCTACCGATAAATAAAAAAAACATCCACCCATACGCAAAGCCCCAAAAGAGATTCTAATCTCTTTTGGGGCTTTTTATCTGAAAAGAATTGTTTTATAGATGCTTGGGAACGCTTAGTTTTTTGCCACCCATCAAATGCAAATGCAGATGGTAAACCATCTGTCCGCCTTCTTTGCCTGTGTTGATGACCACGCGATAGCCACGCTCAGCGATTCCTTCTTCTTTTGCCAATTTCTGGGCAACGGTGTGTAGATGCCCAATTAAGATTTCATCTTCTGGGGTAACTTCGTTCAAAGAAGGGATATGCTTATTCGGCACAATCAAAATATGGATTGGTGCAGCAGGCTGAATATCACGAAAAGCAGTTACAAATTCATCGCTATAGAGAATTTCAGCGGGGGCTTCTTTAGCAATAATCTTGCAAAAAATACAATTTTCAGTCATATTCTTCTCCGTAAAAATTTACCCACTTAACATTTCTTCATATTCTTCGTTTCTTTGCGGTTCAAAATAGATCAAGGTGCTAATGTCGAGATTGCCCCATAAGTTGGCGCACAGACAATATCATAATACTCTAATTCAGTCGCTTTATTCTGCTCGGCATAAGCAGCGGCTTCTTTCCCTATTACACGAACTTCGTCGATATGCGCACCAGCACTTAAATCTATATAACGAGGCAGGGTCATCAAGGGGTCGTTCATTGCGCCCTCGGGTAAGAAGTAAGGACGCTGCTCATCTTTTATATCTGTCAAGGGAATCCAATTGAACATCATAGGGCCACGCGGATTTGTTGTAAAACCTAATCTATAGCCATACTCTCTCGCTATCTCAATTGGGCGTACCCCGAATCCGCCACCGGGCCAGATAATGGCTATGGGGGTATTCCCATAATGTTCCCGTATCCCTGCAATCGAGCCTTGTAATTCACCTACAAGATATTCATCGCTTGAACTATTACTCATCGGGATATTATGTATAACACCGTGCGCCTGATAATCTACCCAGCCTTCGGCGGCAAGAGCGGCGTTCTCATCCCAAATCAATTGCAAAGTATCGGGGTGACTAATAAAACCATTCGTCACAGTCCACCCATATTTTTCATAAAAAGGACGAAAATTATTGTTGAAATACTGCGCATAATGCCTATCATCCGACGTCAAAAGCACAGAACGCATGGGTATTTTCTCGTTACTCTCTAAAAAACCTGCCAATTGCGTTGTGTTGATAGCTTCAAAACCTTGCTCATGCAAATCTTCCAGGAGTTGGCGTAAATCATCTGCGCTAATCTGATTGGGTTTATCAACAATCCCCTTCGTGATGCTATGGATCATTACAACCATCACCGCTGTGCCGGGCGCGCTCTTATTAGGGTCCCATTTTGCGTTGAGATACTCACAAGTATCATCAATATAGGTACGCGGTATATCAAGAGAATGCAAAACAGGAGATTGATAAATCTCCGACAATGCTGGGGGCGTGCGAATCGCGGTAGGGCTGGGGATGGGAGTCTCTGTGGGTGAATCTGTTGGTGGGATGGCTTCTGCCGTTTGTGTATATTCGGCCTGAATAGTTGCCAACGCCTCAGCCGCGATTTGGGCTGGGTCGGCAGGAGTGGGCGTGAGATTTGTTGAAGAGCCGCATCCCGTTAATAAAACAACAAGCAAACCCAAAAGGAGGGTATGTCGAAAATATTTAGCAATCATAAAATTTTACTCAAGTTTTAATCCAGGCAATCCGCCCGCCGATTTTGCTTCTTCTGTACCCCGCAAAATGGCTTGTGCCATTACTTCAGCAGCGAATGCGCCAATCGTTGAGACATCTGCTTTTTTATTGCCGGTTGAGATGGCGAAAATCGTATCACCATCCAGCATGGTATGTGCGGGGCGGATCGTGCGCGCCAAGCCATCTTGCGCCATTTGGGCGACCTTCGTGGCTTCAGCTTTTGTGAGCTTTGCATTTGTTGCTACTGCGCCGATAACGGTATTGTCGCGCGTGGCAACTTTCATAATTGTGCGACCAGATAAAGTTTGCATGGTATGAAGCGTATTGGCAAAATCGCCCTCTTCACCAATTTTTAGGGGACCGACCTGAGCGGATCGCGCGCCAGCTAAAATTGCTCCCGTCTGTGGGCTAATTACGTCCCCGAAAGCGTTGACCGCCACAATTGCCCCGACGATGACCCCGCCCCCTATTTCGATGCTGGCTGTGCCGAGACCGGCTTTCATCGCGTTTTGCATCCCCAAAACCTTGCCAACTGATGCCCCCATTCCTGCGCCGATATTGCCGACATCCGTATTTTCGGCAGATGCCGAACTTGCGGCTTGATAGCCCATCTCAGCATCGGGGCGGATGTCGGCACTGCCAAGGGCAAGATCGAAGAGCACCGCAGCTGGGACAATGGGCACGTGTGCCACGCCCACATCGAAGCCGATTTTTTGCTCTTCGAGGTAGCGCATCACGCCGGTTGCCGCATCCAGCCCAAAAGCGGAGCCGCCAGATAGCAAAAGAGCGTGAATCTTCGAGACCATGTTGACGGGGTTGAGCAAGTCGGTTTCACGTGTGCCTGGCGCGCCGCCGCGCTGATCCACGCCCGCGACTGCCCCTTTCCGACAAAGAATCACAGAGCAACCGGTCAGCGTATCTGCATCCTGTGCGTGGCCGATCTCAATTCCAGGAACGTCGGTAATGCTATTATTCATTGCTTATTTTTGGCCGCTCATTAACTCAATTAATTCTTGCCACTCTTCTTCAAAAAAGTGCAAAGTGACGTTATTTAGCTCCATATGATAGGTGGTTTCGCCATCGGGTTCTTCAGCTTTCCAGAGCATATAGCTTTTGGTTTCTGCAAGGGTTGTCGTTTTTGGTTCTTTTGGTTCGTTCATTTTTTCTCCATTTTCTAATTGTGTAGATATAAAAAAAGCCCCCGCAGAGATTTCTCTGCGGGGGAGAGTGTTTGATTTATCCGCATCCCGCAACGAAGGGGAAGAAGGTGCACCAACGATAGGTGGCATCTACCCACCAGAAGAAACCGCCACAAGCACAGATAACGGCTAATACACCAACGCCAAGTACAACCGGGAGGGCAGTACGCTTTTCTGTCTGCGAGGCAGGTGGTGGTGCGACTGGCGCGGGGCCAGCAGGCACTTGCCCAGCATAGGCGTGAGGGGGTGGAGGGGGAGGCGTAACAGGTTGTTGACGTGGCGCCGCAGCCGGGCTAGATGATGAAGCAATGGTTGCATCAGGGTCAAAATTAAGGGCTTCAAACATAAAGACAATATCTTCACCGAATGAAATCATCTCTCCAGATTTGAGTACATGAGGCCCGGAAATACGCCTGCCGTTTATCGAAGTTCCATTGGTTGAGCCGTTATCTTCAATAACGATTTTCCCCCCTTGAGCAGACATCCGCGCATGTTGGCGCGAAATTTCAGGGTCGTTCACCGGTATGGTATTGCTTGGGTCGCGCCCAATAGTCATTAGGTCGGCGTCAAGGGCATAAATTGCACCGGGGTTGGGTCCATTACGCATTACAAGTTGATAACGAGCACTCATAGCTTCTCCTTTGGATAAGGCATGATTCTAATAATTTCTTTTAGTGTACCGATTTCAAAGAAAAAAGTCAATTAGCCCAAGGGGTTATTTTGTTTTTCTTTTACGATGAAATCAGGAGGAAAGAAAAACCCGTTCATATAAATCTGAACTCAATAGATTTTGTGGATCGTAGTGTTTTTTGAGTTTTCGGAATTTTTTTATGCTTTCATCACCGAGAAAAGCACGGGCTGTTTCTGGGGCAGTTTCGCTGTTTTTGGCGAAGTAGAAACGCCCGCCTGCGTTGAGAACGATCTTGTCAAAATCCTGTACCATTTTTGCCAATTTTTCTCGGTTGCCATTTGTGATTTTAAAATCGAAAGCCAGCGAAAAACCATCCAAGGCGTGCGAGAAGAGGAATTTATCGGGGCGGTGTCGTTTTGTTACACCAAGATAGGTGGGCAAGCCACGCTTTTGAGATATTCTAAGCATCTCTAGCCACGCATCGAGGGCGGTTTCTTTGGGTAGGAAAGATTGATATTGGATCAGCCCATTCTTGCCATATGATTTTTCCCAATCGGGGACATAATCGAGCAAAAAGTGGAAGGCGGCGTGAGGTTGTCTATAGTTTTTATCGCGCCCTACGATGTATTTTGCAGTGTTGACACCCCAAACGCCTAAATTATTCAACCCAAGTCCCATTAGATAATGCAATTTGGATTTGGGGACAATGCCGAAAAAAGTATCTGGTAATGTTTGGAAGTCAACGCGCATGGTTTCGGCTGGGTCAGGGTCTTCATCTTTTGCGAGATAATTGGCAGCATGGATTTGTCCACGCCCCAGAGATTTGTCGCGTGCCGTTCCATCGAGCCAACCGACGATATAGTCATTTTCTGGTGCGCCTTCGAATAACGCATCTAACTGATCTTTGAGAGTAGGCACATTCCATTCTTTTACATCTACCAAGCCAGAATAGACTCGTTTCATTTGCATGGTGACGGAGGTGAAGATGCCGAGCATCCCCATGCCACTGATCATTGCATAGAAAAGCTTACTTTTCTTTTTAGGAGAGCAGGTCACTTCTTTACCATTGGGCAATATCGCATCAAACTCAAGGATATTTTCGCCAATTGTGCCCATCTTGAAATTATTCTTGCCGTGGATATTCATCCCCAAGCAACCGCCGAGAGTGGTTTTCATCGTCCCGGAAACAACGGGAGGCCACCAACCATCGGGGAGGATATATTGCCAGAGGGATTCCAATGTCAGCCCGGGTTGAGCACGGATAATGCCTTTCTCTGCATCCCACGCTTGGATATACCTCAGCAAGCTCAAATCAAGGACGATCCCGCCGCCTTTGAGGGCTGCGTCGTTATAGCTTCGTCCCGCACCACGCGGTGCAATCTTCAAATTATTTTCGCGAGCAAAAGCAAAAATCTCAGCAATTTCTTCAACAAATCTGGGCTGGATATGGTAAACAGTTGCATCCAGAGAATGACTAAAATTGCCAAGATGGGAGAGTGTTAGTTTTTTCATTTTAAAAAGTCATTTTTCTGAAAATAATGGATGGGATATTTCGCAGGACCAGCATAATCCAGCGCCAGCGAGCAGATGTATATACTTCCTGTTTGCGCTTGCGCATGGCATTGAAAATATCGCCAGCTGCTTGTTCGGCAGAAATCGGGAAAAGAACGCCCTTTGCATCTTTGATCATGTCCGTCTCAACTGGTCCAGGTTTCACCGTTAGTACGTTCACGCCATAACGCGTCAGGCGGTTGCGCAAGGCTTCAAGGTAACATGTCAGCGCAGCTTTGGATGCATTGTACGAGGGATTGCCGACACGCCCACGCTCCCCAGCTACCGATGAAACACCCACAATTTGTCCACTTTTCAGACTTTGGAAAAGCTCCGCAACGGGATTAAACCACGCCAACGCACCGGTCACATTCACATCGAATGTTTGGTGGTCTTTTTCAAAATCATATTTTTTCAAACCGACCATAAAGGAAATACCAGCATTGTAGATAAAGGTATCAAGGCCTCCTAAATCGGCAATTATCTTTTTGAGCAATTCAGGAACGGATTCATGATCTGTCACGTCATGTATGTAGTAGACAGCACGGGTCTCGCCGTGTTTTTGATTGATCTCGTTAGTCAACTTTTCGAGCATTTTGCCGCGTCTTGCTAAAAGTGCGATCTGGTAGCCTTCATCAGCTAAACGCTGGGCGAGTGCAGCCCCAATTCCGCTTGATGCACCCACCAAAATTGCCCGTTTTTTTGGCGTTAGTGGAGTTGCGGTAGAAAGTTTATTTTCAGGTTTTGCCATTGTTCCTCCAAGAGAAAAAAGTCACAATCATTCTAACATAAGAGCAAATATCCGTTATAATATTTTAACCTTTTCCACAGAAAGAAACTAACCAAAAAATATTGTGATGCTGTATTTCTCTCCAAAAAAAACACAAAACAAAAGAAGATATAAAAAGTGTTATTTATCCATAATCTGGGAGCATGGTGTGATTGCACCCTCTTCTAATTCAGAGTATTTTATACGTTAGGGAAACTAATGACACCTATTCAAAACGAAATCAAACGCGTTATCAAAGAAACGCTGAGAGAAAGAGGGGTTGATTCTAGTGATCAGGAATTTATCATCAATCTTTTTGATTCTATGATAGCGACCTGATTGACTGACAAATCTCATAGAGTGTTGGTCTCAAATGGCATATAGACATCGATTTGAATAGAGAAAGTACGTTCTTTTCGCTCTTTTGCCTGTTTTCGAGAAGCCATTGCTGGTTCTGGGTCAGGTAAAGGAGACAATACGAGTTGAGTAATCAGTTCATAGCCTTTGATGAATGCTCGGAGTACCCATTTCCAGCCGATTTTCAGGTAACTATTCCCTCGAAACCAGTGAGCATCTACCCAGCGTCGTTTACCGGATACAACGACTTCTGTCCCTTGGCAAACCAAGAATAAAGTAGCCAGAGCCAAGACCAAACATAAGCGCGATATGGCGTCCGCTGAACGAAAGAGAGAAGATTCAAGTTGGAAACCGCCAGATTTATCGTCCAAAAAGTTCTCTTCAATGTCAAAACGTAAACCATAATCGTCAAAGGTAGAGATGTCTGTCGGTTGATCGCTCACAATTAGCCAATTTTCTTTCACGCCGATTGGTTTGGCTAAAGCTAAATGCACAACACCAAATTTCTTCTCTGTAATGTAGACATTATGCCAAAAACGAGCTTGCCCTCGTTTAAGCTTGATGTTCTTTATTTTGCAACGACGCTGATTGCGACGGTAGGTATAAAAGCTGGATTTTACGCGAATTCTCCAGTGCCAATGCAAAGTTTTGCTGAGGTATTGCATCAATTTTGTGTCGGCAAATCCGCGGTCAGCCAAGAAAACGACATTCGTGCCAAGAGGCAACAACATTACAGCTTTTTTTAGCAAATCACGATATTTTTCAAATGCAACTGTACTACTCTTGTGTTTGATCGTTTTCCAAACTAAAGGAATTGCACGTCCTCGATAGATGACTGAAACACGAATATGACAAAATTCGTTCCACAACATAGATGTATCTAATGCTATGTAGAGCGTATGCTCACCCCATTCAGCTAAAGCATCTCGAATAACAGGAGCGTACAACTCATTTGTTTTGATTTTTTCGTTACGTAACCAACGACTAAACCTTCGGACTGTACTTTGGGCATAATTTGCTCGGCTATCTACAAAAGGTGCCCATTCTGGCAAGCTAATCGTTTTACTTTTTATCAAACCAACAATCATCCATGTTAAAGTATGGAGATGGCGTATATCGAGCCAATGAACATGTTGACCCAGTATCTGAAACAGAGTATCGTACAAGTTGGGAGTGTTTTTCATTCGTATCTTCCTTTCATTTGTGGTGAATAAAAGGAAAGATAACCTGTTTTTCAGGGTTTGGAAAACACTCCCTCAAAAGATTTGTCAGTCAATCAGGATAGCGACACATAATATAGATACAAACCTGACGATAGACGATATAGGTACGATCAGAGAAGAAATCTCAACTAATCTGCTCTCCAACCACCATCTCTTAACCATGTTGCGCCAGCAAACCGCAGAGCTGGATGCACTTAGGCGTCTTTCTTTGCATCTCTCATCCAGTCTTGATCTAACAACTGTTCTCAAAGCAGTGGCTGGCGATGCAATGGACTTGCTATCAAACTCTCGGACTGCCCATATCTTTTTATATAATCGTGACGAGGATAAACTTGAATTTGGGACAGCACTGGATGAAAATGGTGTGAAAGATAAAGACTATGCTGAACCTAGACAAAGTGGATTAACCTATAAGGTTGCCAGAGGCGCAGAAAGAATCATTATTCCAGATATACAAGCTCACCCTATCTATAAAAATGCTCCCTCAGAATGGAGCGGCTCTATTCTTGGGATTCCCCTTAAATTTGAAAACACTGTTGTTGGTGTAATGAGTATTTCTCGCTCAAATACCGGGGAATTCTCTACATCTGATTTGCGTTTTTTAGAACTCCTTGCTGAGCAAGCCGCAGTTGCGATCTCAAATGCTCGCATTCACGCACGAGTGAGTAAACAGGCAAAAAGTGATACATTAACGGGGCTTCCCAATCGCAGGGCCTTGGATGAGCATCTGGAAGAGGAGCTTCGCTCAGCGCATCGAACAGGACATTCATTTGCTACCGTTATGATGGATCTCGATGGCTTCAAAGGGGTAAATGATAACTACGGACACCCGGTTGGTGACCAGGTTTTGCGAAGGTTATTTAGCTATCTCTCTCAAGGACTTCGCACCAGCGATTTTCTTGCCCGCTATGGTGGTGATGAACTGACTTTGGTCTTACATCAAAGCGATATGCCTGCAACAAAACTGGTCACTGATAAATTGATGGAAAAACTGCGTAAGTTTTCCTTTACCCTTCCAGATGGAAAAAAACTTAATATCGGCATGTCTGGGGGCGTGGCACTCTACCCCATTCACGGGCAGACAGCTTCACAGCTCTTACGCGCGGCTGATGCTGCTCTCTATAATGCTAAAAAGCATCAACGTGGATCATTTTCCATCGCAGCCATTCCAACCGGAAGCCTAGTTTAGAGAAAGAAAAAACGGAGACTTTTTTGTCTCCGTTTTTGATTCTCGGGGGTATAATCTTCAGACCCAAAAATACAGAGGAGAAAAAATGACCCAAAAAGTGAAGTTGATTCTAAACCCGATGGCAGATATGGGGCGTGCCTGGAATGTGGCGCGTGCCCTGCGTCCAATTGTCAATGAATATGATGGCAAAGTCGATTGGAGTGGAACAGTTTATCCCGGGCATGCAATAGAGTTGGCTAAACAAGCTGGAGAAGAGGGTTACGATCTTGTCGTGGCATTGGGGGGAGATGGTACGGTTCACGAAGTTGTCAATGGTCTGATGCAAGTTGAGGCTGAGAAGCGTCCCGCCCTCGGTGTTGTCCCGATTGGTTCAGGAAACGATTTTGCTTATATTAACGGCATCCCAGATAGTCCAAATCAGGCAATGGCTCTAGCACTAAACGGGGAAATATCATCCATAGATTTAGGATTGATGACCGATGAAAATGGGCGTCAGGAATATATTGACAATACGCTCGGAATTGGTTTCGACGCTATCGTGACGATCCGCTCGCATCGTTTACCGATCGTGCGTGGTTTCTTGATGTATCTGACTGCCGTGATTCAGACCATTTTTCTCAACTCTAAACCTATGCGTATGAAAATTGAAAGTGAAGATAAGAAATGGGACAAAGATGTTTTTATGTTCGTTCTTGCCAATGGACCGCGTGAAGGCGGCGGCTTTATGATGGCTCCTGATGCTCGTCCAGATGATGGCATAATGGATTATATGCTTGCTGATAATCTTTCTCGTCTGAAACAGTTTCGGATGATCCCTGAATTTATGAATGGAACGCAAGAACGTTTTAACGAGGTCGAAATTGGGCAGTTCAAAAAAATCTCGCTGACTTCTGAACACCCTCTCTATATTCATATTGATGGAGAAATCTACACTAGTTTCGGGTCTGATTTGCGCGGCCTTTCGGTGGAGATTATGCCGAATGCATTAGAGGTAGTGAAGTAAATAGAATGGAAAAAACTCGCCAAAGATTACAAAGGAGAAAAAATGACCCGAAAAATAAAGTTGATTCTGAACCCAATGGCAGATATGGGAAACGCTTGGAATGTAGCGCGTGATTTGCGCCCTATTGCTAATGAGTACGATGGTAAGGTAGATTGGAGTGGAACGGTCTACCCCGGTCACGCGACTGAGCTGGCAAAACAAGCCGGAGAAGAAGGCTACGATGTGGTCGTTGCGTTAGGGGGAGATGGTACAGTCCACGAGGTTGTTAATGGCCTGATGCAAGTTGAGGCTGAGAAGCGTCCTGCTCTCGGTGTCGTCCCGATTGGTTCTGGAAATGATTTTGCCCATGCTTGCGGCATCCCGGAGAGCGCAAATCAGGCAATGGCATTGGCACTAAATGGAGAAATATCTCCTGTAGATTTAGGGCTAATGACAGATGAAAATGGCAGGCAAGAGTATTTAGATAATTCACTTGGCATCGGATTCGATACGGTTGTGGGCATTCGCTCCCACCGCTTGCCGCTTTTGCGTGGTTTTCTGATGTATCTTGTTGCCGTATTTCAAACTATTATTTTCAATTCTGCACCGGTACGTGTGAAAATTGAAAGCGAGGGAAAAGTATGGGAGAAAGAAATTTTCATGCTTGTTCTCGCGAATGGCCCCCGTGAAGGCGGCGGCTTTATGATGGCTCCAACTGCGCGCCCTGATGATGGTATTTTGAACTATATGGTTGCCGAAAAAGTCTCCCGTCTGATGCAACTTCGCCTCTTGCCCGAGTTCATGAATGGCACGCAAGAACGTTTTGACGAGGTCGAAATGGGGCAGTTCAAAAAGCTCTCGCTCAATTCTGATGGCCCTCTCTATGTTCATTTGGATGGTGAGACCTACACTAGCTTTGGTTCCAATTTGCGCGGACTTTCGGTGGAAATTCAACCAAATGCACTAAATGTAGTGAGACCCTAGACCACTAGACTAAATACCAACATGACCACCCTAGAACAAAGCCTCCACAAGCATGATCTCGGTCACTTGCGCATTGTCGCCCAACTTTGGGGTGTTGATTTGCGCGCAGGTGAGCGGAGTACAGCCCGAGAAGAATTGAGCGAAAAACTACTCAATTCTTCTCTCATAACCGAGGTTATCGAGGCACTCCATCCCAAAACGCGGAGCGCGCTAGACGCACTCATTCAAAATCAGGGGCGCATCCCGTGGGCATCTTTTACTCGGCAATTTGGCGAGTTGCGTAAGATTGGTGCGGCCAAACGTGATCGCGAGAAAAGCTATCTCAACCCTCTTTCTGCTGCTGAAACACTCTTTTATCGCGCCCTGCTTGCTCGTGCATTTTTCGATACCCCCAGTGGTGCAATCGAATTTGCCCATATTCCCGACGACCTTTTTGCCATCATCTCTCCCCCAAAGCAAGACACTCAAAATTTGATTTTGGGCAGACCAGCTCGCCCTGAAGAACGCCAGCAAATCATGTTCGCCAATGATTTTATTTTGGATGATTTGACAACGTTTCTCGCTGCCCTGCGCTTGGGATGGGAGGATACGTCGCCATTAAATACATCTCTCCGATTCGTACGTGACCTTGGGCTTGCTGCGCATTTAATAACCAGCGAGGGCATTCAAAAAGATTCCGTTAAATCTCATCTGGAAACAGATCGCAACAACGCACTAGATCAGCTCATCCAAATTTGGCAAAAAAGTGAAACCTTCAATGAATTGCATCAGGTCCCCACAATAATTTGCGAAGGTGAGTGGGTAAATCCGATATTGGATACTCGAAAAGCAATTTTTGATTTTCTTAAAGAAATTCCGCGTGACAAATGGTGGTCGCTAAACGCCTTTATTACCGACATAAAAAAAGAATATCCTGATTTTCAGCGCAAAGCTGGCGATTATGATGCCTGGTTTATTCGATCGTCCAAAGACCCGAAAGGTTTCACTTACGACAAAGTTGAATCGGAATCTCTGCAAGAAAAGCCCTCCTCTCAAAAAGACACTCAAACAAAACCTTTCGGGTCTCAAGTTGACCTGCGCGGCTTCGAGCATTGGGACGAGGTTGAAGGCGCATTAATTCGCTATTTCATTGTAGGTATTTTATTTTGGCTGGGATATGTAGACTTAGCAAGCACAGAAGAAGATGGTGAAATAAAAGCGTTCAGAGTGAGGAAGAAGGTAGAAAGTGGGAAACCAAAAGGGGGGAAGATTGTAGTTGCATCTAACGGGAAAATCACAATCTCCCGTTTTGCAAAGCGAGTGGCGCGCTATCAAATCTCCCGCTTTTGTGAATGGGAAGTGAGCAAAAATCCCGATGAGTTTCGCTATCAAATCACCCCATCGTCATTAGGGCGTGCAAAGGAACAAGGATTGAAAGTTTCGCATTTGTTGGCATTGCTCAAAAAACAGGCTAACGATGAAATCCCGCCAAGTTTAGGAAAGGCACTACGCCGATGGGCGGTTAACGGCACAGAAGCTCGGGTGGAATCTCTAGTCGTTTTACGCCTCAGCAAGCCCGAGGACTTGCGCGCGCTCCGAGAGTCGAAAGCCGGTAGATTTTTGGGTGAGGTATTAAGCCCAACAAGAGTAGTTGTCAAGGATGGAGCATCATCAAAAATTATGTCTGCATTAATTGAGATGGGGATTTTTATGGAGGAGCGTAAAGTATAAAAGGTGATACGTGACACGAAAACAGGTGACACTTACTAAGCGGGGAATTGCTATAATGATTTGTGTGAATTTTCTCAGGCAAAAGAATTCAGGAGATAAAAATGTCAAAAATTGATTGGATTAAAGAAGAAATTGCAGCTTTGCAAGAAGCGGGCTTGTATACGAATATCCGCACGCTTGGCTCGGCGCAGGGGGCGTGGCTAGATGTGGATGGCAAACGAGTATTGAATTTTTGCTCAAATAATTATTTAGGCTTGGCAAATCATCCCAAAATTGCTGAAGCCGCAAAAAAAGCGATTGATGAATATGGCGTAGGGCCAGGCGCAGTTCGTACCATCGCCGGGACAATGGATTTGCACACGAAACTCGAAGAACGCTTGGCTGAGTTCAAAAAAGTGGAAGCTGTGCTCACTTTTCAATCTGGGTTTAATGCAAATACCGCCACAATCCCCGCATTGGTAGGTAAAGGTGATGTGATTTTCTCAGACCGTTTGAACCACGCCAGCATCATTGATGGATGCCGACTTTCGGGCGCAAAAATCAAAGCTTATGAGCATAGTAACGCAGAGTCACTCGAAGAAATGCTCAAAGAGCATCTCCCCCAATATAATCGCGGCTTGGTTGTGACAGACGGCGTTTTCAGCATGGACGGGGACGTAGCACCGCTTGACGAGCTTTATGAAGTGACGAAGAAATATGATGTGCTCTTCATGGTCGATGACGCACACGGCGAAGGCGTTCTTGGCACTGGCGGACGCGGCATCGTAGACCACTTCGGCTTGCATGGCAAAGTGGATGTGGAGATCGGGACGATGTCCAAAGCCTTTGGCGTGGTCGGCGGTATCGTGGCGGGGAAGAAAGTCATCATCGACTGGCTAAAGCAGCGTGGACGGCCTTTCCTCTTCTCATCTGCCATGACCGTCCCAGATGCGGCGGCATGTTTAGCGGCAGTAGACTTGCTCGAAGAATCGACTGAACTAGTTGATAAACTCTGGAGCAATGCCGAATACTTCAAAGCAGAAATGGAAAAGCTGGGTTTTGATACAGGTAAAAGCGAAACACCCATCACCCCCGTCATGCTCGGCGAAGCATCATTAGCGCAAGAGTTCAGCAAGGCTCTTTACGAAGCCGGCGTTTTCGGGACAGCAATCGCCTTCCCGACCGTGCCGCGCGGCACAGCTAGAATCCGCGTCATGATTTCTGCCGCACACGAGCGTGAAGATTTGGATAAGGGGCTTGAGATTTTCGCAAAAGTTGGGAAAGATTTGGGTGTAATATAGGAAGCAGAAGATCAGGCACCAGGTAATTAAAGACTAGAAAGGACGGAGTCACCTCCGTCCTTTTTTTGTGTCAGAATTTCTAGAATTTCAGGTAAGATTAACTAAAAAAAAGAAATGTCGTATGAATGTCGTGTACACGACATGGTGCTTTTGAGTGCAATTCCTATAATGGGATTTGAATCTCGAAAGGAGAAAAACGATGAACCAACCCGATCTTGGACTCCGAGTTACCGAATTGCGCCTGCAAAAGGGACTCACTCAGGAACAATTGGCTGAAGAATGTGAAGTCAGCCCACGCACTATTCAACGCATTGAAAGTGGAGAAGTGGATCCACGTACTTATACACTGCAATGCCTAAGCAACAGCCTTGATTTTAACTTTTTGATGGATAATACCTCGAATGAAAATCTATGGCTTGCAATTCTTCATTTGAGTAGCATTTTCTGCAATATCATCATCCCCTTGCTACTTTGGTCGTGGAAAAAGAATCAATCCCACAAAATAGATAAGCAGGGTCGTCAAGTGCTCAATTTCCAAATTACGATGACTCTGGCTCTTTTTGCGGCACTCTTCTTGCTCATGCTTGCGCCCATGGTACTGGTAATGATGGGCGAAGCAAATGTAAGTGCTATGGAAGGTAGCCCTATCTTTATGTTGCTCGTCATTTGCCTTCCCATGCCGCTTATTATGATTGGGATATTCTGCACCTGGCAGGGAATAAGGAATACAATGCGCGCACTTTCAGATAAGCCAATTCTCTATCTTTTATCGATACCATTTATAAAGTAGGAAGGGTAGTGTAGTGAGTGGGTAAAGAGGGGCGGATATTTGTCTGCCCCTTTGAATTTAAAGTTTTTTAAAGAAAGTATTCGGATATAATCAGATAACTATGAACCGCTCTTCTCTTACTCGTTATGCTTGGTTATCCATCGCCGCTGCTGTTACCACCATCGCGCTCAAGGCTGGCGCGTATTTTCTGACAGGATCTGTCGGTTTACTTTCGGATGCGATTGAATCCGTTGTCAACTTACTGGCTGCGATTATGGCTTTGAGTATGCTGACCATCGCCGCGCGCCCACCCGATGAAAGCCATACTTATGGGCACGGCAAAGCGGAGTATTTCTCCAGCAATCTTGAAGGGGTTTTGGTACTCGTCGCCGCGGCGGGGATCGCGGTCACGGCTGTGGAGCGGATATTTAATCCACGCGAGATTGAGCAAGTCGGGATTGGTGTGGTAATTTCCATTATCGCATCTTTGATCAACTTTGTCGTTGCAAGAATTTTGCTCAAAGCAGGAAAGAAGCACGCCTCCATCACTTTAGAAGCGGATGGTCATCATCTGATGACCGATGTCTGGACATCAGTCGGGATCGTTCTTGGTTTGGGCTTGGTTGCCCTAACCGGATGGCAGATTCTCGACCCCATCATCGCTCTCGCTGTATCAGTGAATATCGTTTATACAGGCATAAAACTCATCCGTCGCTCAGTAGATGGGTTAATGGACGCCTCTCTCCTCCCCGAAGAAATGCAAGCGGTTGAAGATGTGCTGGACAAATATCGCAACGAATATGAGATTGATTTTCACGCGCTACGCACACGACAGGCGGGAGCACGACATTTTATCTCGGTGCATGTCCTCGTCCCCGGCGCGTGGACGGTGCATGATGCTCATCACATCGCCGAAGACATAGAAGGGGATATCCGCGCGGTGGTGCAGAATTCGGTCGCATTTACGCATCTTGAGCCAATCGAAGATGAAATTTCGCACGATGATATTCTTTTAGATAGATCCTAATGCAATCGTAATTTTTGCTAGAAAACATACTATCTTCCCATTTGTAATCCTCAAACTGTCATATAAAAGCAATTATAGAAACCCTTACAGCAACTTATAATGGTTATACTATTCTGCTCCATATATTTAGGCATCAATAAAAGACATGTCCTTGATAATAAACTTGTGGGAAAGACTCATAACACCAGCAAGCCGACTAATGGGAGTGGAACAAAGAGCCAATTCCAGGCTTCTCTCAGCTTTACTTCTCATCTTTTTCCCTGTGGGGATATTCATTACAACAATTCCCTATTTGTTTGGGGAGCAATTAGTTTTAAGTAATGACCTTGATTTTATAATCATCATTGGCTCTTCTATATTCTGGATCATTGCCTATAGCATAAATCGTTCAGGCTATTTCAAAGCCGCGATTGCGTTTTCAATCACAATCGCGATGCTAATAATTTTCACAGAAGTGATCCTTGACTCAGACCTAGAAGACCTTGCCTACCTTCTCCTACCTCTTTTAATCATCAGTGCTTTTTTTCACTCAAACATGTTCTGATCGCTCTTGGGTTTAGTCTTGCTGGGATTGTCCTTCTGCCATTTCTTTTTCCTAAATTTGAGATAGAAGAGGTCATCTCAACATCTGCAGCGTTTATGTCATTTGGGGGGCTCTTGCTCATTATTACGAAAACCCATGTCGAGAATCTTGAAAAAAGACGAAAAGAAGAGCTTGAAGCCAGCGAATTACGTTATGCCCTCATTGTGGAAGCAGCTAATGATGGGCTTTGGGACTGGGATCTGAAAACAAATACAATTTATTACTCACCTCGCTGGAAAGAGATGCTTGGCTACGAAGAAAATGAAATCAGTAATACTCCCGAAGAATGGTTTAGTCGCATTCACCCTGATGATCGAAATATATCCTCGAAATACTTGTCCCAAGTTTCAGATAAAGAGAATCCAGCCTTTGAGTATGAGTATCGTTTGAGGCACAAAGAAGAACACTATCTTTGGGTATTAACACGAGGTAAAACGATCTTAAATGATACCGGTATCCCAATTCGAACTGTTGGGTCACATAGCAATATCACCTCACGCAAGGAAGCTGAGAAACAACTCCAATATGATTCTCTGCATGATGCACTGACAGACTTGCCCAATCGTATATTGCTATTAGATCGTTTGCAACGAGCAATTCGTTTTTCAGAAAGAGATGGCATTTACCAATATGCGGTTCTCTTTCTTGATTTGGATAATTTCAAAGATATAAACGACACTCTAGGACATGATACAGGCGATCAGATTCTGGTTGAATGCGCAAGTCGCATCAAATCTTGCGCGCGTAACGTTGATACCGTTTCTCGCTTGGGTGGGGATGAGTTTGTTATTCTTCTTGAAGGAATTGATGACGACTACAGCCCTATTGGTATCGCACAGCGGATTTCCGACGAGCTCGCACTTCCATTCAAAATTCTGCAAACAGAAATACGTCTAACGACTAGTATAGGAATTGTATTTGGCAATTCAACTTATACAACGGCCAATGCACTTCTAAGAGACTCAGATATAGCCATGTATCAGGCCAAAGGTGCTGGGCGAGCCAAATATGAGATATTTGATCCCAAAATGCGCCAGAAGATCACAGAGCGTATCAAAGCAGAAAGAGAGCTGGCACAGGCTATTCAAAACCATGATTTCAAATTGACCTTTCAGCCGATCGTATCGCTGGAAACTGGGCATATGCTTGGGTTGGAGGCTTTGGTGCGGTGGCATCACCCTCAACGTGGCATTATCCAACCCGATGATTTCATTCCCATCGCTGAAGAAACCGGATTAATTCTAGAGATCGGAAATTGGGTTCTTGAAGAAGCATGCAACCAATTGGTGGCTTGGGATCAAATTTTCCCACAAGCGAAGCAACTTTCTATAAGCGTCAATATCTCGGGACAACAAATAACGAATCCAGGTTTTTTTGATCTCATTGTGAGCATCCTTCAAAAGACAAAGCTTGAACCAAATCGCTTACACTTGGAAATCACAGAAAACACGATTGTTGAAGATGTTGAACAGACTCTCCATACAATTACTAAAATCAGCTCGCTGGGGGTTGAATTACATCTGGATGATTTTGGCACGGGCTACTCATCCATAGCTTATTTACACCGTTTTCCTGTTAAAGCCCTCAAAATTGACAAATCCTTTATCGCCAGATTAGAACACCAAGAGAATGGTAATGGCCATGCCTTGGTTAGGGGAATAATCAATCTGGCAAATACGCTCAACCTTGACGTGATTGCCGAAGGAATTGAATATTCTGAACAATTCACCTTTCTCAAAGAATTAAACTGTGGGCAAGGGCAAGGGTTTTATGCCTCTAAACCTGTGTACAAAGAAGATATGGAATTGATTCTGGCCGAGCAACGTAAAATCTTCACTCCCCCAAAAGAATAAATTCAAATCTCGTTTATTCGTCCCCTCGCACCTTCCCCCGTAATTTCTTCACATTACTTCTACGCTTCTTCGCATCCACACGTCTCTTTACCGATGCCCTCGTCGGGCGCGTCTTGCGGCGTTTCTTGGGCGGTTTTGCTGCGCTTGATATAAGAGACTCTAAACGAGACAATGCATCAGCCTGATTACGCTCCCGCGTCCGAAAGCGGCTGGCTTCGATGATCAGAATCCCTTCTTCGGTCATTTTTCTGCCTGCTAGACAGGATAGCCTTGAAATCACACCATCAGCTAACCCCGCAGATGCCACGTCAAAACGCAACCGAACAGCGGTCGAGACCTTATTCACATTCTGCCCACCAGGACCAGAAGCACGGTAGTATTCAAAGCTGAGGGATTCTGGGGGAATATTCATGAGCTTTGGTTTTCTCTCCGCATAATTTCATTATGAAGTTTTTTTGATTTTTCCGACCACTTAGGTGATAGTGTATCTATCTCTGGGAAAGTAATCTGGATAAATAAAATCATTTTTGCCATCAGACGCAGGATATATGTAGCAATCTTTGTAAAACTCTCAACTTTATAGATGGGCTCTTCTACTAGTATTTGTCTTTGCTCATCATCAAAATGAAATGGCAAAGCAGTGGAGGACGAGTGAGAGTATCGTTCACTTATTTCTTGATAGAACTTGTATAGGGAATCGTTTTGCTTAATACCAACCGCATTAAATTTTTTATATATGTCTGGTTCAAATCGTACTCTAGAAATATTGGCGTTTTTTGAAGCACGGTCAATTGTTTCAAATGCTTTCTCAGGATACTTAATAAAATAATGTGATGTTATTATTTCTTCAATAAGAACTCTGAGTATTACTATTGATATTCTATATTGCCCTGTACAGGCTGCGCTAAAACACCATAAAAAGGTTGACTGTACAGCACCAAGATAACCCCAAATTAAAAGCCGAACTGCGTGTTCTTTAGTAATTAAAAAATCTGTACCATCAAGAAGAGTATAAGCATCTGCCAATAAAGATATTCCTTCATTACATAAAGAGATTTCCTTTTCATGATTTTCAATCGTCCTCTTCTTGATCAAGTTCTGATTATCTTCAATCCCTCTTATGTAAGACATATTTTTTCTCCAAGTAAGGGCTATTTCACTCCGCCAACTCTTCCCACTCAACCAACATCGCATCCATATCATCCTGCACTTGGGTATATTCTTCGCCCAATCTACGCAAGGTGTCTGGGTTTTTGGGCGGATTCTCTAGCTGTTTACTCAACTCCGCTAAACGGGATTCAAGGGCAGCGACTTGATTCTCCACCTCTTGCAAACGCGCTTTTTTTCGGCGTTTTTCTTTTTGTGCGGGGTCACGGCGGGATGTTCTCGCCGAGGAAGATGTTCCTTTAGCGGTAGCAAGTTCAATCCGCGCGCGTTCCGTTTCTTTATCCCGTTCGGCACGCATTTGAGAATAAGTTCCCTTGTAGACGCTCAAACGCGCAGAATCCATCCCAATCTCCCAAATCTGCGTCGCCAGCGCATCGATCAAATAACGATCATGCGTGACGAGGAGAATTGTCCCGGCATAGGCATCCAAAACCTGCTGCATAATTTCTTGGGCGGGGATGTCGAGATGGTTGGTGGGCTCGTCGAGCAGGAGCAGATTTGTATCTTGCAGGGCGAGTTTGGCGAGGGCAAGGCGACCGCGCTCGCCGCCAGAAAGGGTGCTAACCTGCTTGAAAACATCGTCTCCAGAGAAGAGAAATTTGCCGAGATATTCGCGCACGCTGCCGGGAAGCATGGGCGAGATTTTTTCGATTTCTTGCATGAGAGTATTCTTTTCGTCAAGGCTCCCGTGGGCTTGATCAAAATAGCCAATTTCTAGCGATGCGCCCAGATTGACCTCGCCATCAAAAGGCGGAATTTGCCCCAAAATGGTGCGGATAAAAGTGGTTTTGCCCGCGCCGTTGGGTCCGATGAGTGCGGCGCAATCTTTGCGTTCCAGTTCAATATCGGGTGCGCTAAACAGTGCCGTGTCAAAGCCAACTTGCAGATTTTTCGTGCGGATCACCTTTACGCCAGAGCGTTTTTCGGCGCGCAAGCTCAAATGAAGTTGCGGCGGGCGATGGTCGGGCAGGCGCAAAGAGCGCACACGCCGCTCGGCTTCATCGGGGCTGAGATCGCTGGTGGCGACGTGAATATCTTGGCTGACCGCGCTCCATTTTCGGTTGATGACCGCATCCATGCCCACCTGCTCAATCGCCTGTACAATACGGCTCAGGCGGCGCAATTTGCCCCGCGCCTGCGAAACCCGCTGTCCTTCGATATGCTTTTTAATATATTCGGCTTCCTTGAGCAGCTTTTCCTTCTCCGCCTTAAAAACCTTCTGCCGCCGCTCCCAACGCTCCACCCGCTGCCCCACATAATGACTGTAATTTCCCCTATAAGTCTCCACGCCCGCCGCCGTCATTTCTAAAATCCCGTTGGCGGCATGGTCTAGAAAATAGCGGTCATGCGAAACAATCAGCACCGCCCCCGCCCATTTGCTCAGGTAGCCCTCCAGCCATTCGACCGCCGCAATATCAAGGTGATTGGTCGGCTCGTCGAGCAGAAGCACGTCTGGCTCAGAGAGCAGCAATTTGGCAAGATACGCCCGCGTCCGCTGTCCGCCAGAAAGATGGTCGATGGGCATATTAAATTCGGAATCGGCAAATCCTAGACCAGATAAAACCTGTCGGATGCGCGTCTCGTAAGTGTAGCCTCCTCGATGTTCAAATTCTGCCTGGATTTGCCCGTAACGCGCCAGTATTTGGCTTGCGGAGGCTTCGTCCGACATCTGCTCGGCGAGACGCTCCATCTCCTCCCCCTGGGCCCGCACTTCGGCAAATACCGCTAAACATTCATCCCAGACCGTGCTATCGGATTGAAAATCCTTCGCCTGTGGCAAATACCCAATTCTCAACTTCTTCGCCTTTGTCACCCGTCCCTCAGATGCAGATTCTTCCCCGATCAAAATCCGCAATAAAGTCGTTTTCCCCACCCCATTCGGACCAACCAACGCCAGCCGCGAGCCATGCTCAATAGTAAAATTCAGCCCGCTGAAAATATCAACGTGCCCGTAGGATTTGGTGAGGTTGTTTATAATGATTAAGGACATTAGGTAATTAGTAAATCAGGGATCAGGTAATTAGGAATCAGGTAATGAGTGAGTAATTTTTCTGCGGGGGAGATTATACTTGGTTAGAGCAGGATATTATAGGTAAAATGTAGATATAATGATGAACAAGAAATACTATGGTTAGGAGAATAAAATGTCATTCAATGTCTTGTTCATAGCTCATGCCCCAGATGCCGATAAAAACAAACACAAAAGTGAAATAAATACGGGGAAATATCGCCTGTTTTCTATCGTTGTACGAATTCAAGCCGAGGCAGTTGATGTCGCTAGAGAGTTTGCCGGAGAGAAAGAAATTGATACCATCCTTCTTTGTCCAGGCTTTTCTCATTCAAATGTGGCTGAAATATATGACGCTTTGGATGGTCGGGTTGGAGTAGGTGTAGCCCGTGGCGATGGCTTGAGCAATAAGATTTCCGCTCAAGCAAGAAAAAGAGAAAATTATGCCAAAAGCTGAAAGAGAAAAACATTTTTATGGCAGGGCTCTTTGGCTGATGCCTAATCCTTAATTTCACAAAAAACGCCGAAGTTTTCAAAACTTCGGCGTTTTTCTTTTTTCTTTCCATGCCAGACTAAGTGCAAATCTTTATCAATCCGCTCACGGAGAAAAATATTATTTTCCTGTTCTTACT
>JABGOQ010000101.1 GCA_018645405.1 Anaerolineae bacterium | reverse complement strand
AGAAGCAAGCAAAGTGACTTAACGGATTTGTTAGGTGGCAGGCAAAGTTTTCTGCTTCTGCGCTATAACGTAATCACAAATCTTCGAAAGTGGACACTCTGCACAAGCTGGTTTACGCGCTTTACAAATTTCGCGTCCTAATCGAATAATATTCAAATGAGCGGCATAATAAGCTTCGGCTGGAAAAACACTCTCAAGATAAGGATGTGCTTTCTCCACCGATATTTTTTCGGGACGCAACCCAACTCTCCCCGTAATGCGATAAACATGCGTATCTACAGGAAAGGCGGGCATCCCCAAAGAAAAGAGTAAAACAATTGCTGCCGTTTTGGGACCGACACCTTTAAATTTTATTAGCCAGGCGCGCGCTTCTTCAACCGGCATCTCTTTGAGAAATTCAAGTGCCAATTCACCACGTTCCTCGCTAATTTGGTTTAAGGCGCGCTGAATATTGGGGCCTTTTTGATTTGCCAAACCCGCGATCCGTACCGCTTCAATCACCTCGGCTTCTGGGGCATCACGCACTTCTTCCCACGTTGGGAGCTTGGCACGCAAAGAGTCAAAGGCACGATCTCGGTTTACGTCGTTCGTATTCTGTGAAAGAAAAGTTGAAACTAGCTCATCAATCGCAGGCAAGGGGTTTCGCCAAATCGGCTCGCCAAACTTTTCCATCAGCAGCCCATGCACATTCAGTGCTTTTTTCTTCATCTCAATCATTTTCTTTTTTCAGCTCAAATACCGGGCGACTTTCTCCCACCCGTAATTTGCGCCAATTAAAAATTGGATTTACAGGTCCAAGCTCTGCTAATTCAGCAAGCTCAGACTCATTCAGGATGCCGAACTGCCGGAGGATTTCGATCATCACCGCAGCACGGACTTTTTCTGTTGTATCACCATCAGATATTTTTAATGCGATTCCGACTCCCATTGGGTTTGCTTCCGTTAAATTGGGCAGGATTCCAACAGCCTGATATCCCTCTGCCCCCCCCTTTACGACCAATTTTCCACGCCCAACCTGCATCAACCTTGTATCAAAACGACCAAATCCGCTCACCATTTCAGGGTGCGCCATCATTGCCGAGGTAATCGTTTGGCAAGCATTCGCGCGTTTTGGGGTTAGCTCACGCGGGTCACAGAGACGCGCAAATCCCAGCGCGGCATTATAGAGGGGAATGGCAAAGTTCGGTGCCGAGCAACCATCTGTGCCGAGATTAATTTTGGCAGGGTCAATTTGACACATCTCAGAAAAAGCCGCCAAAATCTCTTTTTGGATGGGGTGTTCAGTATCAAGATAATTCTCTACAGGTAAATCACGCATTTGAGCAAAGGCGAGCATACCTGTATGTTTGCCAGAACAATTATGCCGAAGGGGTGTCGGTTTTTTACCAGCAATGATTAAGCGTTCGGTTGTTTCTTTATCTATTGGCGGGTGAACACCGCATTGCAAATGCTGTTCTTCCACGTCAATTTTTGCTTGGATGCCACTGACGGCTTCGGCGTGCATATCGGTTCCGGTGTGTGAGGCGCAGATCTGCGAAATTTCACGCGGTATCAAGCCAAAGGCACGTGCGCCACCCTGCTCGATAAAGGGTATCGCCTGAAAGGGTTTCGCAGATGATCGGAGGAAAGTCTCCAGTTGGGGATTTCCTATCGAGGCGAGCAGTCTTCCTGAAGAATCAACAAGAGCCGCCGCTGCATAGTGAAGCGATTCGGCTCTTGTGCCCCGTGTTCGTTCCAGAGCGGGTGCGTAATTGGACATTTTTATTTATTCTCGTCTTTGTCTTCAATATAGTTGCGAAGGTAATATTGCGCCAAGCCATGGCGCAAACGTTGTATATAAAGCTCTCGCTCGGAGGCGAGGAAGCGCAAAGGGTCTAATAAAGCTGGAATCATTTTTTCGGTTTCTTCGGCTTCGGCGTTTTTTCTAGCAAGAACTTCAAGTCCTTTGTGTACATCTTCGATATATTGGCGTTGTTTATCGAAGGTGCTGGTGGCACAGACGCCACCTCGCCCGCTTACGAAAGAATATCCTTTATATGTTTCGCTGGCAAGGAGATCGAGGTCATTGATCCAGTGCTGTAGATTGGCATTCGCAAAGAAGGGTGGTTGATTTTTAAGGATTGTGTCGCCAAGAAAAATGATTTTTTCTTTGGGGAGGATCAGCCAAATTGCGCCATGATCAGACCCTGGATGATGTTCAAGAATAAGCGGGCTTTCACCCCAATGCATAGTTATCCTTTTTGTGAGGGTAAGTTGCGGGGGTGCCCAGCGGATATTACTGAGAGTGGGGATATTTTCCCATTCTGCGCCAGTACGTTGGCCTTGCATTTTGAAGGTTCCTGAACGGTTGCTGAAAAATTCGGCGAGCTTTTCGTGAGCTAAAATCTTTGTATCCATCGCACGCGCGCCGATGATCCTGTCCAGATTGGTATCGAGGTTGATCAGCAAGCGTTCATGGCCAGATTCAAGATCAAGGAGGTCTGCGCGCCAAGATCGTCCATCTTCTGGCGTGAGTGGCGCATCAACATAGATCAGGCCACGCGGGAGATTAATTGCTCCCAAAGTAACGCCCAAATATTTATCTTCAATATGAATATTGTCTTTAAGAGATTGCATATATATTTCCTATTGCTCTATTCTTTCAGTTGGCAAAGTTATATTAAAACGTGTTCCTTTTTTCTGGCCGTTATCAACCCAGATTTTTCCCCCATGACCATCAACAGCAAGACGACAAAAAGCAAGCCCAACGCCCAAGCCTGCGATTTTTTCTCCTCGTTTTGTGCGGGCAAATTTCTCGAAAATACGCGTGTGATTATCGGGAGAAATGCCAATTCCATTATCTGCGATCCAAAGCTGAACCCACTCCCCATCTCTTTTTGCGCCAACTTCGATCTTTCCTTCTGCTGGTGTAAATTTGGATGCGTTTTCAAGAAGATTGATCAGCACTCGAAGGATCATATCTCCATCCACCCAAATATTGGGGAGGTTTTTTTGCAAACTGATATTCAATTTCTGGCTTCTTCCCTTTGTTGATGGACTAACGGCATCCAATGCTTCGTGAATCAATCTCTCTGGGGAGACACCCTGTTGCGTGGCTATGGGTTGCCCAGATTCAAGACGATTAATATCGAGTAGAGAAGAGATAAGACGCTGCATTCGGGCAGTAGAGTTACTGGCAATACTGAGTAATGATTCCGTTGCTTCATCCTGATCGTCAAGCAAGTTATCTAAAACTTCCAGACTGGAGATTACGTTCGAAAGCGGTGAACGCAAATCATGGTATATCATCGAAGTCAGATCATCGCGTAAAACATCTAAGGCTTTACGCTCACTAATATCACGAAAAGTCCACTGAATAACTTGATCATCTTCAAAATTAATATTGCGCAAATAGACTTCTACGGGAACTCCCTCTCCCGCTTTCACTTTTAATATTGCTTCATAAGAAGCCGTGTGATCATCATGCAGATACTCAAAACCTTTGCCGACACTACCCCAGTTAACTTCATGAACATCTTCAACATTCATCGTTTGGAAGGTTTTGGCGTCGTAGCCTGTTAGTGAAAGTGCTTTTCGATTAGCTTCAAGGATCACGCCATCCCAGTCTGTGATCAGGATCGGGTCAATACTGTCGTTAAAAAGTTCTCGATAGCGTTTTTGAGTTTCTTCAACTTGCTCAAAAAGCTGTGCATTTTGAATTGTCGTCCCCGCCAAACTTCCAATACCAGTCATTACCAATAAAGCATCGGGGTCAAAAACGCCAGATGTTGGATTAATCGCTTCCACCACACCGATGATCTTTCCCTGTGCCTGGATAGGGGCCATAGCAACCGCGTGTGAGTCAATCCCCTCAGAGAAACTTTGCGTCGCAAAAGGATTATCATCCCTAAGTGCGGGAACAACAATGCCTTGCCTGTCTTTAACAACCTTTGCAATCAACCCTTCGCCGGCCAAAACGCGCTTGCCTAAAATACTCCCTGCCTGATTGCCTGTTGCGGCACGAAAAACAAAATCTCCGCTGGGTGATTCTTTCAACGCCAGCGCAACTGTTTCCACTTGCAAAGCCTGAATGGTCTGATTTAGGATGCGTTGAAAAACATCATTCATTTGGAGCGAAGCATTGATCGTTATCGCACCATCTGCCAAGGCGGTCATCACACGAGCTTGACGCTGGCTTTCAGTATATAAACGTGCATTCAAGATCGCCACGCCAACCTGGTCGGCAATTGCTTGCATTATTTCAAGATGCCCTCGATCAAAAACATTCGGGATAGGATGAACAAGAGTCAAAACCCCCACAATTTTCTCACGCGCCATCAGAGGAACACAAATCGCAGATTTTGCACCACTCTCCTGCACAGCATCGTCTGGGCGACGTAACCAACGGCTGTCGCGGCTTGTATCGGGCACGAGAGCCGGTTTTTCATTGCGCACCACCCATCCCGCCAGACCACGTTCAACGGTCACGCGGAGCTGGCGAGTTGTATCCTTCTGAATCTGTCGCCCGTGAACAATAATCGAATCGAGCGGCTTGCCATGATCGTCCATCACTATAATACTGCCGCGCTCACCACCTGCATTATCTATAGCCTCATATAACACGCGCTGCAAAACGGTGCGTAGATCGAGTGCTGTTGCAACCTCGCGGCTCACATGATAAAGTAATTCAAGCAGAGAACGATTATCATTTTCCATAAAGAAAGTATAGCACACCAAGATAGCGCAAAATTGCTAAAAAATCTCTAAAGAGGTCAAAATGAGCCTAGAAATACAGAAAATCCAAGCCCTTTGTTTCGATGTAGATGGCACTCTCAGCGATACAGACGACCAATATGTAGCCAAGTTTGAAAAACTCTTCCGCCCACTCTCTTTCCTTTTTAAGGATAGGGATGCGCATCGCGCCGCTCGCCGATTTGTGATGTGGAGCGAAACACCCGGCAATATGATATTTGGGATACCAGACGTGCTCGGACTTGACGATGAGCTTGCCACCATTTCCGATTGGCTAACCCGCAAAAAGCCGCCACCGTTAAAACACTTCATCCTCATCGAAGGGATTCGAGAAATGCTCACCGCTCTACAAGGGAAATATCCTATGGCGGTCGTCACTGCCCGCAACGAATCGGGTACGATGCAATTTCTTGAGCAATATGATCTACTCCCCTTCTTTGATGTGATCGTAACAGCATTAACCGCCGAACATTCTAAACCTTATCCTGACCCTGTTCTTCACGCCACCCAAGCAATGACTGTTCCTCCTGAAAATTGTCTGATGATCGGCGATACAACGGTAGACATCCGCGCAGGAAAATCGGCTGGCGCGCAAACGGTCGGTGTCCTCTGTGGGTTTGGGGAAGAGAAAGAACTCCGCCAACGCGGTGCTGATCTCATTTTGGAAAATACCGCTGATTTAGTAGATGTATTGTTGAAATAAGATATTCTTATTCAATTCTTATTTGACGAAATCAGCTACATGCTATAAAATACTTGCAATGAACCGATTGGATGCCCCCCTCATCCAGTCGGTTCATTATTTTAAACTCATCTCTCTTTCAACAACCTTGTATAATCTGCGCGTCACTCTAGAAAGAGAGACGCTGGGAAAAATAAATAGATGAAAAACTATTAAGGAATGCCGTAGGCTGAGAACATTCACAAAATTTTATTACAATTTTTTTCCAGAAGATTTGCCTTTAAACACAAAAACAGAGTTGCGATTGCAACTCTGTTTTTTCTTAAGTTTATTTATCGTCTAGCGTCCGCCGCGACGACCGCCGGTTCCTGCATTTGCACCTGTGTAAAGGCTAGGAACGGGGTCAGTCTGTAGACAATCGCCAGTTCCGTCGCAGGTCCCGTCGTTGAGCTGGGATTGGGTTGCAGCATTAGTATTCAACTGTGCTGCAGTATTTGTGTTGAGTTGAGTCTGAATTTGCGGGGTCAATCCGTCAGCAGCGGCAGCTTCAGTTGCGGAAGCCTGTGCGGTTGAGAATAGTACTGCCCACTCTTCTGCTGTGTAGCCTTCAGCTAAAGCAATATCATAGAAGGTTTCACCAGCATCAAGCCGAGCTGTCAAAGCAACGGGATCAAGCTCAAGCACGGTCGCCATCGCATCCGTCATATAAGCCGAAAGAACGCTGGTCGAATTTTCACCTGCTGTAGTAGTGCTCTTTCCAGCACCACTATTTCCGTTATTTCCAGGGCCTTTGCCTGTATCTGCCATCGCGTAAGCTGAGCCAACTGCGCCAAACATCGCGACCGCCAAAATCGTAATTGCAAGAACTGTTCCTAAAGTCTTTTTCATTTTATTTACTCCTTATATCATTCCACAGAACTTTGCCTGTGTTTATGCTCCTATAATAAGCGCGCTTTGTAAAGTATATATGACAGACGTGTAAAGAATCAGTAAAGCTTAGATTCTCTTTTTACTTGACTCTCCCCTTCCAAATCTGTATAATCTGCCCAACTCTGAAAAGAGTCACTCTGGGAAGAGTAAGTAGATGAAAATCTGTTAGAGAAGGAATGCCATAGGCTGAGAGCATCCGCAGAAATTTATCGCTGAATGTCGCCCAGAAAATTGCCGAAGAAATTCAGTGTTCAGTAATCAGTTTTCAGTGAACAGTGGAAAATAGAACGGCACGGGTGCGCCCGTTGTAGTGCAGACTAATGTTAGTTGGTCACAGAGTGTGTCTTTTTTCAAAGACAAATCGAGGTGGTACCGCGGAGAATGTCTTCGTCCTCTTGAAGGATGAGGGCGTTTTTGTTTTTAAGGGCAAGAATGCTCGTACTAAAGAGATGTTATTTAAAGGGAAACAAGCCAAAAACGCGTGCGTTCCGTCCAGTCCTGAAAATCCAATTAATGGAGTTATTATGAAACACGAATTACCAAAAGCTTATAATTTCAAAAATACCGAAGAGCGCATTTATAAAATGTGGGAAGATGGCGGATATTTCAAGCCGCATAACGACCCTAGCGCACCAGATTTTGACCCAAATGTGAAGCCTTTTGTCATTTCTATCCCGCCCCCAAATGTGACGGGGGAGTTGCATCTTGGTCATGCGATGTTTGTGAGCGTGGAAGATTTGATGATTCGTTATCATCGCATGAAGGGATATTCTGCGTTGTGGGTGCCTGGCTCTGACCACGCGGGGATTGCGACGCAGTTGATGGTGGAGCGGCATTTGCTCAAGACCGAAGAAGTGACCCGCGAGGAAATGGGGCGCGAGAAATTCCTTGAGCATGCGTGGAAGTGGAAGGAAAAATATCGTGACCGCATTACGGGGCAAATTCGGCGTTTGGGCGCATCTTGTGATTGGGAGCGTGAACGTTTTACGCTCGATGAAGGTCTTTCTGACGCTGTGCGCGAAGCCTTTGTGCGTTTGCACGAAAAAGGATTAATTTATCGAGGTCCCCGTCTTATTAATTGGTCTCCGGGCTTGAAAACGGCTGTTTCTGACCTTGAAGTGGAATATCATGAGGAAGAAGGAAAGCTCTATTTCTTCAAATATATGCTCGCTGGAGATTCTGGCGACTATATCCCCGTTGCGACTACGCGCCCTGAAACAATTTTGGGCGATACTGCTGTGGCTGTGCATCCTGACGATGAACGCTACCAGAAATTTATTGGCAAAAAAGTTCTTGTCCCGATGATGGGACGTGAAATCCCCGTTATTGCTGATGAATATGTAACACGCGAGTTTGGTACAGGCGCGTTAAAAATTACGCCCGCCCACGACCCGAACGATTATGAAATCGGTGAAAAACATAATTTGCCCCTCATCTCTATCCTCGACAAAGATGCCAAAGTTAATGAAAATGGTGGCGAATACGAAGGCTTAGATCGTTTTGATGCGCGCAAAAAACTATGGGAAGATATGCGTGCCCAAGGCTTGGTGATTAAAGAAGAAACGCACATCCATCAGGTGCCACGTTCACAGCGTGGCGGTGAAATTATCGAACCGATGATTTCTACGCAATGGTTTGTGAAGATGGAAAGCCTTGCCAAAAAAGCACTGGATGCAGTAGAAGATGGTGAGATTAAGATTGTGCCCGAATATTTCACCAAAGTTTATTTTAATTGGCTAGAAAATATTCAGGATTGGTGCATTAGCCGCCAACTTTGGTGGGGACATCGCATTCCCGTTTGGTATTGCGACGATTGCCGCGAGACCACCATCACGCGCGAAGATCCCACCGAATGCGCCCACTGTGGCTCTGCCAAAATCGTTCAAGACCCAGACGTGCTAGACACTTGGTTCTCCTCTGGTTTATGGCCCTTTTCTACGCTTGGCTGGCCCGAAAAGACCCCCGATCTCGATTATTTTTACCCTACATCTATCATGGAAACGGGCGCAGATATTCTCTTTTTCTGGGTCGCGCGCATGATCATGTCTGCCCTCGAGTTTACGGATGAAGTCCCTTTCCATACCGTTTATTTGCACGGGCTTATTCACGATGAGCACGGCAAAAAGATGTCGAAAACGAAGGGCAACGTAATTGATCCCCTCATCGTCATGGACGAGCTTGGCACCGATGCCCTCCGTTTCACCCTCCTCGTTGGCTCTACGCCCGGCAAAGACACGAATTTATCCTTGAAAAAAGTGGAATCAAATCGTAATTTTGCCAATAAAGTTTGGAACGCAAGTCGCTTCATTCTTTCAATGATTGATACTGTAGAAGCGGATGATAAGCCCGATACCGTTGAATGGACTTTGGCAGATTCGTGGATTTGGGCGCGTTTACAAGACCTGATTCGCCGTGTCGAACGACTTTTTACTAGCTTCCAATATGGAGAAGCTGGTCGGCAGATTTACGATTTCTTCTGGGGTGATTTCGCGGATTGGTACTTGGAAATTGCTAAATTACAAATGCGGGATGAAAAGCTGCGCTACGTCACTGCCCGAACCTTGGCGCGCGTCCTCGACAATTCTCTGCGACTGCTACATCCTTTTAGCCCCTTTGTAACCGAAGAGTTGTGGGGACACCTCCGCGACACGATTAAAGAATCTCCGCTCTCAGATATTGCAGATGATTGGTCAGAAGTATTAATTACTGCATCTTGGCCTGAAGAACGCAAGCTCGAAGGCTGGGAAGATGCAAAAGTTGCCGATTTTGAATTGATCCAAGATGTAGTTGGCAGCATTCGTAATTTACGCGCCGAGAAAGGCGTTGAGCCTGGAAAACGTATCGCAGCCACCTTTGTTGGGGGCGAGAAAACCTCACTTTTGCGGGAGCAAGCCCAAGTTCTGGCAGCGTTGGCGCGTGTTGACGAAGAGAAGATGTCTGTCGTTGAATCCATCATAGAAAAGCCAGAAGGTAGTGTGGCACTTGTGGTCGGTCAAATCGAGATTTATATCCCCCTCGAAGGGCTGGTTGATTTAGCGCAGGAGCGTGAGAGATTGGCATCCGAGCTAAAAGAAGCCGAATCTCATATTACGCGTTTGGAGAAAATGTTAAACTCGCCCTTCGCCAAGAAAGCACCGCCCGCCGTGGTAGATAAAGAGCGCGAGAAGCTGGCGGTCTATAAAGAAGCTGCTGAAAAAATCAAGGCGCAGCTCTAGTGTTATAAGATAAAGGTGTATCTTTCGGGATGCACCTTTATTCTTTTAGGTAAGGAGGTCTTTGATGGAACCAATCTCAATTATCATCTCGATCGTGAAGGCAATTTTTGGCGTGGTCTTTGGCTTCTTTGTTGGGGCTATTGTCTTGCTTACAGATACGGAGATGATTGGCATGTTTATTGGGGCGATTATCCTTGGCTATCTGCTCTTTGCGACCAGCATGATCGAAATCGGTGGGGCTTTGGTTTTGGGCTTCATTATTTTTGCAATTGGGGCCTATTTTGAGCTTGTTGAGAAATTGGCGAATAAATTTCCTGTTGCAAATACTTTGGAACAGGCTCCTTGGGTAAATACTTTCTTTAGCCTGCTCATTATTTTTATGGTGGCATTGATTATCGTTAAACTCCTTTGGGGATTTGCAATGCAGGATGCTGGCATTCCAGAGAGTCTCAACTGGGGGTGCGGGCTGATTGTTGGCTTGATCTTTGCTGGCATCCTTTTGTGGGGTGCATCAAAAGGAAATGCAGATGCTTCCCTCGCAGCCTGGATGTGGGGTGGCGGGATTATTGGCTTCCTCTTAAGTTTTATGCCCGGTCATCCCTTGATGTAGAATCAGAAAGGTTAGAATATCACCCCAGCCTAAGATAATAATCATTTGCTTTTGTTGGAAGAATAGATTAATTTATGTATTGAATATATTACAAAACCCAATATTAGGAGAATGATCATGGCTTTAAAAATTACAGATGAATGTATTTCTTGTGCGGCTTGTGAACCTGAGTGCCCCACCGAATCGATATTCGAAGGTGAGGAGTACTACGAAATTGATGCAAAGACCTGCGTTGAATGCGAAGGACACTTCGATGAACCGCAATGCATAGAAGTATGTCCTGTTGATTGCATCGAAAAAATATAATTGCTAAAAATTTCCGAGTTCTTGAAGAACTCGGAAATTTTTATATCTACAGGGGGGACTCTATCCTAAAAATAGGCTAGATGTGCATTGCATCAAAAACAGATGCAATGCACATCAGAAGTCTCGGAAGTTTTTTATACGAACTCTTACCTGTGAAATATCTAACAAAACTCATATTGACGCACCCAGCCAGACTGCTATAATTGAGTTACATTTAAATAAACCTTCGGGGCAGGGTGACACTTGCTAACAACGCAAGTGAATTCCCGATCGGTGGTATAGCCCACGAGTGCTGAGTTTATCGAAGCACATGATTCGGTGAAAGTCCGAAGCCGACGGTATAGTCCGGATAGCAGAAGGTCTTCAGGCAGTTCTGATTCGCCTCAGTGCTGGTTGCATATTGCCCCGAAAACATCATGTTTTCGGGATTTTTTATAAGCAATGCAGTCATTGCATCTATGCGTTTCTGCCTCCTCTCACGCCCCGCAAGGAATTTTCTGCGGAGCGTTTTTTGTTACCAGAAATCTGTGCGGCGCACTTTCATCCACTTCCTTAAAAAGTATGAATAATACAAGTCACAAACTCAAAAAAACTTCTCATTTGGGAACCCTCTGGGTCACGATTCTCTCCCTTTTTCTTGCGCTGGCGGGATGGCAGCTTGTCATTCGTTTTACAGATTTGCCTGCCTTCATCCTCCCCTCTCCATCAGATGTAGGGACTCGCTTCGCGCGATCTTTCTCAGATGGAAGCTTGCTACGCCACACAGGCGTGACGCTCGGCGAGGTGTTGCTCGGGCTACTTACCGGCAGTGCAGCCGCTACCATGCTGGGGTATCTGCTTGCTAAATCTCGTCTTTTCGAACAACTTCTTGCCCCTTATCTGGTTGCCAGCCAAGCAGTGCCCGTCGTGGCGATTGCGCCGCTTTTAGTGATTTGGTTTGGACCAGGCATCTTCTCTAAAATATTGATCTGCGCATTAATTGTCTTCTTCCCCGTTTTAGTGAATACAGTCGTGGGCGTGAGAGCTGTTCCTTCCGCGCTGCGCGATCTGATGTACTCTTTACGCGCAACACGCTGGCAAACTTTGCGCTATCTTGAAATCCCGGCTGCATTACCTGTCTTTCTCGGGGGCTTAAAAATTGGCGCGGCTTTATCGGTTATCGGTGCTGTCGTTGGTGAGTTCGTCGGTGCCGATAAAGGTTTGGGGTTTCTGATCAATGTCGGGCGCGGACAATACGACACAGCCTTGGTCTTCGTCGCGATATTTGCGTTAATTGTCATGGCGCTGGCTTTATACGGCATCGTCGCCTGGCTGGAGAATTATTTACTCAAATGGCAGGCTTGGCGAAGTCAGTAAACAAGAACATTCGAGATAATCACAAGATTCGTCTCATTTCTGATAAAAAATTAGGAGAAATTCATGTTCAAATCATCGCGTCTTCTTTTCATCATCATTCTCTTTAGCCTGTTCATCTCTGCTTGCGGAACTACTGCTGTACCTGAACCCGCCGAGTTGACCCACATCCGTTTGCCGATGGGGTACATTCCCAATATCCAATACGCGCCCTACTATGTAGGTGTAGAAAAAGGTTATTTTGCGGAAGCAGGTTTGGAACTTGAGTTCGATTACAGTTTTGAAACGGACGGGGTCGCTCTCGTTGGAGCAGGGCAACTTCCATTTTCGGTCGTCTCCGGCGAACAGGTTCCGATGGCGCGTGCGCAAGGTTTACCTGTTGTTTATGTGGCGGCTTGGTATAAAGATTATCCCGTTTCAGTTGTCTCCAAAGCAGAAGAAGGTATTCTTTCTCCTGCCAATTTAGCAGGCAAAAAAATCGGATTACCCGGTCTCTTTGGCGCGAATTATGTCGGCTTTGTCGCCCTGCTCCACGCCAATGGTTTAGCTGAAAGCGACCTTACTTTGGATGCAGTTGGATTCAATCAGGTTGAGGCATTAGCAACAGACCAAGAACAGGCGATAGTTGGCTACGCAGCAAATGAACCAATCCAGTTGGCAGCAGAAGGCTATGAAGTTAATGAAATCCGCGTCTCTGATTATGTCAATTTAGCTTCGAATGGCTTGTTGAGCAATGAAAGAACAATCGCTGAAAACCCCGAAATGGTACGCGCAATGATCTCAGCTTTCTTACGCGGTCTGGAATATACAGCCGCTCACCCTGACGAAGCC
Organism: Anaerolineae bacterium; assembly: GCA_018645405.1. Taxonomy (GTDB): domain Bacteria; phylum Chloroflexota; class Anaerolineae; order Anaerolineales; family Villigracilaceae; genus Desulfolinea. The sequence goes on along the minus strand of JABGOQ010000101.1, from coordinate 10,256 downwards.
TATGAGATCAGCAAAAAATATGTTGAGAATTTGGCGGAAGCCGATGAAGTCGTCCAGAAAGAGATTTTGGCAACTTCTATTGAATTCTGGCAAATCGAAGAGCTTGGCTATTCTGATCCGCAGGCTTGGGAGAATATGAACGAAGTTCTCTTCGAAATGGGATTGATCCCAGAAAAAATTGAGATAGAAAAAGCATATACAAACGAGTTTTTACCATAATTTTTCACCACAGAGACACAAAGTACACAAAGTTTTTCTTAGTGAACACAAAGAATTTCTTCGTGCTCTTTGTACCTTTGTGGTAAAAAACAAGAACCTAATAATGAAACTTCCCCCCATCCTCACCGTCCAGCAAATGGATATGATTTTCCCCGATAGCAACGGTGGCTTGCACGCGGTAAAAAATATATCCTTCGAGGTCTGCCCGCAAGAATTTCTCTGCGTGGTCGGGCCCTCGGGCTGTGGCAAAAGCACCCTCCTGCGCGTCTTGGCGAACTTGCTAAACCCCACCAGCGGCAAGGTCGCGTTTGCGGGGGGCGAGCCACGCATCGGCATGGTTTTTCAAGATTCCAATCTGATGCCCTGGCGCAGTGCGCTGGAAAATATCACCCTCCCTCTGGAGTTGGAGGGAATTGATATAGATGAAGCACATGCCAGAGCACAGAATTTGATCGATCTCGTCGGCTTGAACGGATTCGAAGATAATTTACCGCGTGACCTTTCAGGTGGGATGGCGCACCGCGTCGCTCTTGCCCGTAGCTTGGTACACGACCCGGACATCCTCCTCCTGGACGAGCCTTTTGCCTCCCTCGACGCCCTAACGCGTGAGCGGATGGGTGCAGAGTTGCTCCGCATTTGGCAAACTCACCAAAAGACCGTTATCATGGTCACACACTCGATTAGCGAAGCCCTCTTCCTCGCCGACCGTGTCCTCGTTCTGACACAACGCCCAGGCAGCATCAAACTGGATTTGGAAGTAGACCTTCCTCGTCCTCGTACGGAAGAAATGCTCTATACACCTAAATTTGGGGCGATGGCAAAGAAGTTGAAAGAAGCGATAGAATAGGGTTGAAAATTGAAGGGGGAAGGATGAAAAATTATTTATCAGTAGCAAACACTCGGTTTTTGTCTCGAGCGCAAGCCATCTTTAGCACTTTAGAGAAAAAGGTACTGAGCAGGAGGAAAAAACCGAGTATCTTTTTTTATCAAGGAGCCATTTCATCCACTTTTACGAAAAGGTAGATAGGCAGTACCCCGACACCAAGAATTGCCAAGGCAATGCCAATGCCAAAAGAATCGGTGAGGTAGCCCAAGATTGGGGCGAAAATGGCTGTCAGGATTGTTGTAAGTTGCGCCTCAACAGAAAGCCCCGATGCCATAATTTTGCTCTCGATTTGGTCGCTGATATAGGCTACATCCATTGGACGGCGTAGGGAGCGGAGGGCGTAAAACCCTAAAAAGGCAAGAATGGCTAAAAGGGTGATATTTAGCCAAGTCGCAAAACCAGCGAGAAAAAGTAGCCCTGCCCCGAGCAAGAAACTGATGTTGATAGCACGCTCCAAAGAGGGGAAACGTTCGCTAAAATTTGCCGCGCTGCGAGAGGCGTAGCTGGTGAAAAGATAAATCACAAAATAGACCGCACCAATCATCACTGCGCCACGTTGAACGGCATTGACCGACAAGAAAAAGGGTAGGGCAAGGGCGAAAGTTTCTAAAATGGGTTGAAGATAATCTTTTGTGGCTTTGAAGGAGGCACCATTCACTGCGCTGTTGAGCAGGGATCGCAGAGCAAGCCGATTGGCAAATATCCCGTTGAAGTCGCGTATCGTGTTTTTTGTCTGGTTCCAGATGTCGTTAAACGGGACACGTTGGAGATCACCATCCAATGCTTTGGGGTACGAGAGCATGTTCAGTAAATCCAAAGAATAAGGGATTGTTGCCGCGAGAAACATGATGCGATATTCGCCCATGTAAAAGACGAGGGCTGCCGCGATGAGGGCGTTGGTCGCTGATCCGAGCTGCGAAAATGAGCGCGTGCGCCCATAATAGGCGACTTTGAGATGCTCACGCCCCGTCATTTTAAGATGCTCGAGAATAAGGGCTTTGTGCGTGCCAGAGCGGAAAGCCTCGCCGAATGCGAAGAGAATCATAGCGAGCGCGTAGAGGGGAAATGTGGCGAAAAGATAAAAAATGACGAAAGAGATTAGGTAGGAGGCGAACGCCATGACCATCGCCTTGCGCCGCCCGAAGGCATCGGCAAAAACGCCGGTGGGGATCTCGAGGATATTTGTCGCCACGTCGCGGATGGAGTAGAGCAGCCCGATCTGCAAAAAGCTCAGCCCCGCCTCGCGGAAGATGAGGATGATGAAGGGGTCGAAGAATCGCAGGTTTTTGAGAAAGCCGTAGGCGGCGAAACGGGGGAAGAGGCGGTCGTTTTTTAGCATGTTTTGATTGTACACTTTTTATATGCTGTGAATCAAAAAAAGCTACGAATTCTCGTAGCTTTTTGGGTTTAGGTTGTTTTTATTCCATAGTTATAACGACTTTGCCGCGTGCGTGTCCTTCGCCAATATAGGCCAGTGCCTGAGCTATAACATCAACTTTGAAAACTTTGTCGATAATAGATTTTACTTTGTTGGCTTCAAGCAACTCTCTCATGAAATCCAGGTCTTTTTGGTTGGGTTTTGCTGAGACGATGCTCATTTTCTTTCCCTTAGTTGAGATGAGTGCGCCAAAAAGCACAGCAGAAAATATCTGCTTTGACGTGCCACCAGCCATGACATATCTTCCTTCAGATGTCAGGGTACGCTTATACGCAGAAAGGGGATGATAGCCGTTCACGCCAAGGATCAGGTCATACTTTTCATCACCCTCCGTGAAGTTTTCCTGAGTGTAGTCAATAACGTGATCTGCACCCAGCGAGCGGACCATCTCCACGTTGCGAGTACTGCAAACGGCGGTGACTTTCGCACCGAAGTGTTTTGCGAGTTGTACAGCGTAAGTGCCGACACCACCGGAAGCACCGTTGATCAAGACCTTATGCCCGGCCTGGATCTTGCCTTCGTCGCGTAATCCTTGCAAGGCCGTGACGGCTGCCATGGGGACAGCGGCGGATTCTTCAAAGGAAAAATTTGCAGGTTTGAATGCTAGATAGTTTTCAGGGACGGTGACATACTCGGCAAAACCACCTCCGCCACAGGAGGCCAGATCGGCGTAGACTTCATCTCCAGATTTGAATTGAGTGACGTTCTTACCGACAGCTTCTACACGACCGGCGATATCCGCGCCGATACGTGTACCCTTGGGTTTGAAAAGCCCGGTTTCAAAACGGACGAGGAAGATATCAGCCGTGAGGAGATGCCAATCGTATGCATTCAACGAAGCCGCATGGATCTTGACGAGTACTTCATCATCTTTTGGGGCAGGTTTTTCCACTTCTGCGAAGTGCAGCAGGGAGGGAGGTCCATATTCGGTGTGAATAACTTTTTTCATTTTTATATTCTCCATTTGAGATTCTATTTGTCTCTTTGGTTTCTGTAGTTTACGGAAAAGGGCTTAAATAGTTGCAAAAGGGAATAAAAGAATGGGAAAAAGATTACGAAAAAAGTTTGTCGTTTTTAGGTTTGTGAGGTGGTTGATTTGTCTGGTGGTCTTGTTGGTCTAGGAATTTGTTTCTGGGTCTAGCTAATCCCAACTACTCAGAACATTTCTCGACGGGTTTATGGTTTTTATTAGCACATCTAAAAAACTCCCATCTTGAAACTCAGACCAAATGACCAAACAAGCAATGGGTTGTTCATAGTATTTGGTTGAGTATAGGTAAGCTTTATATGATCTCTCAGGCTGAAATTCTGTCATTTGTGAATTGCAAAAACTGCTCTCTGTTTTTTTCCACCCTAAACTTTTTATCCATTTATCATAATAATTCTCTACGTCTTCCACACTGTTAAAACCTTCGGAGCCTAAAGAAACATTCATATACATACGCCAGACAAAGTATTTGTGGCCAGAGTCGTGCCAGATGAATGTTGAAAATTCTTCGCTATTAGCAAACTCACTTGAATATGGTGTTACTGACGAGAATTGTGGTCTCGGTATTTCCAATACTAAGTACTCTGGTTCTTCTTTACTAAAATCGAAGATAATAAACAAGCAGATTATCAGCAAAATAAAAGCAATGACAATTAGAAGCCTATTATTTTTCTTCATGTTATTTGTTCCCAGACAGATATCCAGAATGTGTATGTGTTTCTTCATGAAGATCAAACTGGTAATGATGAAGTGCCACTCACAGCCCTACTAATCACTACTTCCTGATCCACTGCTTCCTGCTTCCCCGTGCCCAACCAGACCAAAAACTCGATATTCCCTTTCGGTCCCTGAATTGGCGAGCGGATCAATCCGCGTAGAGAGAAGCCCCTGTCCTGAGCAAAATCTATAATTTCGTTTAAGACTCTTTCATGGATTTCGGGATCTCGAATTACGCCTTTGCCGAGGGTGGCTTCTTCGCGGGTGGCTTCGAATTGGGGTTTGATGAGGGCGATTATGCCCCCCTCCGGCTCTACCCGTGAAACGGGGGAGGAGACAGAAGAGGGAAGCCAGTTTTTCACGACAGGCAACAAAACTTTGAGCGAGATAAAAGAAGCGTCTATCACGACCAAGTCAACGGGTTCTGGCAATTTTTCTACTTTGCGAGCGTTGGTTTGCTCCATCACGACTACACGGGGATCGTTTCTCAGCTTCCAAGCGAGGATTCCGTGACCTACATCTATGGCGTAGACTTTGGCGGCACCGTGTTGGAGGAGGCAATCTGTAAATCCGCCGGTAGATGCGCCAGCGTCCGCGCAAACGAGATTCTGTACGTTTAGGGGGAACGCGTCCATAGCGGCAGCAAGTTTATGGCCACCGCGCGAGACGTAGCGCTTGCCGCTGCCTACATCCAGTTTTGCATCAGCCTTTATTTTCATCGAGGGGGCAACTGCGAGCTGTCCATCCACGCGAACTTTGCCCGCAATGACAAGACGTTGGGCAAGATCGAGCGATTCTGCAAGTTTTTTTTCTACGAGAAGGCTATCAAGACGTGTTTTGGACATGGCTATATTGTAGCTTAAATTCACCTTGACATTTTTGAGATTACTCTTATAATCATCGTAAATATACGATAAAGGAAAATGATGAGCAAAAATATCCCTGAAGCCTGTTGCACATTAGATATTGCCGATGAAAAACAAGAAAAGTTGGTGGCGATGTTCAAAGCATTGGGCAACCCGACACGTTTTGAGATTCTGAAATTTCTGATCACTCACCCAGGTTGTATTACGGGGGATATTGTCAGTTTCTTGCCGATTGCTCAGGCAACGGTATCGCAGCATCTTAAGGTTTTGCGAGACGCTGGTTTTATTGAAGGCATCGTGACTGGCACAGCGACAAAATATTGTTTGCACACAGAAAATATCAATTGGTTTCGCTCAAAAGTTGGCGATATTTTCTAGTTTTTTTTTACCCATAATTATCGCGTTTTTGCGATACAAGGAGAGTTTCATGCTAGATCAATTAATTATCATCATAGATTATGTTGTAGATAGCTTCATTCATATTTGGCCTTATTTGCTGGTCACTATCCCGATTGCGGTCGCAGTAAATATGTCTGGGGCATCAAACTATATCAGCAAGGCATTTTCTGCTCGCCCGATCGTGTCGATTTTTCTGGCAACTTTTGTGGGCGCCTTTAGCCCATTTTGCTCCTGCGGTGTGATTCCTGTGGTCGCGGCGATGTTGATTGGTGGCGTACCTTTGGCTCCCGTGATGTCTTTTTGGTTGGCATCTCCTTCGATGGATCCGGAAATCTTCTTTTTATCTGCCAGTATGCTGGGGTGGGATCTCGCCCTTTGGCGATTGATCACCACACTTGTTTTGAGTTTGGGTGGCGGTTTATTAACACACGCCCTCATCCAAAGCAAATGGCTAGGCAAAGATATTTTGCGCCAGACACGCTCTACAAATGTAAAGACTTATGGGCAGTTTTTTAAAGATGGTCTGCAAGCTATCAGGCATAAACTGAATCCACAAATCTTGGCAACAGAATCTGCAATGAGTGCTGAATCCGCTGATGATTCTTGTTGTGCGCCTGCTGATGGCGCAATGCCACTTCAAGTAACGACGCTCACCACAGATGCAAGTTTTTCTTTACCTATGGCGCAAGGCGTAAGTCAAGAAGAAGAGTCTTGTGGTTGCGATACCGATACAAGTAGCTCCACCGAAGAAAATGATAAATCCAATTTTTGGCCTCGTTTGGCAAGAGAAACTTGGGCAGCAACAACGATGGTCATCAAATTTATGCTTCTGGCTTGGTTTATTGGTGGGCTGGTTGAATTATACGTCCCCAAAGCATGGATTACCGAAGTCTTGGGCAAAAACAACCCCTGGGCTATTTTCACCGCCGCTTTATTAGGTGTACCTGTTTATACAAGCAACTTGACCGCAATGCCTTTGGTCGGCGGCTTACTAGAGCAAGGGATGAATCCCGCCGCGGCCTTATCTTTCCTTATTGCAGGACCAATGACAACCCTCCCTGCTATGTCGGCAGTTTTTGGCTTGGTCAACCGCAAAGTCTTTTCTCTTTATCTTGGTTTCGCGTTGGTAGGTGCCGTAGTTTTTGGATATGTATATAATATTGTGCTGAGCTTCTAAAAAACAGTTTTTCTAAAAAGGATCAGACCTGACTGGTTTAGCTTCTTCCCTTCGCTCGAAGTGCTATGCAAAAACCTGTCAGGTCTTTTTGCTTAAATCGTAATATCTTTGGATAATCTACAAATGAGCGGGGCTAAAGCCACCTGCTCAAACCATGGAAGCCCTATCGGGCTAGAATCACTCAGCCCCGCAGGGGCTTCCATGCCCTGAGGGGCGTGGCTTCAGTGGCTTCAGCCCGCACCAAATCAAATTTACCCAAATCATTTGAGTGCGCCCAAATCCCAAATATCGAATCCCGAATATCCGTTTTCGAGTAAAATACCCCCATGCTAAAATCCATCCTACAAATAATGCGCCCACGTCAGTGGGTTAAAAACGTGATCGTCTTCTTCGCGTTGGTTTTCGACAAGCAACTCTTTCAGTTCGAGCCAGCGCTACGAACCCTTGCGGGGTTCGCGCTTTTCAGTCTCATTTCCAGCGCAGTCTACATCTTTAACGACATCGCCGATATTGATGCCGATCGCCAGCACCCCAAGAAAAAACTGCGTCCGCTCCCCTCGGGGAAATTGCCTATAAACGTAGCACGCGGATTCGGTGTTTTTCTAGTCCTTTTGGTGTTGCCCACAGCCTATTTTCTCGCGCCAGCCCTCTCTGCTGTTCTCACAATTTATTTCGTGATGATGCTGGCATATACATCTCGACTCAAACACATCCCCATCCTCGATGTGCTGGTTCTCGCCACAGGTTTTGTTCTGCGCGTGCATAGCGGTGTCACCCTCATCAACGTAGAGCGTTTTTCACCTTGGCTCTATGTCATCACCACACTCGGCGCGCTCTATCTCGGTTTTGGCAAACGCCGCGCCGAGCTAGCTTTGCTTCAAGATGGCGCAAAATCGCATCGCCGCGTGCTCGATGGCTATACCATCCCCCTCCTCGATCAATTTATCACCATCGTTTCCAGCACGACCATCCTTGCCTACAGCCTCTACACTTTCACCGCGCCCAACCTCCCCGATAACCATACAATGATGCTCACGATTCCCTTCGTGATTTATGCCATCTTTCGTTATCTATATCTCATCCAGGTTTCGCAAGTTACGGGCGCACCCGAAGAAGTCGTTCTCACGGACCGCCCTCTCCAAATTACCATCATCCTGTGGGGGATTGCAGCCATGGCAGTTTTCTATCTCTCGTGACCACCGCCCGCGCATCTGGGAAAATTATCCTTTTTGGCGAACATGCTGTCGTCTATGGGCAGCCCGCGCTAGCCGTGCCGGTAAAAGATATTTTTGCAGAAGCGGAAGTCTTGGATATTGACCACGCAGGAATCTGGATATCTGCCCCTGACATTGGATTCCACGAAGAATTCTCCAGCCTCGCACGTGAAAACCCACTTGCCACCGTTGTGGACGCTGTTTTTGCGACCTTAGGCTTGGATGCTGCAAACGAAACCCGAAAGGTTTCAAAAGTCCTCCAAGAAAAATATAGTATTGCGGATAAAGAGAATTCAGGCGAACCCAAAACAAGAAGAAAACCTTTCGGGTCTAAAAAAGGCATAGAAATAAAAATCATATCCAGCATCCCTATCGCCTCGGGGCTTGGCTCAGGTGCGGCGGTTTCTGTTGCTGTCATCCGTGCATTATCGGCGCATCTTGGCTCTCTGCTAGATGATAAAAAAGTGAACGAGATTGCCTATGTAGTCGAAAAAATCCATCACGGCACACCCTCCGGGATTGATAATACTGTGGTGACTTATGGAAAGCCAATATTTTTTATAAAGGGGCAGCCCATCGAATTACTGGATGTCGTAAAGTCCTTCACCATCATCATCGCCGACACAGGAATCCCTGCACCCACAAAAGAATCAGTAGCCGACGTGCGCAAATTATGGGAGAAATACCCGAAAAAGATGAACGCCCTTTTCGCCGCGGCAGGGAGCATTGCCAAAACTGCGCGACAATCCATCGAGGGCGGGCATCCTGAAAGGTTGGGGGCATTGATGAACGAGAACCATCGCATTTTGCGCGAGATGGATGTTTCTTGCCAGGCATTAGATGATTTAACGGAAGCAAGCCTAAATTCGGGGGCGATCGGGGCGAAGCTATCCGGTGGAGGCAGGGGCGGGAATATGATCGCCCTATCCACAAAAGAAAATGCCCCAGCAATTGCTGAGGCATTATATGTAGCGGGGGCTAAAAAGGTGATCGTGACAGAAGTTAGATAAGTTTTACTTGACCTTTGCCAGCATGTTTGGCTTCATATAACGCCTGATCGGCTCGATGGAGCAGGGAGCCTAGCGTTTCTATTCCGTCAAATTCAGCTACCCCAAGACTTGCACTTAGAGTGCATGACTCTCCCGATTCGGTAAGACATTTATAGTCAGCAATATTATTACAAATACGTTCAGCAAGATTGAACGCATTTGTAGCGCTTGTTTCTGGCAATAAAATAATAAATTCATCACCGCCATAACGGGCTATCTCATCTGTAGCGCGCATTTCTTGACGGCATATTTGGGTAATTGTTATTAGTGATTTATCTCCATATTGATGGCCTAATTCATCGTTTATATTTTTGAAATCATCAATATCCATCATAATGACAGATAAGTGTTTTTTATGTCGTACTGTGCGGGCAATTTCATTTTCCCCTTTTTCTATAAATGCCCTACGATTTAAAACACCTGTTAGCGAATCTGTCTGTGAGACTTCTCGCACCTGTCGATATAAATTGACCAATTCTGAGACATTATGCAAGGTAATTACACGCCCTACAATATTCTTACGCTTATCAAAAACGGGAGAAATCTTGGTATGGTAGTAATGTTTTTCTCCTTCTTGCTCAAGAGTAATCTCAACTTCTTCATCTGAAGCCGATTCCAAAGATATGGTATAGTCAGGAAAATTTTGGGCAAAAGAAATGCCAATACTTTCTGTTAAAGAAATTCCTGTTATTTTTTCAGCGATAGGATTTATATCTGTGATGCGCCCTTCTTTGTCCAATACAATCACCCCTACTTGCATTGTTCTAACGACAATATCATTTGCTAATTGGGAAATATCGAAAAACTGCAAAGAAAACACATTCCAGCTCATCAATAAGCCAGAAATACTAAAGGCAATTGGCGCGAAGTTGAATTCAGGAATTGGTGTAAAGCCTACTACATAAAGAGAATCTACCAAAAAAGGGAAAACGAGACTAAGCGTTAAAATTAACCTTTGTCGACGATATACAAGAGGTACTTTTTTCCAAGAGCTAAACAGCAAAAAGAAAGAGATAGCGTATAGTAGATAGTTAAAAGGGATATGGACGGCATAGAAATAGATGCCGTAATTACTCTTTAGAACAGAAAAAGATGAGGTGATAATTTTAAGGGAGGGAGAAACGCGAAAGAGGTGATGATAAGGATTAGTCCAAATCACCAGTATCGTTATCAAGGGTATTATGCTCAAGCCAAACAGACTGCGAATAGTCCAACGAGGTTGCCCCGTATGATGTAGGGTCATCGCAAACCATGAAAAGGTTAGTACACTAATTCCCATAAATTGGATATTTGCCCAGAAAAT
>JABGOQ010000071.1 GCA_018645405.1 Anaerolineae bacterium | reverse complement strand
ATAATTCGCCCTCGTGTGTCAGCCCCAGCTGGGCTTCCGCTGTAAGCCCGTCCTGTTTACGGGTGGGCTCTCTTCTCCTTACAAAATCCCAATCTTCGCGCCAGTTGCCACGGCCGCGGCACGTGAATCAACATTTAGCTTCTGAAAAATATGGCTGAGATGCGCCTTGACCGTGCGCTCTGTAATCCCCAATTTATAGGCAATTTCTTTATTGCGTGCGCCATCGGCGACCATCTTTAAAACTTCAAATTCACGTTCTGAGAGGGGATTTTCAACCGCCTTTTCTTCTTCTTGAAAATTGAGAGCCCGCTGTAATATCTCTGGCTGGAGCAAGGTCTCGCCCCGCGCGGCGGCTTGGATGGTGTTGATTAGCGTTTGCCTGTCCGTGTCTTTGAGCAGGTATCCACGCGCACCAGCCTTTAGGCCGCGTAGCAGCAAATCGTTTTCTTTGTAGGTTGTCAATATAACGATAGCAAGTTCGGGATGCGTGCGTCGCAGCGTTTCTATGGCGGTAATCCCATCCATGACGGGCATCTGCAAGTCCATCAGCACCACGTCGGGGAGATGGGCGTCCACTTGCGCAAGAGCTTCTTTCCCGTTCGATGCTTCGGCAACGAGATCAAGTTCAGGGGTGGTATCGAAAATCAGGCGCAAGCCATCCCGAATAATGGCGTGATCGTCAACGATCAAAATGCGGATACTCATGCGCGCACTCCTTCATCCAAAGAGAAAATAAATTCGATTGCTGTGCCTTCATCGGGGGAACTGCTGAGGATGTAGCGGCTATTGGTGAGCTGGGCGCGCTCCTGCAAGCCTTGCAAACCAAAATGTCCGCTTTGGGGGATTTTGTCTGGATTGAAACCGATGCCATCATCCTGGATGCACAGCTCGAGCGTGTTACCGCTTTGGACGATGGAAACGCTCGCGTTTTTAGCTTGCGCGTGTTTCTGGATGTTGGTCAACGCCTCGTGCAAAACCCGCCGTGCATGATGCTTGATATGCCGCGAGATCGTTTGGGTATCTTCTAACTCGATGTTTAGCTCACAGGTTGTTTGCCCTGTCGCAGAAAATTCAGCAACCAGCTTTTCAAGCGTCGTTTGGAAATCTCTATCATCATTGCGTAAATCTTCAATCGCCGCACGGGATTCGCTGAGGGTATTACGAGCACGGTCTAAGGCTTGAGTAAGCACATTCTCGGCTTTTACCTGATTATTTTGTTGCTGATAGGCTTTAAGTGCTTCCAATTGCAGAATTAATCCTGCCACTCCCTGCGCAAGCGTATCGTGGAGTTCGCGCGCCATTCGTTCCCGCTCGGCCTGGAGGGCAAGTAATTCGTTACGAGCAGCATAGGTTACAAGTTGAGTGTTAGCCTCTTTTAGATCAGTTGCAAGAGCTTGAGCACGTTCACTGCTTTCCAGTTGTCTGCGAAAAAGAACCATGAAAACAATCAGAATAATCATGGTAGAGAGTGTAGGAGAAAGCCAATTTTGGAGAGTTTCTGTGCCGCCTACAAGGATATAGCTCACGGGCGTTAGAACAAGAAAAGCAACAACAGCAGACCATGAAAGACGAGACGTACCAAATGTGCCGATAGTTTCCCCGATCATGGCTGCAAAGATTGCCAGTGCTAATTCTGGTGCTCCGGAGAGAAGGATGATGAGCATACTCAGGACGCCTTGTGTCACCAGATAGGCGATACTGAAGCGGATATTGCTTATGCTCAAGAAACTGAGCCAATGCAATCCTATATGTAGGAACATAATCACTATGAAGCCAACAAGTCGCAAGGGGCTCTGTAAAAGAGGTGAATTATAAGCAACAAGAACACTAATGATTCCAAAAAGAAGGGTAAGGAAAATATAGAAGGAACGCCCTTCACCCATTTTCTCTCTTTGTTCTGTAGTCGGGTCAGAAATGATCTGCCAAAAGTTTTTTAGTTGATCGTTAATAGAAGTCATGGCTTTATTTTACCCTCTCTTCAGCTCTTGCCCATTGTACAAATGGACAATGTCCACAAATACAGGGCTTTGGCGACTACTTGACCGATGTTTTTTTTAGCGGGCTCTTGTAAACTGGGAGAAATCAACCAATTTGAAAAAAGGAGTTCAAATCATGAAGAAAAATCAAAAGCTCATTCAGGTCATTCTCAAATCGGTAGCCGTAGGTATGTCCGTCTCCAGTTATATGTTGGGATATTTAGGCACTGTAGATGCAGGGAAGCAGGTAAATCTATTAGCCTTTGGGCTATTCGCCTTATCCGTAGCTGCGCTTCAAACAGAAAATAACCAAGACTAATCACAAGCCATATTAAAAGGAAAATACCTATGAAAATTAAAAAATTACTTTCGGTAACCATCAGGATCGTCGCAGTTATCTTGGCCATGTTGTTCAGTTTTATAATTGCATCGGGAATAGCTAATCCTCAAGCATCTGCACAATCTGCTTCCCAAACTCCAGAAGAAGCTGCGCAGGTAGGGATTGCTTTGCTCGTAGTCAGTATCATCAACGCACTATTATTAGCAATTCCGATTATCCACTCTCGTTGGCATGGCTTGAAACTTATGGGGGCAATAGCATTGGTCTTTTTTGGCACGCAGACCTTTATGTCGCAAATTGAAACACTATTCTTCGAATCTGCATTCGATATTCCAGGGGAGGTTATGAAGAGAATTATTCTTTCTGGCTTCCTGACCGCCCTATTCTTTGCCCCTTTAGCTGTGCTCATTTTAGGTAAGGTACAGAAATCGAACTTGGATGAAAAACCGTCTCCTTCCATTGCCTTATCTTTGAGGGGCTGGGGTATACGTTTGACGGTCTTACCTTTCGTTTATATTGCCCTTTATTTTCTCTTTGGATATTATATTGCCTGGCAATCTCCCGATGTTCGAATGCTCTATTCTGGGACTACAGAGATGCTTTCATTTTATGAGCAGATGAGAGTGACCTTTCAGAATTCGCCTGGAATAATCCCCTTTCAGCTTCTTCGCGGCTTGGTATGGATTGGTTTAGCACTCCCAATTCTTCGCTTGATGAAAGGCAGCGTCTTTGTAAAATCATTAACCATCGGATTATTATTTGGTTTATTGTTGACAACACAATTGCTCTTCCCCAATCCTTATATGCAAGAGCCTGTACGTTTGGCACATTTTATTGAGACTTCTACATCTACATTCCTGTATGGTTGGCTGATCGGGCAGGTCTTTACCTCACCCAAAGAATAGTACAAACGGGCATTGTACAGAAGGACAATCGAAAAGAACTTAATGGACGATGTGCAGCAAAGAATAATTCGCTAAACTAGGGACATATCAAATCTAATCAACCAAGGAGTAAAAAATGTCTACAGAAAATTCAAACAAATTACCTTTCGTTCGCATCATCATCGGCCTTGCACTCTCCCTGCTCAGCGGACTAATGCTGACCGCCGCCTTCGCTCCCTATAATATGTGGGCGCTCATCTTCGTAGCCTTTATCCCCCTCATCATCGCTCAATATCGTGTCATGCCAGCAAAGCAGTCCAGTCTGGCTTCGGCAGTTTTCATCGCCACCTGGCTCTACCTCTATTTCGGGCCCACCTTTTTCCCGGGCGGCATTATGCTCGCGCTACCTGCGATTGGTTTCCTCATGAATTGGTTGATGGAAAAAAGCTTGCGAAAATTCCACGAAGATACCAACTATCGTTGGTTCATCATCAATGGCGTTACCAGCTGGGTAGGCTTTGAGATCATCCGCACCTTCATCCCCGGGATCGCAACATGGGGTTTCGTCAACTACACCCTCTGGGAACAAACCTGGCTGATCCAGCCTGTTGCCATCTTCAGCATTTACGGCTTGAGCTTGCTTATCATGTTCATCAACTATGGATTAGGACAAGCAGCTCTGGGATTATTTGACCGCCGCATCCAATTGGATGAAGTCCCGAGCATTTCCCCGCAGTCAACACGACGCTGGCTGATAGGCATCGGCGCCACGTCCGTGATTTGGACTGGCCTCAGCCTCGTGATGTATTTCTCGGCCCCAACAAATCCCGAAACCGTACGTGTGGCAGCTGTCCAGCCCGGTATCACAGAAGTCGCCTTCCAAAATCCGGATATGGATTATCAGGAACGCTATGATATTTTCGAAGCAAAAACACGTGAAGCCGCCGCACAAGGCGCAGAGATCATCGTCTGGTCAGAATTATTCCTGCCCTTTGACCCTCAAGAAGAATTCACAGCAGAGCTGCAAGCTCTGGCTTTTGAAACAGGCGCATACCTGATCCTCCCCTACGGCGTCTTTGAAGAAGATGGCTTACGCAACGAAAGCATTATCCTGAACCCCAATGGCGAATTTTCAGACTTATACGCCAAAGCACATCCCGTCTTATTTGCAGGCGAACCTTATGGGCTGAATGTTGGCACCTTCCCCGTCTATGATACCGAAATCGGTAAACTCGCCACAATGATCTGCTACGATGGCAACTACACCGATGTGACTCGCAAGCTGGCTGCTCAAGGCGCAGAGATCATCGCCGCCCCAGCCAGTGACTGGTCGGGCATTGCTGAAAAGCAGAATCTGCATCTTGTTTTTCGAGCCATCGAAACACGCACATCCATTGTCAACGCTGAGAAAGCCTTCGACTCGGCCATCGTTGACCCCTACGGGCATATTTTGGAAGAAACCATCTCCATAGAACCCACAGAAGCCATCCTCGTTGCCGATGTCCCCCTCGGCACAGCAGATAGCCTCTACTTGAAACTTGGCGATGCTCTCGGCTGGGTTGCTTTAGCTGGAATGGTATTCTTCACCTTCTTTTCAGGGAAGCTGGTGAAGATGGAAAGAAAAGAATAAAATTTTCTTCTAAATGAAGATCAAAAAGCGAGCCTTGCAATGCAAGGCTCGCTTTTTAGATTATCCACGCTTATCTTCGGGGAGATGTTGAAAAAGGGAATCAAGCCCAAATCACGCGTGTTGCGGTTTTTCATCCCCCCTAAATATTAAAACTAATTTTGTGATTTTCCCGTATAATTGGGCTATGATTCATACTTATCAGATCGAAGGTTTGGCTTTGCAGACGGGCGACGTGATTTGCACGACAAATGGGAAACCGGATATTTTGCCCGGTGAATTTTGGTTATTGGTCGGGAAGCTGGTGCCCGGGGATATTGATCATGTTGTGATCTATTTGGGTCCTGATGGGCGGTGTATTGAAGCTGGCTCACGCGGGGTGAATCCTTTTTATGCGCACGATGGGATTTGGGATTCTGAGCTGATGACCCATGAACGGGGTATATTGCTGGATACTTTTTATGGGGTTGCTTCTCCTTTGGCGGGGTTGCAGCTTGCGGAGGAGGAAGAGGCGCATATGCGGATGAAGGTGGCGGAGTATGCGTTGGCGCAGGTTGGGAAGCCTTATAATATCAATTTTCTAAACGCTGAGAGTGAGAAGTCTTTTTATTGCAGTCAATTGGTTTATAAAGCCTACGAGCAGGTTGGGATCAATTTGAATACGGGCATGGTGATGGAGCAATTGCCCGGCACGAATGAGATCATTTATCCGCAGGAGATTTGGGATGGCTGCTCGCATAGAAAGGCAAAGTAGTTTTTAAGGGGGGGGGGAAGGAGGGGAGGGGGCTTAAGGGGAAAAGATATAACGCGAATTACACAAACGTTTTTTATTCAGCATTCACAAATTTTTTATATCGCCAAGCAAGTGCATCTTGATTCGGCCACTGTTTCTTGAATTTTGGTAATGAAATTTTCCTTTCATGTAGACCTATCAAACCATGTTGCAAAACAGGACCATCTTCTTCTAGCAAAATATCCTCACGAACATGAATTTCAAAATCAGGTGTTACACCTAATAAAAGTCTATCGTATGCTGCGTGGTGAAGCTTACAAAGAGAAAGCCCATTTTTAACAGAATATGTGCTTTCTGGCAAAGAATCAGGAATAATATGCGCTGCATCAAGCAATTCTGGATGTTTTAATCTACACAAAGCGCATTGAGATTTATACGCTCGTAAAACCCGCTCTCTAAAGCTTTTTTGATGCAATCTTATTTTGACAGTGGATGTGAGATAAGCTCGTCGCCCTAATGTACCTTCCCCTATTCCAGAGTAAGCATATTCATCTTTTTGTAAAGTTTCGATATTGTCAAGCGCTGCTTTGAATGTTAAATTCGCCGGATCATCGGAGATAATATAAACAGGCCAAAAAGCAAGATATTTACTTGGCTCAATACTATGAAGGTATACCAAAGGTTTCTGTTGTTCAAATACTCTTCTTAAACCAACATTGTCATGGTGATTAGCGTTGGTTCCTCTGTATCTGTAGTTCAGAAAATTATCTTTGTCCAAATCAAGATCATCGTCATAGGGTCCTTGGGTTGTAGTTGTAATAGTTAGAGGCAGATCCATGATTTTGGGTTTGAATATTCCATTAGGTGCTACTAAAGGAACTCTTTGATTTTTAAATTCAAACCCTTGTTGGAGTAATTTGCGAGACAGCACATCACCAAAAGTATCTGTTTGCTCAGATAGCCAGTTAAATGTTGCTATACGTATTTGAAGATCAATATCCATTCTGAATCCCTCTC
This sequence comes from Anaerolineae bacterium, assembly GCA_018645405.1. Lineage (GTDB taxonomy): Bacteria > Chloroflexota > Anaerolineae > Anaerolineales > Villigracilaceae > Desulfolinea. Next base: position 16,395 of record JABGOQ010000071.1, on the reverse strand, counting down.
ACATATCTCCAGCACCTAAAACGCCTTCACCATCTCGCGCCAAAAATCATCTTTCTCGCCGGGGACGAAGGGCGTGTAGATCGTGATCCTATCCACCACGCCTTCATAGCGTTCGTGTAGCGCAGCGGGGAGACCAGCAAGCGAATCGGCATAGGTAACGAGCTCTGCGAGCATCTCATCGGTGATCAACATCGGCATCTCAGCCCACTCGCCTTTGGCGGCGAATCCGCGTAATTTTTCGGCCGTCTCGCCCCAGCCGTGATGCTCCATCACGCGCTTATAGGAGGGTGTGGAAGCATAAAAGGAGATTGTCATCCGCGCCTGATTTGCCTCTTCGGGCGATGTCGCCACAAATGCGCTCAACGAGACGGAGATATCCGCGCGCGAGCGTCCGCTTTTGGATGCGCCCTCTTCAATGGCCGGGTTCAGTACTTCACTCAGATAACGCGGCGAGTTGAAAGGATGTGCATGAAAGCCATCGCAAATTTCGCCAGCCAAACGGGCCAGTCCCGTATTTACGCCTGCGATATAAATGGGGATTTCAGGGAAATCAATCTTGCCCGGATTAAAGAAAGGCGTCATCAAACGTAATTTGTAATAGTCTCCGTTATATCGTAATTTTTCGCCAGTTTGCCACGTCTGCCAAAGGGCACGGATCGCGCCAATTTGCTCGCGCAACTTCCCCACAACGGAATCAGGCCACGGCATCCCGAAGCGTTTCGTGATATGCCCCTTCACCTGCGTCCCCAGCCCAAGGATGAATCTCCCCTCCGATTGGGCAGCTAAATCCCAGGCTGTGTAGGCAATATCCCCGGGTGAGCGGGCAAAAGAAATCGCCACCGCTGTGCCCATTTTCATCTTTTTTGTATGCTCGGCGATCAGCGCATGTGGCAAGAAACCATCATGCTGGGTCTCAGTTGTCCAGAGCGCATCAAAACCGATCTCCTCGGCAGCTTGCGCCACAGCAGGGACATTTTTCAGATGCATGGGGGGTAAAACTGCGTCAAATTCCATCACATATTCCTTTTATTATCACGCAGGTAGAAAGCCCCCTTGTTTTTTTTGCTATGCAGGATGCACACTAACTAAGCAGATAAACAATGATCCACTGTGTGGTGGCAACAAGAGCCTTGATATGCGTGCGTTCGTAATTATGAGAAGCATCTACCCCTGGCCCAATTAGCGCAACAGCCATATCCGCGCCCGCCCGCATGGCTGCACTTCCGTCAGAGCCGTAATAAGGATAGATATCGGCTTTGTGTGGAATATTATGATCGGCAGCAAGTTTGCGCAAATGGTTGGATAAGCCATGATGATAGGGCCCGCTACTATCTTTGATGCAAATGGTTGCGTGAAATTCATCAGATTCTTGACCCTCACCGATCGCGGCCATATCTACAACCACAAGCTCCGCTACCTCAGCGGGAATCCCGGCTGGGGCACCGTGACCAACCTCCTCGAAATTGCTGATCAGAAAATATGTGGTACGCGCTGGCTTCAAATCGGATTCGCTCATTGCCTTGACAGCGGCGAATAACGATGCAATACCAGCTTTATCATCGAGGAAACGCGAACGAATGAAACCGTTCCTAACCTCTACACGCGGGTCGAAGGTAATGAAATCGCCAACTTTGATACCAAGTTCGCGCGTCTCCTCTGCAGAGGTTGTCTGCTCATCAAGACGGACTTCCATTGTCTCTTCGCTTCGTTTGGTCTTATTCACCTCCGCTCCATAAACATGAACAGATGATTTATTGATCATCAAGGATCCACGAATTTTTTCACCGCTTTGGGTGAGAACCCAACATCCCTCTGTTTCGACGCCGTTCAGCAATAACCCGCCGAGTGTGGTCAGTTGCAGGCGTCCATTTGGCTTGATCACCTTCACCATCGCGCCGAGTGTATCAACGTGTGCCGTTAGTGCACGTGGGGGGAGAGATTGCTCCAAACCTGTAGAAGAATCTGATACGCCTTCCCATTTGATAACCAGCGAACCTTTATTTGTGCGCATCATACTCAGATCAGGGAAAACGGAAAAAGTCTTCTCGATGAGAGTGATAGCATCGTCTGTGTATCCTGTAGGGGAGGGGGTATTAATGAGCTTAACGAGGAAATCGAGCAAATATTTTGAGAGCTGCATAAGGGTCATTTTATTCCTTTCACCAGACTTAGCATTTTTCTTGGCGGTTTTTATCTTTCCAGTTGCAGGTTAGAATCCTTGTCGGTTGAATAACCACCCAACCGTCTAATTATTTTAACCCACTACCTCTAAATCTCCAATCCTTCAAACTTCCCAATTCTTTTCCGCATCTCATCGGGAATGGGAATCGTCTTCTGTGTATGATAATCGAAAGCCACCAAAACTACATATCCAGAAGCGAAGATTTCACCCGTCTCCGCGTGGACAATACTCTGCTCCACAGTCATAGACTTGTTACCCAATCTACAGGTGCATGCTCCAGCTTTGACAGGTGTTCCATATTCAACGGGTGCATGATAAGTCACTTTTGCCTCAGCCATGATCACACCAATATCCATAAAAGATTCCCCAGCTGTGAAAAGCCCCAACTCCACAAAATAACGAATGCGCGTCTGCTCAAAATAAGTCAGGTATTTAGCATTATTCAGATGCCCTTGCGGGTCAAGGTCCCCATAACGAACTTCAATAGGGTGAAAGAATTTTATTTTAGACATGGAGCCTATTATAAACGAAAGTAGGGGCGTCAATAGTTTCCTCAAACGGAATTTGACGTCTCAATGACTTCGTATTTCTCCAGGAGCTGAACGATATCGAGGATTTCGGGAGCAAGCTCTTCGTCTACATTTGCTTTGCGCATGATATCCGCAATAGGGAGTGAATCGGCATTAGGAAAGGGTAGATGATAGAGGAACAGACCTTGTGGACGCGTCAGACTAATCTTGCGTTCCTTGCGGTCACGACCATTTCCAGTCCAGAGTGAAACATGGCTGATATATTCCCCGCCACGCGCTAGTGAGAAATTTGCACCAGCGTTCGATTTTTCGCAAATCTGACGAGTCAAATCATCAGGCATTTGCTCTTGCTGGATTTTGGTCAGGTCAATATCCATATGGATATGCTCGGTCTTGAGCTTATAACGGAAATAGGGGCGTTTTTTTTCGTAAACTTCCTGCTTGTTGAGAATATTAAGTGCAGCCATCGCTTCGAGAAAATCCTGCGCGGTGCGGATATGCAGCCCCAGACGAGATGCGGCTTCAGAGGCAGAAACATCCTGATAGTTGACGAGCAGCGCAAAGAAATCCTGTGCATAGTCTTTGGCGAGATAATTACCTAATTTGGCGGCTTCTTTGAAATCCATGGGATTCTCTTAAGAGAAAACATTGACACGGACGGCATCCATGCGGTCAATGATGCGCACGCCCTCGCCACGCTGATGAGTTTCAATAAAGTCGACAAAGAGATTGCCCAAAGAGGTGCAGAGTTGGTTAAAGGAAAGGGCTTCTATATATTGGAGATAGTCACGATGTGAAATGTTAACGGTGACATTGCCATCAAAGTCAAAGGAGACCCAAGTTTCATCTGTGTAATCATTTTTTAGCCCCATGATAAAGCCGAACTCACGCCCCATCATCACGGGCACAAAGATGACCTTGTCTTTGCCGACATAAGAAACCGCTATCAGATTGCGGCGAGCAAAATCTGCAAAGTCCATGATCTCTTGCTGGCTAAATTCGACCTTGCCAGCAGGCAGTGGTCGGGAGGTGTAGCCGTTACCTGCCTCTTCGACAGGAGCGGCGGCCATCTCCAAGATTTCACGTCCACGCCATTTGATCTTTTTTGTGGCAGCTAGTAGGACCAACCAGACCATGAAGACCATTGTCAGCAGTACAGCAAGCCCGAGGAATGGAGAGGCATTACCGCTGCTCTTGGGTTCAAATGTGAAGGCGACAAGTCCAGCGAAGAACTGAAATAGTGAGGGAATGATGAAATTTGCATTGCTGGTGCGTAAAAAACCAATGAAAGTGTAAACAGAGATGCCCCAATAGAAGATCGCGAGAAAAGTAAAGGCTGCTTTTATGCCAAAGAATATCCCAATCAGAGCCATGATGATTGCTGCGCTGAATGCGGGGATGAACCCGACGATCGAGCGGTCTGGTTTGAGTTTGTGGATGGTGTACATATTTACCTCCTTGAAGCAATTGTTCTTATTTTATATACTTCAAATTAAATACAGTATACAAAAATCCAACTTGCTTTTCAAGAGGCAATTTATTGCCATGTCCTGAAATCCTGTTAGAATAAATGTGCTGTTTCAAAGCTGTTTGCAGGTTGGAAAGTTTGAATATTTAGAAACTCCCCAACCTTCTAACTTGGTAATCTTTTAACTTTCAAACCTAAAAACTATGAAAATAATCCGTTCATCTGAAATTGGCTCCTACCTCTACTGTAGACGTGCCTGGTGGTATAAAAAACAAGGTGCTAAATCAACAAATCAGGCAGAGATGACCGCCGGGACAGAAATGCACGAACGCCACAGTCGTCAAGTTGTCGCCTCGGGGATAACGCGCACGCTGGCCATTATCGTTTTACTGATCGCATTAGTGATGTTGGTCTCTTACTGCACGGCTCAAATTTTATAAGCTACAAGACACTTTTGTTTTTGCTGGTGGCTGAGTATAGAAATAAAAACGCGGTGCAGATTTGAAGATCTGCACCGCGTTTTTATTTTAAGGCTGTGTTTCGCGTCCCAGCATCATCAATGCCAAACTTAGGCTTTCACCACTCTCGTCAAGATGAGCTGCGCTAACATTTTCATACGTATCTAGCGGAGTGCCTGCTGTCAAATCCCAACCCTCCCAGAACAGACCAATGCGGGGGGCCTCTTCTCCACCATTTAGGGCTGTACCATCTGCAAAAACAACACTAATGTCTACACGCTCACCAGTACGCTCTGTAGAGGTTCCCATCCGCTTGGCAGCAGACTCAAAGATATTCGCCAAGCGTAAACTACCGCCAACAGACAAAAGGAGCTGATTCCCCTCTTTGGCTCCCAGCCCGCGCAAATCCACGATCGTTTCCACTTCATAGGCAGAGGAAAAACCTGTTTTAGCGCGCAAAAATTTTTCTGCTTCTGCCCGTACATTCTCTCCTCCCTCTAAACCCTCCCCGCTATAGGCAACAAAAAGGAAAGTCTTATAGGGTTGGTATCCACTCTCTTGCATCGTGCGAATCATCTCCAGCATCACCGCTACACCTGCCGCATTATCATTTGCGCCAAGAGGAATTTGCCCATCAGGGAGCAAGGGCGGCTGATCATATTGAGCGAGGACAACGATCATTTTATCGTCAAATTGCCCCTCACCAGCCACCCCCGCTGTGCCAGGCAAATAACCAATCACATGTTTTGCTTCAACATTTTCTTTCACTTCCCCAACTACTTCCATACGGATATTTTTATCAATCGCAAAGTCAAAGATTTCATTCTGGCTTAGATCTTCGCTCATATATCTCAATTCTGTCGTTTCGTAACCGCTTCCGGCAAGCAAACGATTTGCCATCTCTTCACTGATCCACATTGCGGGGTAATCGCCACCCTCTTCACGATTGGTTCCAAATAAAACGGTAGTTGGGTTACGAGCAGAAAGTGTATAGTGCTTTTCCAATTTTTGTGGGTCATTTGTAGCAATCAAAACACCCGCTTTAGGAACGGTTATCAATGTATTTATAGCTTCTTCTGATAATACAAGCAAAATCTCATCTGAATAATCCAAGCCGCGCAAAGCAGGGGCGTGGCTTCCAACAAATCCTACACCTGCTTGGATCAATTTCCCTGTAGCGATGAAACGAATTTGTCCCTCAGCCTGCCCAAGATTACGATAATACCCTAGCCCATATTCCACAAAATCTTGCCTATAGATAGGTGCAGGGTTCCCGTCATCTATTTCTAAAAGGGGAAGGCTGCTGATGGTCTCATAAGACCGAGAGCGAGTCTGAAAATAAGTTGCTTTTTCACCTGCTCGTTGGATGCCCATCTCTTCGAATTGGGATGCGATATATTCTGCTGCGCTATTGACGCCTGTACTCCCTAACGCCCTCCCTTCGAGAGCAGGATTAGCGAGAAACGCGACGTGAATTAAGGCTTGATCGCCGTTAAATTGACTTGCTTGCTGTTGATAAAAAGCAATATCTCCTGTACTCCCCCGTAGCCAGAAGAAAGCCGCTACCGCTAATGTCGCGACAATAAGCGTATACCGATTAGCGAAAATGCGCGTTACTTCAACACCCACACGCTCAATCAATCGACGAATACCTTCACCCAAAAGATTAAAGCCCATAATAGAGATAAAAAACGCGCTCGCGGGGTAAATCGCCATCCACGGGTAGGAACGAGCATAGGTGCGCACATTGCTCAACATCGCACCCCATTCAGGCACATCTGAGTAATGAAAGGGTGGACCCGCTATATCTAAATCTGCAAATGCACCACCACCAATAAAGATGCCAATAAAACCTAATTCCCCGAGGAGCATCAAAACCGCCCCCATCTCTAAAACGATAATCGAAACCAGAGAAGGAATTATGTTTGGAAGAATATGTCGCCAAATAATACGTGGGGAACGAGCTCCCAAAGCCACTGCGCTTTCGATAAAAAGTTTCGGGCGAATAATCATCACTTCACTGCGAACATATTGCATGATCTCGCCCCAGCCCACAAATCCTAGCGCGATGACAAAAGGCTCCACCCCTCGACGAATTCCAAAAGCAAGAACAAGAATCATCGCCAAAAGCAAAGTCGGGAAGGCGGCAATGATCTCCACTAAACCAACAATGAAACGATCGACCCAACTCCCGTTCATCCATCCCGCGATTGCTCCGAGCACAAACCCAACCAAGATGCGCGCCAAAACTACAGAGATAGCCAAAAACAAAGTCTGCTGTGCCCCAGAGAGAACAAGACTCATAATATCGCGCCCGAGCATATCTGTTCCCCAGGGGTGGATCGTATCAGGTTCAAAGGGGGGCACAGAAAAAACCCCATCTTCGATGAGAAGCCCCTGTGTAGTATAAGGACTATGCGGTGAGAGTTGTGGCCCAAAAACGATGATCGTAAATAAAACGATAACGATTATGCCCCCAACAACAAATGGGATATTTCCCAACGTGCCCTGCAACCAGGCACGTCGTCTACCTTTGCGACGATCCAGCATTGATTCTGGAGAAATATCTTTTATCTTTTTGAAAGCTAACTCAGCAAAAGGGCTTTTCTCTGGAGGAACACCCTTTTTCTGATCTTCTTTCCATTTCGCAATCACATCTTCTGATTCTGCTTTCTTCGAGGATGTTTGTAATTTTTTAATTCGCTGAAAAAGAGAAAGTTTATTCCCACTAGAAACGTGACGAGGGATGTCTGCCAAGCGTGGATCAATAAGGTGGTAGAGAATATCAAGCAAGATATTAACAAAAATTACCAATGCCCCTAAAGATAAGGCGAGAAAAATTGTAAGATTATCGTCACGCTGAGAAATAGCTTTTAATAAAGTAAATCCCAAGCCTCCCCAGCCAAAAAAGAATTCAACAACGGGTAAACTGCTCAAGGAAAAACGTAAGGATAATCCTATTGTTGTTAATATAGGGATGGCAGCATTTCGGAAAACATGTATCGCAGTAACTGTACGCTCTCTCAACCCCTTGCTATGCGCCGTACGGACATAATCTTGTAATAAAATTTCTTCAACAGTAACAAAGGTGACTCGGCTAATTTGAGCCAAAGGGCGGGCAGCGAGAACAAAGGCGGGCAATATAAGGTGATTATCCCAACCAAAGCCACCAGCAGGAAGAAGCGTTTCACCTGTTATCTGCAAAAATTTTGTTACCCCAAACTGCAAAAGCATTGCTGCAAAAAAACTGGGGACAGAAACCCCAATAGTAGAGATAAGCAAGGTTGCCAAAGACCAGCCGGATCGTTTTCCAGCCGCCCAAAGCCCAAGGATCACGCCAATAAAGGCTGAAAGAAAGAGAGAGATTCCCAGTAAGCCAAAGCTACGAGCAATGATATTGGGGGCAAGCTTAAGCACAGGCGTTGGGATGAGAGAGAAGCCTCCCGCGGTGGTTTCTCCAAATTCCCCTTGCATGGCGCGCGTGAAATAAGTTAACGATTTGCGGATTGCCTCTGTGATAGCTTCGTCAAAGGAGACGCCACGTGCCATATCCAAACCGAAGAAACTCAAAAAAACAATGAAACCAAGCACTAAAACGCCAAAAAGTATGCGTTGGCCTAAAACCATGAGTAATGGTTTTAGGGAGTAAAAAGAGTTTTTCTTTTTCGTCATATTTACCTTCTAAAATGCGCCTAGAAAATTAACGCCATAAATCGCAAGTGTCAAAATCATATCCACCAACACAATAATAAAATAATAGCGCAATGTTGAGGGGATCTCTTTGCTGCGCCTACGCAGATATTCAGAGAGGGCAATTGCAATGCCCAAGACAAGTATCGGGGTAGCAAATTGCAAGGGTGTTGCCCATATAGCAGAAATATCTACCCAGGCAGAAAAGGGAATATAACTAACGACTGTTGGAAAAACCAAGATTTTCGAGCCTTGATATAACAAAATGGATATTATCAAAAGAATCTGAGAACTTCTAAAACTGATGTTCTCATCATTTTTAATCATTCGCCAAGCAACGACAATAACCAAGCCAGGGAATATCCACGGGAAAGCAAGCGGAAAAAGCAAAATCCCGGCAAGACTCTCCATTCCACCGGCCAAGATAAGGGTGGAAGCGTCCCGTAGCGTGGGGCGGTCAAGAATTGCTCGGGTTTCGGCATCCGTTGTTGTATAGTAAACATCTTCTTTTGTAAATCCCTCCTGCCAAATCAAATGAAAATCCCCTTCTACGTCCGCAGCTAAAACAGGGGCACTGGAAATTTCCTGCGTTTTTGTCGCGATCGTATAGCCTTTATATTCGCCATCTTCCATAATCGCGACGGCGATTTGAATAAACTCATCCTTACGATTTAGTTGCTGAGCAGCTACGGCAATTGACATCTCGTCTGCAGGGTTGAGAGTAACTACAGGCGCATATACAAAACGAGTTGCATTAGAACTAATATAGGATGCAGGAACAAGCTCAGAATAAGAATAGCTCCCCGTAGCGATTGAAAAAGGTTGCTCTTCCAAGGGCAATACCCCAATATCAGCATGGTATGAAATTTCCTCAGGCGATTCTTGCGGGAAGGAAATATATTCGGTACGGGCTGTCCCCGCTTCCAGCCCTGATTGATTTAGAATAGACCAAAACACATATACAGCCTCATCCGACATCCCTAAAACAGGACCATCTAAAGATGCGCCAGTGCCAAGAGAAATATAAAGCATATCTGTAGCAGAAAAAGATAATTTGGAACTGATCTCACTCAACGCATAACGAAGGTGATTATCATTATCGACCCAAGTCAAGTGGATCTTTCCATCCGCATCGATCGCTATATCTGGATGTGAACCTTTATCCGTTACACGCGTGATTTCGGCTCGCTTCTCCCCAAAAGCAGATATGCCTGTCAGATTAATACCGCCAGAATTAATTTCATCCCAAACAGTCCAAATATCCCCATCAGAAGTTGTCGCTACAGCATACCGAAAAACGCCAGTGCCTGTTTCTGAAATTTGGATCGGCTCCCCATCAGAGTTGCCCTCCTGATCAATTTGCACATACCAAAGCTGCCATTTTTGGGTTGCATCTACGCGAACTGCCCAAAGCAAGTGTAAGTGTCCATTTGCTGCCATAAAAAGATGCGGGGAACGCATTTGCCCCCGAATTTTTACGACTTCCTTATCTACATCTATTTGCGCATTCTGCCCAAGCTGGACATAACGAATCCCAGTGATATCATCATCCGCTTCAAAAGGCCAAACCACATGAATTGCAGAGCCATCCTCTTCAACGACCATTCCTACGCTTCCCGATGCATCCGTGCCTATAGGAAGACCACGCCCCCAATCAGCTGAGGGTTTTCGGGTATATTCCGGTCTTGCACTTAGGTTAATAATCCCCCAGATGCTAAATCCAAGAATAACGAAAATCAGAAAAGTTTTTTTATTCTTCATACTCTCTATTTCTCCAAAAAAACACTGCGGACGCATTTTTGCGTCCGCAGTGAATATTTCTCTCTATCGTTCTGTTTGCCCCCTGAATCGTCTGCCTTAGAACAAAATGCGATTATTGTTTTTGGCGAGGATCAAAAGCATCTCGTAAGCCATCTCCGAGGAAGTTGAAAGCCAGCGTTGTCAAAGATAAGGCAACTGCAGGAACCAGAATTTGGTTGGGATAAGAACGCAACCCTTTAACCGCTTCTGAGATCATAATGCCCCAACTGGGGGTTGGAGGGTCTACACCCAAACCAATAAAACTCAAGAATGCTTCTGTGAAGATATATCCGGGGATTGCCAGCGTTTCAGCAACAATTAGCGGTCCAAGAATATTGGGGAAAAGGTGCTTAATCAAAATTCGAGTATCGTTTGCGCCTACAGCACGGGCTGCTTCAACAAACTCTTTTTTCTTGTAGGAGAGAACTTGTCCACGAGCAATACGTGCCATGCCTAGCCAGTTAATCAAGCCTATTGCAATAAAGAGGAAGAGCAAACCGCCCATATCTTTATTCAAGTTAAGAAAGACAAGGCCAATGCCTTCGCCACCTCCTTGCCTTGCAATTGCCTTAAAATAAGTTTGAAGCAAAATAACAACCACCAAGAATGGAAATGCGTATAGGAAGTCAACAGTGCGCATCATAGCACTATCAACACGCCCTCCCAAATAGCCTGAGACCATACCGTAAATGATACCTACGAGCATACTAACAGCTGAACCAACAAAAGCAACTGTCAGGGAAACTCGTGCACCATAAATAGTTCGGCTGAGCATATCACGTCCTAAGTGGTCTGCTGCCAAGGGGAAGACTTCGGTGATACGAGCATAATTTTCTGCACCTTCCGGCAACAGAAAGAGCATCCATTGGGGGACTGCATTATTTTCCAATAAATCTTGCCTTGCATAGTCATGAGGAGCAATTGAATCAGCAAAGATAGAAACCAGTATCAATCCAATGATAAAAATGACACTCAACACCGCCACTCTGTTTTTTAATAGACGACGAAAAGCTTCAGCTCCTAAACTTCGTTCTTTTCGAGTAATCGTACCTGTTTCTTCTGCGAGATCAACAACAGCCATATTCTATCTCCTGATTTTTTATTTTCTAATCAAAGCGAATGCGTGGATCAAGCCAAGCATAGGTAATATCGACTAAAAGATTGGCAACCACAAGGACAATTGCATAAATCAATGTGACCCCTGTAATAACAGGGTAGTCTCGGTTACCAATGCTACTCACAAAATGTTTCCCCATCCCATTAATTCCGAAGATCAATTCGACCACAAAAGTACCCACAACCAAACCAGCAAAAGCCGGGCCCAGAATTGTTATAACAGGGATCATGCTGTTCTTAAGTGCATGAACAGCAATAATTGTTTGTTCACGTAAGCCTTTTGAGCGAGCTGTACGAATATAATCTTCGTTAATGACTTGCAAAAGGCTGGCACGTGTTAAACGCGCAATACCGGCTGCCGAGGAAGTACCCAAGGCAAAGACAGGCAAAACTGCGTGTTCAAAGTAATTTAGATTGAATTGGCTAAAACGTGGGAAAACACCCAGAAAAAATGGCGGGCTCGCACCCCATGTCGCGACAGGAAACCAACCCAATTTCAAAGAGAATATCCATATCAAAATTGGAGCCAAAACCAGGTTAGGAATCGAAAGAAAGAGAACCGCCGCAAAGGTGCTTGTATAATCCATCCATGTATTTTGCTTGAGTGCCGCGATGGTTCCCGTAGGGATGCCTATAATAAGGGCTAATAATAATGACATAAAACCAAGCTGCGCTGAGATAGGCAACGTGGTAGCTATAATATCGTTGACATTTTGTCCTCTATAGCGCAAAGAGGGGCCTAAATCGCCTCGGATAACACCTAGAGAGGGACCCTCTTCTCCAAGCATCTGATCGCCAAGAAGATAAGATGCGAATTGTTTCCAGAGGGGCCAATCGAGATGATATTTTGCCTCGATATTTGCCACGACCTGCGGAGGGAGGCTTTTATCTCCCGCGAAGTCGAAAGGCCCGCCAGGGATAGCGCGCATCATAACAAAGGTAAATAAAGTTACGGCAAACAAAACGGGAATAAATTGTAAAATACGACGGATGATATATCGAAGCATAGGTAGCCTTCTTTCCTAAAGAGATTTGGGAGGCGGAGTAATACTCCGCCTCCCAAGGTTATGCTTAACTTTTAACTAAACCAAACTCTTATTGACCACGAGCTGCGTCATCAAGTGTCCAGTTATAGAAGTCATTCGCACCCAAGGGCGGGAAGTTACGAGTCAACCACTGGTGGGTAACATTCACAGTAGTGTAATGATAAATCGGAGCAAAGGCAACCATCTCTTCAGCGAACATTTGTTCAGCTTGTTCGTAGAGAGCTTCGCGCTCTGCAGGATCATCAGCTTCGCCAGCGGCAACTGTTAAGGCATTGAAATCAGCATTATCAGTGCGGACGCGGTTTGCGCCTTCGTCTGAGTTGAAGACTTCATGGATCCAGTTGTTCTCATCCGGGTAATCAGCACACCAACCAAGGCGGAAGACATGTGGTACCTGATCGATATCTGTATCTTTTCCGATGGTATCCAGATAAACTTTCCATTCCTGGTTTTCAACGGTGACTTCCACGCCCAGATTATCAGCCCACATCTGTTGAATTGCAGCAGCAATCAAAGCATGGCCTTCACTAGTGTTGTGCATCAGGGTAACGCCTAGGGCGTTGAAATCTTCAATGGTCATACCTTCAGCATCCAGATATTCCTGGAGGGAGGCCATGGCTACAGCAGGATCGTAATTCAAGCCAACTGTTCCGGGTGCGGGAGCGCCGAAGATTCCGGGAGGGGCAAGACTTGTTGCAGGGATCTGGCCACCTTTGGTGACGTTGTCGATCAGGCTCTGGCGATCAATTGATTGCGCAAAAGCTGTGCGGACACGGACATCATCAAAGGGGGGTTTGGTATTGACGAAACCATAGTAGTATGTACAAGGGGTGGGAGCTTCGTAGTAATCTGCGCTTAGTGCAGGGTCTGCTTTGACACGATCCATTTCAGGAAGAGGAACAGCGGCAGTATCAACTTCACCATTCTCATAAAGAGCAAAAGCGGTTGATTCTTCTTCAATGATCACACCATGAACACGTTCAATTTGAACATCATCTGCATTAATCCAGAAAGGATTCTTGGCAAGGTTCAATTCGCCACCATGCACCCAGTTTTCAAGGACGTATGGTCCATTGGAAACAAAGTTTTCGGGTTCAGTCCAGGCTTCGCCACTTTCTTCAATTGCCCATTGGGGCATCGGGTTAGCAACCCACATACCTGCAATAGCAGGGAAGTAGCCAGCTTTGCGCTCAAGGGTGAATTTAACAGTGGTTTCATCCAATGCTTCAACACCCAAATCATCAACGCTCATACCTTCTTCTCCACCGTTAATCGAGGCAGCATTCTTTAGAATGTAGAGAACGTAAGAATAGTCAGACGCTGTTTCAGGATCAACTGTGCGTTTTACACCGTACACGACATCTTGTGCAGTAACAACTCGATCTTGTTTTTCAACTTTGCCGGTTTCTGCGTTGAATTTTACCCATTCGACATCATCACGAAGTGTGAAGGTCCATGTTTGGTTGCCTTCTGCATCTTCGCCAGATTCCCAGCTTGTTGCCAGAGAGGGGGCGACTTCACCGCTGATGGGATCAAACTTAGTCAGACCAACAAAAGTATTCCCGACAACGTCAACGGAAGTGGTATCAGTGGCAAGGGAGGGGTCAATGGTGGGGGGTTCTGTCGTCCAAACCCAGTTAAGGGTTACGGGATCTTCTGCAAGAGCACCGCTTCCACCACAGGCGGTCAACATCATGCTGCTAACGATAAGCAATGCGAAGACCATCAAAAGTGTTTTGTTCATTTTCATTATTTTTCTTCTCCTACTAAAGTTTTGAATTGATTTACAGACAAAAGTATATGGTACATTATTTTATATACCTACTAGGCACCACCTCCTTGAATGAAAATGGTTCTAAACTAAATGACAAGCCACCCAATGATCTTCATGGGCTTCTCGCCATTCAGGTTCTTTTTCTTTACAGATATCCTCTGCAATGGGACAACGCGGGTGAAAACGACAACCTGAAGGTGGATTGGAAGGGCTGGGAACATCACCTTCTAAGATAACTCGTTTGCGCTCACGCTCTTTTACAGGATCAGGGATTGGAACAGCAGAAAGCAAAGCCTGTGCGTAGGGATGCAAAGGCTTACCATAGAGTTCATCTCTTTCTGCCAATTCAACAATTTTCCCCAAATACATTACAGCAGTACGATCTGCAATATGGCGTACCATACTCAAATCGTGTGCAATGAATAGATAAGTAAGACCGAATTGTTCTTGTAATTCTTCAAGCAAATTGACGACTTGTGCCTGAATGGATACATCTAATGCGGCAATAGGTTCATCACAAACAATAAATTTTGGGTTTAATGCCAAGGCACGCGCCACGCCGATTCGTTGACGTTGTCCGCCTGAGAATTCGTGTGGGTATCGATTGATGAAGTAGGGATTAAGTCCAACCAACGCGAGCAACTCTTTCACACGTTCGCGCCGCTCTTTTTTCGTCCCAATCCTATGTACTTCTAAGGGTTCAGCAATAATGCTACCAACTGTCATTCTAGGATTCAGGGAAGCATATGGGTCTTGGAAAATGATTTGGAGATCTCGGCGAAATTTTCGCATCTGATCATCGCCAGTTTCGGTAAGGTCTGTACCATCGTAATAGACTTTCCCTGAAGTTGCCCGATGGAGTTGCAAAATGGTACGTCCTGTTGTTGATTTACCACAACCGCTTTCACCGACCAAGCCTAAAGTTTCGCCCTCTCGAATTTCAAAAGAGACGTTATCTACAGCTTGAACAGCACCTATTTGACGCTGAACAATAACGCCACGAGTGATGGGGAAGTGCTTTGTAAGGTTTTCTACTTTAATAATGACTTTTTCTGTGCTCATCGAAATTCACCTGTGTCCACATCTATCCAGCAAGCGATTTTATGTTGGGGGGAAACTTCTTCAAGTAAGGGGTTTTCTTCACGACATTTATCTTGAACAAATGTACAGCGGGCTGCAAAAGGACAGCCTGTAGGGAGCTGAATAAGATCTGGGGGTAAACCTTTAATCGATTCCAAGTCCTCGCCGACGCTGCCATCCATTCTGGGTAGGGAGCGCAAAAGAGCGGCCGTATATGGGTGACGGGGTTGCCCATAAAGCTCATCAACGGAGGCACTCTCGACAATATATCCCGCATACATAACAACGACACGATCTGCTAAACCAGCAACCACACCAAGGTCATGGGTGATCCAAATCAGAGCCATACCAATTTGATCTTGCAAACGCTTAATAAGCTCAACAATTTGAGCCTGAATGGTTACATCTAGCGCGGTCGTTGGCTCATCAGCAATTAGAATGGCAGGGTTACATGCCAGAGCCATTGCAATCATAGCGCGCTGTCTCATCCCACCAGAAAATTGATGAGGATAATCATCTAATCGAGAAGCTGAATCAGGAATCCCGACCATTTCAAGCAATTCAGACCCTCGTTTGGCTGCTGCATCATCAGCAAGCCCTAAATGCAATTGTAGTGGCTCGATAAGTTGGAAACCTATTGTTAGAACTGGATTTAATGATGTCATTGGGTCTTGGAAAATCATCGCAATCTGGCTACCACGTACATTACGCATTTCTTCTTTCGACAAAGCCATGATGTCTGTTTCCATAAAATACAGACGATCTGCTGAAATTTTAGCAGGTGGCACATGAAGTAAACGCATTACGGATAACATTGAAACACTTTTTCCACATCCACTTTCCCCCACAATCCCCAACGTTTCCCCTTCTCGCAAAGATAAAGAAATACCATTTACGGCTTGTACAAGACCATCATCTGTGCTGAACTGCGTGCGCAAATTCTGGACGTCTAAAATTACTGATTTCCCGTTTACAGCCAATGTTGCCTCCAAACTAAAATTCTAAACATAAGATTGATTACAGGTTATTTTTTTGTTTCGGCGAGAAAGAAGGTCTAATTCTTCCTCTTATGAGAAGCTACGTGATTTTCTTAAATAAACAAATACATTTATTGGGTGAAGGTAAAAGATGAGAATTTCCAGGGGAAAGAAAAAGATGCATAGCTACTCGATTATACCTGAATTTATAATAGCGTCAATCTCGTTGACATCCATATCTCGTAACGGTACAATCGCTTTCGTTATATAAAAA